>JBPOGC010000099.1:0-10942 GCA_051251795.1 Luteolibacter sp. | reverse complement strand
ATTGCAATGGGAGCATTGCAAAGTGTGACATTGAGCGAAGGGCTTGCGCTGAAAGTTTCACGAGGTAGATTGGGGCATGACTGAAGAGCCGATGACCCCGATTGCACATCCGGAAGCGCCGAGAAATGATGAGCGAAAGAGTGGGGTGTCATGCTTTCTTGTCGGACTGATCCTGCTCGTCGTTGTAGCGCTGGTTGCAGGCGGGATGTGGTGGTGGTTCAACCGGCCGATCAAACCCGTGGAACTCTCGCAGAATGAAAAAGTGGTGTTGGAAGAGAAAGTGGAGAGTCTGGACGAGCCCGTTTATGAAAAGGGTGCGAAGGAAATCGTTTTCACCGAAAGGGAGCTCAACGGGCTTTTGAATCAGAACACCAATATGGGTGAGAAACTGAAGTTCTCGCTTGGGACAGGGGAAGTCCATGCGCGGCTGGAAACCGATATGGACGAAGACTTGCCCATAGTGGGTGGCAAGAAGCTGAAGGCGAAGGCGCGGTTCATCATTGGTGATATGGATGGCCGGCCTTCGTTGATTCTGGAAGACCTGACTGTCTGGGGGGCTTCCATGCCGAATGACTGGCTAGGTGGCCTGAAAGGGAAAGACCTTCTTAAGGAAATCTTCGGAGATGTCCCTGCGCTGAAAGGTATCGAGGAACTCCGGATCGAGAACGGTCAGGTAGTGATCCGGCTGGCGGAGTAGTTAGTAAAGGCAGCGGAGTTCCTCAGCGATGATGGTGAGGCCATCTCGGATCACGTTTTCATCCATGGCGAAGGAGACGCGGATGCATTCGTTTTTGTGAGACCAGTCTGAAGACTCGCAGGCGATGAAGAAATGATGGCCGGGGATGACTAGAACCTGGCGTTTCTTGAGGCGCTGGTAGAGTTCCGCGGATGTGATGGGGAGTCCGGGGAACCAGAGCCAGAGGAAGAGGGCACCTTCGCTGCGGTGCATGCGCCAGGGGAAGTCATCTCTGAATATTTCGCGAGCGGCTTGCTGGGCGAGGTGTGACTTTTCTTTGTAGAAGGGCTGGATGGTATCGCGGCTGAGGGAGAGGATTTCTCCGCTCTCGATGAGGGGCAGGACGATCTGCTGGCCGGCTCCGGGATTTGCCAGGCCGGTGATGGCTGTGATGGAAGAGAGGGCGCGGATGATTTCCGGAGGAGCGATGACGATGCCGGTGCGTGTGCCGGGGAGGCCGAGCTTTGAGAGGCTGAGGGTGAGGATGACATGTTCGTCCCAGTGCGGGGTGGCGTCTGTGAAAATGATGCCGGGGAAGGGTGCTCCGTAGGCGTTGTCTATGATGAGGGGGATGTTTTTTGCTTTTGCCAGACTGGAGAGATGGAGGAGTTCTTCGTCTGTGAGGACGTTTCCCGTGGGATTGGTGGGGCGGGAGACGCAAATGGCGGCGATGTCGTCCGCGATATTGAGCTTCGAGAAATCGATGTGGTATTTGAACTCGTGGGGGGCTGTTTCTTCGATTTCCGGGAGGACGGAGCGGAAGATGTCCGGGTCAAGTCCTTGGGCGGCATAGCCGATGTATTCGGGGACGAGCGGGAGTAGGATTTTTTTGTGCGAGCCGTCGGGCATTTCCCCGGCGAGGAGGTTGAAGAGATTGAAAAAGGCTGTCTGGCCACCGCTGGTGAGGCAGATGTTTTCCTCGGAAATCTCCCAGCCGAAGGTGTTGCGTAGTAACTGGGCAAAGGCGCGGATGAACTTCGGGTTTCCCTGTGGGGGATCGTAAACGCTGAGTAGGCGGGTGGTCTCGGAGGAGCTGGCGGCGATCTCGGCGAGGCGTTTTTGCCAGATGGTATTAACGGCTGGGATCTGGGCTGGCTGGCCGCCGCCGAGCATTTTCAGATCAGGGCCGGCGTTTGCCAAGGCGTGACCCAGATCGTCCATTAGCTCGCCTATGCCGCTGCCGGAGGAAAGTTTTTGGCCGATGTTTGAGAAAGGATAATCCTGCGTAGAAGAGGACGAAGTAAGGTCGCTCATTTCTTATTCTTCCGGAGGGTCTTGGCGTTGAAATCGACGGCTTTGATGTCGAAGAATTCCGGATCGTAGCCCGGGTGCGCCCATTCGATTTCCCCGGCTAGGGCTTGCATGAACTGGAAGGCACCGCCGAAGTCTTCCGGTGGGCAGGCGCGGTCGCCGGAGATCATTTCGGGGCATTGTTCGGGATCGCCCTCGATACGCTTGTCGAAGACGATTTCGTGGATCCACTCGTCGGCGAAATCGTAGCGATAAAGCATGCGGAGAGGGAGACGTTTGCGGCCTGTGTAGTCGGCAATCGTGAGCTTGAGTTCATCCTGAAACTCGCCGAGTGCCTGGTCTGCCAGGCCGACAGGGCCGATGACATCCACGAGGCGCTTGCCTTTTCCGTGGCGGAACTCGTGCGGGTGTTTGTTCTCCCAGCCCATGGCGGCTTGGATGGCGTCGCTAAGTTGCAGGAACGTGGCTTTTGTGGAGATAGAGAATGAACGGGAGATCTTCGGCTGGATGCCGTAGGTAAATACTTTGATTACAATGCGCTCAGCAGCTGCTTTTTTCGCCATGAGGACTTTCTATGAAATGGCAAAGGAAGTTTCAAATGGAAACGAATCGAGTTCCGTTATGCCTCGCGGATGGCAGTGATGGCGGCGGCCATGTCTTTTTTCCCGAAGGTGGTGGAGCCCGCTACCATGACATTGGCTCCGGCGGCATAACTAATGGCGGCTGTTTCGGCGCTGATGCCGCCGTCTACTTCTATGTGGTAGTTAAGGCCGTTTGCCTTGCGGTAAGTGGCAGCGGCTTCGACTTTTTCCATGATCTCGCCCATGAAGGGCTGTCCGCCAAAGCCGGGGACGACTGTCATGCAGAGGAGGAGGTCGATTTTATCGAGAAAGGGGATGACGTCTGAGAAAGGGGTGGCGGGGTTCAGGGCAAGGCCGGCGAGGCAGCCTGCTTCGCGGATGCGTTCAAGAGTCTCTGCCACATCGTGCTCTGCCTCCACGTGGACGGTAATGCAGTCAGAACCGGCGGCGATGAAGCGGGGGAGGTAGTGATCCGGGCGGGAGATCATGAGGTGGACATCGAGGAAGATGTCATTGGACTCGTGGATGGCCTGGACGATGGCGGGGCCGAAGGAGATGTTATCGACGAAGTGGCCGTCCATGACATCGAGGTGCAGCCAGTCGGCACCTGCATTGATGGCACGTGTGGTTTCCTCTCCGATTTTTGAGAAATCCGCGGCGAGGAGCGAGGGGGCGATGACACGGTCGAGAAATGTTTTATCAATCACGGGGAAAACGAAGCATGGGAAGGGTGTTTGGGAAAGGAAAAGAGGGGGCTGTGTTGAATATGAAACCGCGATGAACGAAAATAGATGCGAATCTTTCTAGGTTTTTCCTAATGGTTCGTGATTGCTTGCGTTTAAACAAGGTTGGGGGCTGCAATATGATACGGCCTTGTCTGCTTGTGCGTGGAGTTTGGAAATTGTTTTATATGAAAATGGGATTTTTGATTTGGTTGTTGGGAGTGGCGGTGGCGTTTGGCGGTGCCGGGGAAAAGGTTGTTGATGCGGCCCGGAAACAGATCGGGGTGACTGTGGCGTATGATCCGGCGTATGTGTCGCTGGAGTATCCGGGCGGGGATGTGCCGGAGGAGCGTGGGGTTTGCACGGATGTGGTGGTACGTGCCTTGCGGGTGGGGCTGGGTGTCGATCTGCAGAAGGCTGTGCATGAGGATATGAAGGCGAATTTTTCCAAGTATCCGAAGATCTGGGGGCTGAAGAGGCCGGATCGGAATATTGATCACAGGAGGGTGCCGAATCTACAGGTGTTTTTTGCGAGGAAATATGAGGAACTGGATGTGCGGGAAGGCGAAGATTTTTCGAAGTTGAAGGCTGGGGATCTGGTGACGTGCACGGTTGCGGGGAAGTTGCCGCATATTATGATTGTGAGTGGTAAGAAGACGGCAGAGGGGTGTCCTTTGGTGATTCATAATATCGGCTCTGGGACGCGTGAGGAGGATCGGTTGGCGGAGTTTCCGATCACGGGGGTGTATCGGTTGGGGGAGTGAGGGGTTGGTTTTCTCTTTTTCTGGATAAGAGACATCGCTGGGAAAGCTGCGGATGACCGCAGCAGTCCGAGAGCCTGCGGCGCTATGGGGCTTGCGTTTTTGGTGGGAGGGGGTGTTGTGGGGGAGTGAGAAGTGATGGGAAGATTTATGCGCTGATGGCTACGGGGCGGATTGCGAATGTGCCGAGTGTGGTGAGCAATCTCGGTGTGGGGGTTTTACTTGGGTTTGCGGGGAGTGGCGGGGAGTTTCAATGGCCTTGGTTGCTGATGGTGGCGGGAGTTTGCTTTTATGTGGGTGGGAATTTTCTGAACGATTATACGGATCGGGAATGGGATGCGGAGAAGAGGCCGGAGCGGGCTTTGCCTAGGGGTTTGTTTTCTCCGCCGTTGTATTTGTGGACTGCGGGTTTGCTGGGTGTGGTTGGGTTGGGTTTGGCAATTCTATATGGGTTGGAAGCTGTTTTGGTTTCGTCTTTTCTGGTGGGGGTGATCGTCTGGTATACTCTCATCCATAAGCGGACTGGGTTTTCGGTTTTGCCGATGGGGCTCTGCAGGGCGTCTCTGCCGGTGCTGGGGTTTGTGGCGATGCGTGGTGGGTTCCAAGGGGTGGTGTTTTTTCCGGCGGGGGCTTTGCTGCTTTATATTGTGGCTTTGTCGCTGAGCGCGCGATGGGAGTCGCGGGGGGATATTCCGGAGGAGAAGAAATGGCAGGCTAGGGGGCTTTTGGTGGGAGCGGGGGTGCTGGCCGCTCTTTTACCGATGCTGATGAGTCCGGTGTCGGGCTGGGTGGGTTTTCTGCCGTTTTTGTTGTGGCTGTTGCTTTGTCTGACGAAATACAGGGCTCCGGTTCCGGCGCATGTCTCGGCGTTGCTGGCGGGGATTCCTTTGGTTGATTGGGTGGTTTTGTTTCCGGTGGCTCTGGTGTGGCTTCGGTTGCAGAGGGTTGATACGGGGGATCCGATGTTTCTTTGTGCGTTGCTGATGGCTCCGGTTTGTTTTGTATTGGGGCGGGTGTTGCAGCTTGTGTCTCCGGCCACTTGATTTTCGGGCTGGGGGGTGTTCGGACGGATTTGGTTTTTCGCAGTGTGGGGATTAGGGAGAGCGGCGATGCTCGCCGCAGTCAAAAGCGCTGTGCGCTGGTTGTGTGTGCTTATTTTGAATATTTCCTTGGTGGGAAATGATTTTGCCCTTTTCGGGTAGGCTCAACTTCGCTGTATTCGCGGTGCGGAATTGGATTTCCGCCTGTCAGACCATTTTTTCCTATGCTTGCCCTCTTAGTTGCCCTGCCGATTCTGGCTTTTATCGCCATCCTTCTGGGTGCTCCGGCACGATTGACCGCTGTGGGGGCTTGTGCTGTGAACTTTATTCTCGGGCTTGGTTCGGTGTTTTGTTGGAAGGCGGAGGTCTGGAGTTTCTCGGTGCCTGTGCTGGAGCGGCCTGCGCTGAATCTGAGCTTTGCTTACTATGATGATGGCATGAGTCTGGTGATGGTAGTGCTTTCGGTGATCGTGGCTTTGGCTGCAGTGCTTTCCGGGAAGGCTCCTGCGGGGAATGAGAAGCTATACTACGGTTCTTCGCTGCTGATCGCGGCGGGGGCGATCGGGGCGTTTGCTTCTACTGATTTGTTCTTTTTCTATGCGTTTCACGAAATGGCGCTGATTCCTACGTTTTTAATGATCGGGATTCTGGGGCGTGGAGATCGTCGTGGGGTGGCTTGGAAGATCACAATTTATCTGGGGCTTGGTTCTTTGGTTTTGCTGGCTGGTTTGGTCTGGCTGGCTGCGCTGGCTGGGACGTTCAGCATCCCGGAGATGTTGGCGAACAAGCCGGCGATTGATGCGCTGGATCAGAAGTGGATCGCGGCTCTGCTGGTGGTTGGCTTCGGGACTCTGGTTTCTCTCTTCCCGTTCCATTCATGGGCGGCTCCGGCCTACGCGAGTGCGCCCGCTCCTACGGCGATGCTGCATGCAGGGGTTTTGAAGAAATTCGGTCTCTACGGGATGTTGCGGATCGCTCTTCCACTGGTGCCGGAAGGTTTGCAGTTTTGGCTGACTCCGCTGCTGGTGCTTTTGATCGGAAATATTCTCTGGGTGGGGCTGGTGACGATTTCACAGAAGCGCCTCGACAGTCTTTTGGGGAATTCCTCTGTGATGCACATGGGTTACATTTTCCTGGCGATCGCGGCACTGATCGCGAGTCCGGAGACAAACACTCTGGCGATGCCAGCTGCTGTGGTGCTGATGTTCGCGCACGGAGTTTCGATTGCTTTGCTCTTCGGGCTGGCGGATCGGATCGAGAGGAGCACGGGATCGCTGGATCTCGCAGACATGGGTGGGCTGGCGAAGTCGGCTCCGGGGATGGCGTTTTTATTCGGGATCGCGGCGATGGCTTCGATCGGTCTTCCGGGACTGGCGAACTTTTCGGGGGAGGTCTTAGTTTTCCTTTCCGCTTTCCAGGACTGGGATCCGGCGCAGCCACTCGGGCCGGTGCAGATCACCTGTATTCTGGCTATCTGGGGGGTGGTGATTTCCGCAGTCTATATGCTGCGTGCGTATCGGAATATTTTCCAAGGGCCTGCTGTGAAATCCACGGAGAAAGCCGCTGACCTGACACTTGTTGACCACATTCCTGCCGTGCTGCTGATTCTCGCACTGCTGGCAGTCGGTTGTTATCCGAATCTGCTCTTGAACCTGCTGTCGTGAGATTTGGAGTTTAAAATTTAACGTTTTTCGAAATGCCCGCCTACTACCTGGAAGCTCTTACTGTAACCCTTGGATTTGTCATATTACTCGCGGAGGCCTTTGTGCCTGCGAAGAAGAAATCATGGGCTGGGATCGCAGGGGCTGTTGGTTTGCTTGCAATTCTTGTTCTGACTTTTTTCGCTATCGGCTCGGATGGCACTGCTGAGAGTGGATGGCAGGCCTGGCCGTTATGGAACTTCTATCAGTTCGACGCGATGGCTCGATTCTACAAGATCTTTGCCTTGGTCGCAACGGCGCTCGTTTTGCTGATGGCTGTGGATTACCGGAAGGTTCTTTCACGGTTTACGGAGCATCCTGAGTCTGAGAACGGGACGGGTGAATTTTATTCACTGCCGATCTTTGCTTGCGCGGGGATGATGTGGATGGCTTCGGCAAAGGATCTGGCAGGGGCGTTCGTCGCTCTGGAGCTGGTAACGATCACGTTTTACATTCTGGTGGCATTCATGAGGCGCAATGTGGGATCGCTGGAGGCCGGGGTGAAGTATCTGATCCTTGGAGCGCTTAGTACGGGATTCCTCGTATATGGTATTGCTTGGATTTACGGGACGACCGGGACGATGCGGCTGGATCTGATTCCGGCGGCGATTGCGGGTATGGAGAATACGGTTCCGCTCTTGTTCGGTATCGCGCTGGTTCTTGTAGCGCTTGGTTTCAAGGTGGGGGCTGTGCCGATGCAGATGTGGATTCCCGATGTCTACCAAGGAGCGCCGACTCCGACCACGGCTTTTCTTTCCGTGGGATCGAAGGCGGCTGGGTTTGTGCTTTTGATACGTTTTCTAGAGCCGTTTCTCGGTGAGACTTCGCCGGTGCGGGGACAGGTTCTTACGATCCTTCTGATTCTTGCTTGTGTGACTTTGCTATACGGGAATCTGGCAGCGATCCCTCAGGGGAATTTCAAGAGGTTGTTGGCTTACTCCTCGATTGCCCATGCTGGGTTCCTGATTCTTGCGCTTGCCGCATGGGGGGCGGGATCTGAGCTGACAGTGAGCTCCACGGAGGCGGTTTCGTTCTATCTGGCGACGTATCTTCTGATGACGATGGGCGTGTTTTTCATTCTTGCGCAGGTGCGGATCGCAAAGGATGGCGAGGCGATTTCTGATTTCAATGGGCTTGGGAAAAGCAATCCGGGCTTGGCGCTGGCGTTGACGGTTTTACTGGCCGCCTTGGCCGGCGTGCCGCTGACTGCCGGATTTATCGGTAAGTTTTTCGTATTCTCACTGGCTGCTACAAGCGGGCTTTGGGTGGGTCTGGTGATCGCGGTGATCTCCGCTGCAGCTGGGTTCTACTATTATTTCAAGACGATCAAGGCGATGTGGTGGGTTGAGAGTGATGACCAGTCGGTGATCGTGCTTCCGATCATTTCCAAAGTCGCGATAGGAGTGCTCACGGTGCTGACGATTGTGTTTGGCGTTTATCCGCAGCCGATCCTGGCGTTGCTGAAATAGAAGAGTGTATGAAGTCAGGAACTTTATTTCGTGAAGTGAGGTTCTGTATGCTTATCGCCCTTGGGCTGGTTTTAAATGTTTCGTGTTCGCAGGAGAGTCTTCTGGATATTCCGAAGCCGAAGGGTTCTGTGAGCAGGACGGAAGTGATTTCGATTGCATATACCTACACCCAGGTTGTTTGGGAAGCTGAGGACAGGCACGTCAAACATGGCAAGGATCGTGATGGAGTAGTCGTTCACACTCCGGATCTGACATTGAATCAACTTGGGTTTGCCAACGGCTGGTGGGAGCCGGGGAAAGAAATGAAGGGGATGCCCTATCAGTGGGGTGGTTTTGATTCACCGAAGCAATTTGTAGACTCTCTGAAGCGTGGTGAATTCGCCGGGGATATCTCAACAAGGGAGAAGCGAATGAAGGGTGATGCTGGAACGAGCAAAGATGCTTGTGGCATTGATTGTTCAGGCTTTGTTTCACGCTGTTGGAGGCTCGATAGACCGTATTCGACGAAGGAGCTTCCCGCGATTGCAACGCTGCTCGAAAGCTGGGATGATCTCAAGACTGGCGACATTTTGCTGAATGAGGGTCACGTGCTGATTTTCAAAGACTGGAGTAAGGAAGGAAAATCAGTGCTCGCCTATGAAGCCGGGCCTTATCCTGTGTGGCGTGTGAATTCGGCTGAAATACCGGTTCGGAAGCTGTTGAGAGAGGGTTACAAGCCGAGGCGCTACATCAACATTAGGGATTGAACTCGAGCCACAGTTCGAAAGCGAGGAATGTGGGTTGGAGTTTCTCTAAACGGCTTTAGCCACGCCCTTGGGGCTTGCGTCCGGGGTGGAGGTATTTTAGAAAGGTGAAGTAAGTTATGGCAGCAGGATACACGGAAGACGATATTAGGTCACTGGATTGGAGAGAGCACATTCGGCTGCGGCCGGGGATGTATATCGGCAAGCTGGGGGACGGGTCTTCCGCGGATGACGGGATCTACATTTTGCTGAAAGAGGCGGTGGATAACTCGATTGACGAGCACATCATGGGGCACGGCAAGGAGGTGCGGATTGATATTGATGAGCACGGGAGGGTGGAGACGCGCGACTTTGGGCGGGGGATTCCGCTTGGAAAGTTGTTTGACTGTGCGGCACAGATCAACACGGGGGCGAAGTATGATTCGGAGGCTTTCAAGAAGTCCGTGGGCCTGAACGGGGTGGGTATCAAGGCGGTGAACGCGCTTTCGGATTTCTTTGAGATCCAGGCTTGGCGGGATGGGCAGACGAAGGCTCTGGAGTTTTCCAAGGGTGGTCTGACTGTGGATATGAAGAAGCCCCGAAAGGATGACGGTCTGAACGGGACGCGGCTGGCATTCGAGATCGACAGGGGGATTTTCCCAACGAAGACAAAATTCAAGGACGCGCATGTGGAGAAGATGTGCCGGTATTATTCGTATCTGAATCCGGCGCTGACTTTGGTCTTCAATGGGAAGAAGTTCCGCTCGAAGGACGGGTTGTTGGATCTGTTGCGTGAGGAGATGGAGACGGAGGCGTTGTATCCGCCGATCCATCTGGTAGGGGATGATATTGAAATCGCTTTCACGCATTGTCCGGAGAGCAGTGAGGATTACTACACGTTCGTGAACGGGCAGAACACTTCGCAAGGGGGGACGCATTTGGCGGCTTTCCGTGAGGCTCTGGTGCAGGTGATTCGTGGATTTTATAAAAAGCAGTATGATCCTTCCGACATCCGGGCGGGGATTGAGGCTGCGATCTGTGTGCGGATCATTGAGCCAGTGTTCGAGTCGCAGACGAAGACGAAGCTGGGGTCATCGGTGATTGTGCCGGAAGGGGAATCGCTGAGAGCCTTTATTGGGAATTTCCTGAAGTCGTCTTTGGATAATTATCTTCACAAACATCCGCAGGTGGCAGAGGCAATCCAGAAGCGGATCATGCTGGCGGAGCGTGAGCGGAAGGACATGAAGGGCATCCAGAAGATGGCGCGCGAGCGGGCGCGGCAGGCGAAGGTGCACAACAAGAAGTTGCGTGATTGCCGGGTGAGGTTCGACTCGAAGCACAAGCGGCGCGAGGAGAGCACGCTATTCATCACGGAGGGTGACTCGGCATCCGGATCAATCACGAAGAGCCGGGATGTGGAGACACAGGCGGTGTTTTCGCTGCGAGGGAAGCCGCTGAACACGTATTCGCTGGCGCGGAAAATTGTTTATGAGAATGAGGAGTTCGCGCTGTTGCAGGCGGCTTTGAACATTGAGGACGGAATTGAATCGCTGCGCTACAACAAGGTGGTGATCGCGACGGATGCGGATGTGGACGGGATGCATATCCGACTGCTGCTGCTGACATTTTTCCTGCAGTTTTTTCCGGAGATGATTCGGGACGGGCATCTCTATATACTACAGACGCCGTTGTTCCGGGTGCGGAACAAGAAGCAGACGTTTTACTGCTACTCTGAGGAGGAGCGGGTGGCGGCGATTGGGAAGCTCGGAAAGACTGCGGAGATCACCCGGTTCAAGGGGCTTGGTGAGATTTCGCCGGATGAGTTCAAGTTCATGATCGGGGACGATATGCGTCTGGATCCTGTGGAATATGAGGAGGGGAAAGGTGTGAAGGAGCTTCTGGCGTTTTACATGGGAAAAAATACACCGAGCAGGCAGGAATACATTATCGAGAATCTGCG
>JBPOGC010000098.1:0-11076 GCA_051251795.1 Luteolibacter sp. | reverse complement strand
GACGGAACCGAGGAAGCAGTGCTCAATCGCCTTTCCACGGAGAACCTTTCCACCATCAATCTGAATGCCATCCTCTGGCGCCTGCAAGACCGTGGCTTCTATCTGGAAGCCACAGAAATTCTCCGCAAGCGCCTCCAGAACATTCCAAGGTTCTACCATTACGCCGTTCTTCACAACGATCCCACAAGCCTTTCCGATTTCATCGAGAACTCCGGCCTGGCGAAAAATCTCGGCCAATGGTTTTCCTCAGATCTGATCAGCATCACTCCCGCCGCGCACCACGATTGGCAGACACAGGAGTTCGACCCGCTGGTAAATCCACGCGCGCACAGCTTCGGAAATAACCCACGCCTCAGTCATCCGAAAGCCCGCGAACACTATGAGGCGTTTCTCGATACTCTCATCTGGAAGGCGCAGCTCAGCTCCGAGGATCAGCTTACCTTTACCTACTTCCTCTTCCTGCAAGACCGGATCGAAGAAGCACTCGCCCGCTTCGCGAAAATCAAACCGGTAGATCTCGCTGATCGGCTGCAATACGACTACCTCCAAGCCGTAGCTCTGTTTCATCAGGAGAAACCCGCCGAAGCCAAGGCCATCGCCGCACCGTATGTAGCGAAACTTCCGCCAAGTATCTGGCGGGATCGATTCCAGACGGTCACCATCCAGGCTGATGAAATTTCAAAACCCATCAAAGCGCTGCCGCCGGAAGACAGAAGCTTCAGCCCCATATTGGAGATCAGCCAGCAATCCGATGGCAAGCTGCTTCTGAAACACGAGAACCTGAAAGAGGCAAAACTCAGCCTCTACAACATTGATCTGGAGGTTCTGTTTTCCAAAGACCCATTCCTGAGAGGCGGCTTGGAGTCATCCCTGCCACCCATTTCCCCGAACAAGACCATCACTGTCGCGTTTGAGAAGAATGCAAAGCAAACCGTCCAGCAGCTACCGAAAGACTTCCGCCAAGGCAACATCCTCGTAGCTGCTGAATCGGGTGATGTGAAGGAACTCAAGATCCTGAATTCCCGCCAGATCGAGACCCGTGTCATATCCACGGAGCGGAGCATCCAGGTCATCGATCCAACCACGCAAAAGCCTGTCTCGAAAACTTACATCAAGGTTTTTGCCGAGTATCACAACGGTAGCATCGCTTTCCATAAAGACGGCTACACAGACCTGCGAGGGAAGTTCGACTATCTCTCCAGCACCGTGGAAGACCCGGCGGGAATCAAGCGCCTGGCCGTCCTCATCTCCCATCCGGAAAAAGGCTCCCGCACACAGATCATCACTCGATAAATATGGAGAAGGAGTTTCCAACTCCTTTGCGAAGAATCGGCGGATCATAGAAACAGTTATCGATCTTCATTCAGACCGTCCGGGCACTTCTCTCTGGTTGTGCAAAGGATTTGAAAAATCCTTCTCCATATTGACATGGAAATTTCCGGATGTGCCGCCTAAGGTCCCGCCCATGCGAGTCCGTATCCCGATCAAGTCCCCGAAAGAAATCGACCTCATGCGCGAGTCAGGTCGTATCGCTGCCGATATTCTGCAACAACTTGTGGCCGCTGTGGCTCCCGGTGTGACTACGAAGGAGATCGATGAGCTCGCTGCGGATCTGATGGAGAAGAACGACTGCGTGAGTGCTTTCCTCGGCTATCGTGGTTTTCCGGGGCAGACGTGTATTTCGATGAACGAGGAGGTGGTTCACGGCATCGGCGGGCCTCGTCGCATCCAGCCGGGTGATATTTTGAAAATTGATGTGGGTATCGTGAAGAACGGTTTCATTGGTGACAACGCGACGACAATCGCCTGCGGAGAAATCCCATTGGAAACGAAGCGCCTGCTCGCAGTGACGGAGCAATCACTTTACGAAGCGATCAAGAAAGCGAAGCACGGTAGGAAGCTGGCCGATCTTTGCGGGGCTGTGGCGGAGTACGCAGAGCCTTTCGGTTTTACGATTGTCCGGGAATTTGTGGGTCACGGGGTAGGGAGAAAACTGCATGAAGAACCACAGGTTCCCAATTATCGACCACGCGGGAAATCGCCAACTCTGCAGGCGGGCATGACTCTCGCCATCGAGCCGATGATCAATGCAGGCGTTTCCGGTGTCCGTATTCTTGATGATGGCTGGACGGTGATCACCGAGGACAAGAAGCCTTCCGCGCACTTTGAGCACACGGTATTGGTCACTCATGGTGAGCCGGAGATACTGACGGACAGGCCGCGCCTTGCCCTTCCCGAGCAGCTTGGGATTCCCGCGCTGGCGCTTTCCTGAGTTTTGACGGATGTGGGATGACTGTGGAGGCCACGGATGCCAGGGCGTCATTGCAGCGGTGCATGTCTATTGTCATGAGAATGGCTTTTAAGTGAGGCGGCAGGGTGGGAGTGGAGATAGGTTTCCGCGAGTTGGAGCTTCTGGAGGGTTTCGGTTTCCTGTGTTACGAAATTGGTATCGTTGGGTCTTTCCAATACCCGGTTCACTAGCTCGGAGCGTGCGAGAAAGAGTTCGATAGTGATTTTTTGGAGCAAGTCCGGATTCCTGGTGAGGGGGGAGTCCGGGGGGAGGGTTTCGTAGAGAAACTGGCTGAAGAGGTGGGGCTGGCAGATGCGGTAGATTTTCGCGCAGTAGAGGATGAGGTCTGAGAGCCATTCTCCGTGGTAATTTGAAGAGCGTGCGAGTGTGAGGGCTTCTTCGGCGGCATTGGTGGCGCGGGAGATCCAATCGTTTTCCAAGGAGGCGCCGCCGGGTTGCTCAAGGAGGTGGGCGAGTGCCTGGCAGAGGACGCCGCGGGCGTGGATTGCGGCGGGTGTCGCGCTGTGGTTTTTCTCGATGCGGTGTAGTGAGTCCAGTGCTGCGGTGGCATCCAGCCATGCCGCGATGGGGTCTTTCTGGGTAAGGTGGAGCTGTGCCCGGTTGGTATGGAGCATGGCTGTGAGGAAGTGGCGGTTCGGGGTGGTGGCTGTGCCCCATGTTTGCAGGAGTTTTTGGGCTGTTTGGTAGGAGTGTATTGATTCGCTGAAGAGGGAGATGTCTGCTTGGCAGGCGGCGAGCTTGATGTGGGAGAGGATGAGGCGATCCGGGTAGGAGGGATGTTTTGCGAGGGGGACGAAGTCCATGGAGCGGATGGCATCCTGGAGGGAGACGATGGCGTGGGTGAAACGGCCAGTGGCACGGAGGGCATCGGCGCGGTTGATCCATGCGGCGGCGAGCGCCCATGCGCGGAGGGGCTGGTTTTCCCAGTCTTTTTCTTTCCGGAGGGCGATGGCTTGGTCGAAAAAGCAGAGGGCGGTTTCCCATGCTCCGTTTTCGAGGTGTGATATTCCTGTTCGTATCAGTTGGCTGGAATCTGGCATGGGCTCAAGCGGTGGTTTTCCTGCGTTTTGTGAAGCGCCGCCAGGAGAGGGAGAAGCCTGTCCAGACGAGGACGATGCTGGATGTGGCGGCGAGGCCGGCGATGGTCTGGCCGGGGAGGCCGCCGGCTTCTCCGGTGTGGATCCAGCGGACAAAGGAGCGGGCTTTTCTGGCGGGGCTGAGGGTTTCGAAGCCTTCGGTTTTAAGGATTTCTCCCGAGGGCAGGGCGACGGTGACTTCGCGGCGTTTGTCGGGTCTGCCACGGTGTGAGCCGGAGAGGGTGAAGGTGGCGGTTTTACGAAGCGGGAGACGGAGCTGGATGCTTTGCCAGGTGGGGTTGGCGAGCTTGATGGATGTGAGGGCGGCATCGAGGCCTTCAGTGCGGAGGGGGGAGTTGTGTTGCTCTCTGCTGCCTTTTGGTTTGCGGCGGTCTTTGTTCGGGGGGGATTCCCCGGCGATTTTGTAAATCAGGTTTTCAGCCCAAGGGTAGGACATGAGGGCGCCAGTGCTGGTGATGATGATGAGGGGGATGGCGGCCCAGAAGCCGAAGACGTTGTGCCAGTTCCAGTTGCGAGCGCGGCCTTTTAGGCGCTTTTTGAGGAGGGTGATGGAGCGGAGGCCTTTGAGTGACCATTTTCGCGGTATCCAGAGGTAGACACCAGAGACAAGGATGAAGAGGAACATGAGGTTCCCTATGTGGATGATGGTTTTCCCGGTTTCGCGTGTGGCGCCTTCACGGCCCAGCCAGCGGTGCCAGGTGAGCATGGTTCTGAAAAAAGAGCGGACGGTGGTGTTTCCTTCGCCGAGGGATTTGCCCGTGTAGGGATGGATGAATTCGGTTTTCTCCCGTCCGTATCTGAGGGCGACGGGGAGGGATGTATCACGCTGGATAGTGATGGAAGAGGGTGGTTTTTCCCGGTGTGGGGTGAGGAGTTCCTCAATGCCTAGGGTTTGGGAATTTTCTGAGGGCTCGATGTGGAAGCCGTCTGCGAGGACGGTGAGCTGGCGCTCGTAGGTCATCATGATGCCGGTGAAGGCCATGATGACTACGAGGACGCCAGCAAGTAGACCTACCGCAAGGTGTGCCCAGAATATGGTTTTGCGGAGGAGTTTCATCTCACATTTCCGCCCACTGGCGGAGGAGGTTGTGATAGACGCCGGTGAGCTGGACGGTGCTTTTTTGCGCGGCCCCGATGCCGGCGCACTCCGCGCCGAGGCGCTGGGTGGCGAGATCCAGATCGTAGAGGAGGGTGCGCTGCTCATCGCTGCGTATCATGCTCTGGAGCCAGAAAAAGGAGCTGACGCGCGCGCCGCGTGTGACCGGGGTGACGTGGTGGAGGCTGGTGGAGGGGTAGAGAACCATGTCTCCGGCGGGGAGTTTTACTTCCTGGGTGCCGTAGGTGTCCTCGATGCATAGCACCCCGCCATCGTACTCCTCCGGCTCTGCGAAGAAGAGGGTGGCGGAGAGGTCGGTGCGGATGCGCTGTCCTGAGGCCATGTTCTGGCGGATGGCGTTGTCCACGTGGGTGCCGAAGGATTGTCCTCCGGCGTAGCTATTGAAGAGCGGGGGAAAAACATAGAGCGGCAGGGCGGCGGAGAGGAACGTGGGGTTCTTTCCGAGTGCGGCAAGGATCATGGCGCCAAGTTTCTTGGCTGCGTCCGAGCTTTCCGGCAGCTGCATGTTGTTTTTCGTCTTGGCGGACTGGTGTCCGGCGGTGACTTTCCCGTCCACCCAGTCCGCCGCATCAAGCAGGGAGCGGGCTTCGGAGACTTGTCCGGGGCTGAGAACCCCGGGAATCTTGATGAGCATATTCCTGGAGGGTCAGAATGTGATTTCCGCAGTGAGTGTGGCCGAGCGGCCTGCTCCGGGGACGTAGTGGCTGCCGCCGATAGCACTGATGTAGTCCTCGTCGCCGAGGTTGTAGATATTCAGGCGGAAGCTGACGTTGTCGTTGAGGCGGTAGCCGATGAGCGCGTCGAAGGTGACGTAGCTTGGCGCGGTATCAATCGTCGAGGAGGTGGTGGAGTTGGTACGGCTGTCGACGTAGTTCATCCCGAGGCCTACCTGGAGTCCTTTCGGAAGGTCGTAGACCGTCCAGAGGTTGAAAGAATGCTCGGGGGTGTTGCCGAGGGTGCGTCCCTGTTCACCTTCCCGCAGTGATGATGTGACTTCGCCATCGAGGTAGGTGTATCCACCTAGGACACGCCATTGGTCGGTGATGAGTCCGGTGAATCCGAACTCTAAACCTTGGACGCGCTGCTCGCCATCCACGGTAAGAATGTCGTCGATCTCGTTCAGAGTGCGGGCATTGGTTTTGTCCGTCCGGAAAAGGGCGGCATTTACCAGGAGGCGGTCATCGAGGAGATCCCATTTCGTGCCGAGCTCGATGGTGCGGCTTTGCTCCGGGTCGAGATCGACGCCCCTACTGGAGGTGGTGGAATCGCTGAGCCTGAGGCCTTCTGCGGAGGGGTTGAAGGAGGTGCCGTAGCCCAGGTATATACTGCCATTCTCGCATGGTTTGTAGGTGACTGCGGCGCGATAGCTGAACTCTTCGTCTTTGCGGGAGAGATTGGTGATTGCTCCTCCGTCTTCATCGCTTTCGCGGTCTGTGTAATCGACATCAAAGGATTCCCAGCGGATGCCGCCGCTAAGTGTCCATTGCTCGTTGAGCTTGATGGTGTCGAACAGGGAAATCGCAAGCGAATCCGCAGTGGTTTCAGTGCGGTCTCCATCGAACTGCAGATTCGGTGTGTAGGCCGCCTGTGTCGGGTTGTAGAGATCCGCGTATGGAACCAAGTCTGAGTTTTCGTCTATGCGGTTCTGGAATTCTGAGGTTTCCCGGGAAGCTTCCAGCGTAGCTATCAATTCGTGACTGATGGTTCCTGTTTGGAAATCATAACGGAGTTCCGTTTGGTTTGAGAAGATCTCATCGGTCTGGAGGCGGTCTCTGAAGGTGCGGTTGACCGCAGTGGTAGGCGCGCCGTCCGGGATGCTTCCGGAGTTGAAGAAGCGTGGCGCTGTTACAAAGATGTCCGCTTCGTTGCGTCCGTAGCGGGTGATGTTCCGCAATTTGAGATTTTCCGAGAAATCGTGTTCGAAGGTCGCGGTGAAAATATCGGTTTGGATTTTCTCGAAGTCACGATCAAGGAGTCCGTAAAAATTGCTGTCGTTTACTGGGGGCTGTCCGGCTGTGAGGCCGGTGAATTCTTCCTGGGTTTCGCCAACGAAAGGGATGCCGTAGTCCGGGACGTTGTCCTGGTCGAGGTGGAAGTAGCTCAGTGTGAAGCGGGTGTCCGTTCCCAGGCCGAAACTGATTGAGGGGGCGATGCCCCAGCGCTCCTGGGTGACGTCGTCCCTGCCCGCGATGTCTTGGGTATGGTATAAGCCGTTGAGGCGGAAAGCGGCGTTGTCGATATTGGGGATTTCCTGGTTGATATCAAATGTGGCGCGGCCGTAGCTGTCGGTGCCTGCGCCGAGCAGGATGTTTGTCTCGTTGCCGAGGTGAGGGGTTTTCGAGGAGAGATTGACCGATCCGCCGGTGGAACCGCGGCCGGCACTGGAGGAGGAGGGGCCCTTGATGACTTCGACTTGTTCCGTGTTGAAGGGGTCGCGGGTGTATCCGCCGAAGTCACGCACTCCATCTACGAAGAGGTCGGTGCGTGCGCTGAAGCCACGGATGGAGAGGTTGTCGCCGGGGGGGACTCCGCCTTCGCCGGCCTGGATGCTGATGCCGGGGACGTTTTTCAGGACTTCCCGCAGGTTGCTGGCGCCTTGTTCCCTGATGACATCCTGAGGGATGACGTTGACGGTTTGAGGGACGTCGACGAGAGGGACGGTGTATTTGCCGGTAGCCAGTTTTTCGGGCTTGTAGAGGTTTTTGTTGTCTTCTGCCTCGACAATGAGTTCCGGGAGGGTGTCCGGGTTTTCCGGGTCAGAGGGTTGATTCTGTTCGGCCTGTGCGGGGGCGGTGATTTGGCTTATGGCGAGAATTGCCCCGGTGATCGCAAAGGTGTCTTTGGCGGTGGGTTGGTTCAAGTTGAAGGAGGGTGCCTGCGAAGTGCTTTCTAGTTTCATGTTTTGAATATTGAATCCCGCTCAGTGCGAGTAAATGAGAATGAGTCTCAATATCTAAATTATGTCAATTTAAAATAAACCCGGAAAAGGCTTTTAGATGGGATTGTGCAGCCACCGTCCCAGTTTCCTTTTATGGAATGGTTACACACCGAATTCCGGTTATGAGAAGAAACGGGGCTCCCGCAAACACTGCTACAAAGGGGGAGTCCCGGTTTTCAGCTCCTATGTCAGGAGTAGAGATGGTTGTCCGGCTGCTCACGCATGGTGCGCTCCCAGAAGTATCTGCGGAAAATCACTTTCACAGCGGCTGTGAGTGGGACGGCGAGGAGAGCGCCGACAAATCCACCGAGGACGAGCGACCAGAAGAGCATGGAGAAAATGACGGTGAGCGGATGGAGACCCACTGAATCACCGACAATTTTCGGGGCGGTTACGAGTGAGTTGATCTGCTGGACGCCAGCGAAGATGAGGACGACGAAGCCGACGTATGGCCATGGATTCAGATCGAAGGGTGCGTTGCCTGTCTCAGCATAAAGGTATGCGATGATGCAGGCGGGGATGAGGCAGAGAATGTTTCCGATATAAGGGATGACACCGAGGATGGCCATGAAGATTCCGATGAGGAGGGCGTATGGGAGGTCAAAAAAGAAGAGGGAGAGGCCGACGAGGATACCGTCTATGGCACCGACAACGACCTGGCCGCGGAAGAAGGAGATGAGGTAGCCGTTGATTTCCTGGAGGGTGCCGACGAGTTCGGTTTTGAAGCGTGAGGCGCGGAGGGGGACGTATTCGTGCCAGTGCTCGCGGATGGAGACGGAGTCTTTCAGGAAAAAGAAGAGGTAGACTGGCACCATGATCATGCCGAGGACGAGGCCGAGGAAGCCGAAGATTTTTGTGGAGCCTACGGAGAGCCAGGTTTTGCCCGTATGGAGGATTTCGTCCTGGTATTTGGTGAGCATCCGGCCGGCGCGGGTGCGCCAGAAGAATTCGAGAGACTCGGGAGGAGGTGCGCCATTGGCGTAGGCGATGGGTTCGCCGATATTGCCATCGGCATCTGGCTCGACCTCGGTAAGTATCCAGCCAATTGGGCTGTTTTTGTAATTCAGGCGGAGATTGTGGAGGGAACGCGCGAGAGCGGGTGAGAGGTCGGCCTCGGATTGTTTTGATTCGGTTGTTTCAGAGGTTCCCGTTGTTTCAGTGGCCTCGGTATTTTCGTCTGAAGAGGGAGCTTCATCCGCAACGGCGCTTTGGACGGTGAGGCTGGACTGTTTCGAGAGTTTGCCCTGGAAAAATGTTCGTCCGCCCTGGATGGCAGGAAGTACTGCGGCGACGAGCAGGGTCACGGCGACAAGTATGCCGAGGAAGACGGTGACGACAGACCAGAGCCTGCTTATGCCACGGTTTTCCAGCAAACGGACTATAGGATCGAGAAGATAAGCGACGATGCCTGCCACAAGAAGGGGGACAAGAACCGGCTGGAAGAAACCGAAAATCTGGCCGACGAGCCAGACGAGACCGACGATCAGTGAACCGAGAACCAGCATGGAGAGGCCTGTGACGGCGCTCCACATGGTTTTCTGCTGGAAACGGGTGGGGTATTTCATCTGCTAGGGAATTTCTAGCGGTTGGGGAGGTTTTTCACAATCTTTCTTATGTGATGGGCTTGTTCGGGAGAAAGCAAGATATGCGGAGTGTAGGAAGACAGGTGCAGAGCGGTTTCTGCGGGTATTGGGCAGTCTGAATGCGTCCCGCGAGAGTCATAGGGATCCCCGAAACAACAACCGACAATCCAATGAAAAAATACACTGCAGCAACTTTCTCCGCACTTTTGATATCATGTGCATGCCCCGCTTTTGGCGGTGATTTTCTGGAACCTCTGGTTGCGGAACCTGTCAGTGATGCCTTCTCCACGGCGCGGCGGCCGATCAGTAATCCGACTTTGTTCGATCTGGCGCTGCCGACTACGAATGTTCACCCGATTTTCATGCATCACAATCTGCCAAACACCGCGAACACGACACTCGGGAATGTGCCGATGGGTGGTAATGTGCAGGTGTATGCGCTGCAGTTTGAAATCGCTTTGAGCGAGAGGCTTTCCATCGTCGCGACAAAGGACGGCTATGTGGACTTCAATCCGGACAATACCGCTTTGTGGTCTTCCCGGGAGGGCTTTGCGAATATCGGTGCGGGTCTGAAATATGCTTTTGTCTACAATCCTGAAGATGAATTCGTGATGAGCGGAACGATGGTTTACGAGCTGCCGACCGGAAATGACGATGTTTTCCAAGGTGAGGGAAAGGGGACTGTGAACCTGATCCTTTCCGCCCTGAAGTTGTGGGATGACTTCCAACTTGCCGGAGGAGCGGGCTTGAGGGTGCCTGTGGACGGGGAGCAAAGCACCAGCTCGTTCGTAAGCGTCCATGCGAGTTATGAGGTTTGCAGCCTGTTCATTCCGTTGGTCGAGCTGAACTGGCACCATGTGCTTCGCGCGGGAGACGGAAACGCTGCTTTCAACTCGCAGGCTGGCGGGGCTGTCCCTGCTGTCGCAAATTTCGAGGGTTCGGATCTATTGAATTTCGGAGCTGCCAATGCGGGAACGAACCGCGATCTTGTTACGGCTGCCTTCGGTTTCCGTTCACGTCTGGCCGACGGGCTGGATCTGGGTGTCGCTTATGAAATTCCCCTGACAGAGGAGGATGACGGTATCATCAAGGATCGCGTGACAGTGGATCTCGTCTGGAGGTTCTGAGCGAATTCCGGTCAAGTCATGTCCCGGTCGGAGAGGTTCCGGCTGGGATTTTTCTTTTTCCAATCCGGAGCTTTGTGTCCTAACGGGTGATTCCGCGCTGGGACTCTTCGACGAAATGGATGAGGTGCTCGACGTTTGGATTCGATGCGGCGGAAGTTGCTTTCAGGTTGCTGAGGCCGGTGGCGAGATTGATGTCTTTTTTCAGAAATAGCCGCTTGTAGGCTACTTTCAGATCGCGGATGTCATCTTCGGAAAAGCCGCGGCGCTGAAGGCCGACGAGATTGAGCCCACGGGTGATGCCGGGATTTCCGTCGATGATCATGAAGGGTGGGATGTCCTGGATGACTTTTGAGAGGCCGCCGACGATGGAGTGTTTGCCGATGCGGCAGAATTGGTGCGCGGCGGCGAGGCCGGAGACGATGGCGTAATCCCCGACGGTGACGTGGCCTGCGAGGCTGCCGTTGTTTGAAAGGATGATGTGGTCGCCCAGCTGGCAATCGTGGGCGATGTGAGAGTAGCAGAGGAAAAGGTTGTCCGAACCGATACGGGTGGGGATCTCCCCGTGGGTGCTGCGGTGCACCGTGCAGTGTTCCCGGAAAGTATTGTTGTTACCGACTTCCAGGAACGTGGGCTCGCCGATGTATTTCAGATCCTGTGTTTTCCCGCCGATGTATGCGAAGGGGAAGAACTCGTTGTCATGGCCGAAGGACGACTGACCCTCAAGGACGACGTGGCTATGCAATGTGCAATTGTCGCCTAGGGTGACGTTTGCCCCGACAGTGCAGTAGGGGCCGACGCGGACGTTTTTGCCGAGCTCGGCCTTTGGGGAAATGATGGCGGTGGGATGAATCACTGGTGTGGGATTCTCAGACAAAAGCGCGTGTGGTGACGAGGATTTTTTCC
>JBPOGC010000097.1:0-11157 GCA_051251795.1 Luteolibacter sp. | reverse complement strand
CTCTCCATCGCCATCGGTGAGGAAATCACCCATCCAAAACCAAACTGCCAGATCGTCCAAACCGCCCTCCTGAAAACCTCCGCCCTCGCCATACAAAACCGCTTCAAAAAATCCACCCCCGCCCGGATCAACGGCTACCAGCTCACCCAACTCGAAGCCCTCCCCCGCGGAGCAAAGATCCACGCCCTCACAGGCGACAACATCCCCCGCGCCTCCCTCCAGGAATTCGCCAAACAAACCAAAGGCGAAATCATCCTCACCGACACCTTCGACACAACCACCAGCCACCACTGGATCGGCTCCGAAAAACTCCGCGCAGCCATCGAAGCCACAGAAATCACAGCCCCGGAAATCCATTTCCACGACCTGAGCACATCCGCCCTCACTCCCTTGGAAAAACCAAACCTGACCCACCTCCCCGCCCTGGCCATCGGCGAAACCCTGATAGCCCTCTCCCTCCCAACTCCACCCAGCCCTTACCCAAACAGCCTCCCCCAGCTAGGCAACAAACCAAACTCCTACGGAAAACTCCTCCCCGGCTTCTGGATCGAAGACCAAGTCATCCATCCAAACAAAATCCCCCTCCCTGAAAACCTTGTATTGGATTCCGAAACCTTTGTCGCCTACCAGTAATAGAAAGCGCACCTACAACTGAATTTTTATAAAGAGCCGGCCAACTTGCTCTTAAGTTTGTCCGCTAGAAAACGAAGGCTATGTCTAACGCAAAAAAAGCCAAGTTATCGCCTATCCGTGAAGGCTTGATAAGTCTGGTTGTTTCCGGAATTGCAGCCGCCATTTCAACTACTGCAATTTTGACATGGTGGCACATGGCAGAGAGCACGGCGACGATCGAATCAGGAGGACCGGCATTTGCGGCCAATCTAGGACCAGCCGTGAATTCGCTTCTGGGAATACTATTGGGAGTAATCGCACTACTATTAACCGCTTGCTCGATCGGATTCAGTGAAAAGCGATTTCCAAAGTCATTTACATTTTGCCACTTTTGTTCCCTCGTTCTTCTGATTCCTTCGGGAATTCTTCTGACAGCGATGTTCACTAAATGAGCAAACAAAATGGGGACTGAGTTATCGCTATCAGAACAGCGGCTTGGAAAACCATTGCGGATCCCCTTGGAGTTTAAAATTTAAAGTTTGAGGTTTCTCCACCTTTCCACCCCCAGCCGTATCCCCTCACCCTTCTGCATTGTTTCCGCGTATTCCTCCTCCGCCACAGAGTCTGCCACGATCCCCGCCCCCACCTGATACCTCACCGTATCCCCCTCCCGCACCAGCGTGCGGATCGCGATATTGAATTCACTCTCCCCGTTATATCCAAACCAGCCCATCGCCCCGCAATATATTCCCCGTTCTTTCTTCTCGATCTCGGAAATGATCTCCATCGCCCGCTTCTTCGGCGCCCCGGTAATGCTTCCCCCCGGGAAACAAGCCGCCAGCGCCCCCACCGGATCATTATCACGCAGAGTCCCCACCACCGTCGAGACCAGGTGATGCACCTGCGCCAGACTCTCCAGCCGCAGCATTTCTCGCGCCTCCACAGTCCCAAATTCACATACCTGCCCCAGATCATTCCGTAGCAGATCCGTGATCATCACCAGCTCCGCCACCTCTTTCGGTGATGTCTGAAGCTCCACCGCACTCCGCATATCCTCATCCGGATCGGAAAAACGCGGCCTCGTCCCCTTGATCGGCCGCGTCTCGATTCCCTTTCCGGAAATTTTCAGAAAAAGCTCCGGAGAAGTGCTCAGCAACTCCCGCCCGTCCAGCTCCATCCAGGCACCCATCGGCCCCGGACTCACCTCCCGCAAAACCTCATACAGCCCCAGCAACGAACCCTCCCCCACCACATCCGCGGAAAAACCCTGTGTAAGATTCACCTGATAAATATCCCCCGCCGCGATCAGCTCCTTCACCTCACCCACAGCCCCCAGAAACCACTCCCTCCCCTTCTCCTCGGAAAAATCCCCCACCGAAACCTCACCGTCAGAAACCTCACGCAACTCCCCTGAAAGCCCCCCGGTCTCCCACCACTCCCCGCTCTCCTCATCCCTAACCAGCATTTCCCGGTAATCCCCGAAAACGAAATCCCCCTCATAGCTCACCATCCCGCAAAGCCCACCCGCCGGAAACCCGGAATCCCCGCCACACACCTCATTCTCCTTCAGCAAGCCCCTCAGCATCCCCTTGTCCGTTTCGGAAAAAACACTCCCCTTATATATACCACGCGGCCTTGCCGAAATCACAGACACCGCCCGCCCCGCGCTTTCCGGCACATTCCCTGCCGTATCGAAGAAAACCATCCCCTCCATCCAGGAAAGCCCACGCGCCACCTCCATCGCCGCCATGCCATCCAGCATTTCCACCCTTCTGAGCCCGTCTGTCATCGCCTTCACCCCGTCACCTTGCCCTACTCAACGCCATTTTCAACGCCCACTTGCCTCACCCCCTCCCTTTACTATTGCAAAACCCGGTTCCTCGACTAGAAACACGCCCCCGCCGGAACGTATCGGCGACGGACTACCACTACACATACAGGCATGAAAGACCTCTTAAAATACCGCAATATCGGCATTTTCGCCCACGTTGACGCCGGCAAGACCACCACCACCGAGCGCATTCTCAAACTCTCCGGGAAAATTCACAAAATCGGCGAAGTGCACGACGGCGAATCCACCATGGACTTCATGGATCAGGAAGCCGAGCGCGGTATCACCATCCAGTCCGCTGCCACCACCTGTTTCTGGAATGACCACCAGTTCAACGTCATCGACACCCCGGGTCACGTTGACTTCACCATCGAAGTTTACCGTTCCCTGAAAGTTCTCGACGGCGGCGTAGGCGTATTCTGCGGCTCCGGCGGTGTTGAGCCCCAGTCCGAAACAAACTGGCGCTACGCGAATGACTCGAAAGTCTCCCGTATCATCTACGTCAACAAACTCGACCGCATCGGCGCAGACTTCTACCGCGTAGTCGCCCAGGTCAAAAAAGTCCTCGGCGCAACTCCTCTCGTCATGGTTCTTCCAATCGGCACCGAGTCCGATTTCACCGGCCTCGTCGACCTGATGACCATGAAAGCCCACATCTGGGACGATTCCGGCCAGCCTGAGAACTTCACCATCGAGGAAATCCCAGCCGACATGCTTGAGGATGCCAAGAAATACCGCGCCGAAATGGTCGAGACCGCCGTCGAACAAGACGACGAAATTATGGAAGCCTATCTCGAAGGCAACGAGCCAACCATCGATCAGATCAAAAAGTGCATCCGCAAGGGCACCATCGACCTCGCATTCTTCCCGACTTACTGTGGATCCTCATTCAAAAACAAAGGCCTCCAGCTCATCCTCGACGCCGTTGTCGATTACCTCCCGTCCCCTCTCGAAGTGAAGCCACTTCCAGAAGTCGATGCGGAAGGCAACGAGACCGGCGAATTCGCCAAGCCAGATGCAGACGCACCACTCCGCGCACTCGCATTCAAGATCATGGATGATAAGTTCGGCGCCCTTACCTTCACCCGTATCTACTCAGGCAGGATCAAAAAAGGCGACACCATCCTCAACTCCTTCACCGGCAAGACTGAGCGTATCTCCCGCATGGTGGAAATGCATGCCGATGACCGCAACGAGCTCGATACCGCACAAGCCGGTGACATCGTCGCCCTCGTAGGCCTCAAAAACGTCCAGACCGGTCACACTCTCTGCGACCAGAAGCACCCGGCCACTCTCGAGCCAATGGTATTCCCTGATCCGGTTATCTCCATCGCCGTCGCTGCCAAGGACAAGGCAAACGCTGAAAAGCTCGCCAACGCCATCGGCAAGATGATCCAGGAAGATCCGTCCTTCCGCGTCGAGACCGACGAGGAAACCAACGAGATGATCCTCAAAGGCATGGGCGAGCTTCACCTCGACATCAAAATCGACATCCTCAAGCGCACGCACAAAGTGGAAGTCGAAGTCGGCGCACCGCAGGTCGCATACCGTGAGACCATCACCAAGCCGGTTTCCGACAGCTACACTCACAAGAAGCAATCAGGTGGTTCAGGCCAGTTCGCGAAAATCGACTACACCATCGAGCCCGGCGAAACAGGCTCCGGCTTCATCTTCGACTCAACCGTCGTCGGTGGTAACGTCCCCAAGGAATACATCCCCGCCGTCGAAAAAGGCTTCAAGACATCCGTCAGCAAAGGCCCACTCGCCGGTTACCCTTGCTTGGACTTCAAAGTCACTCTCACAGACGGTGGCTTCCACGCGGTTGACTCCTCCGCCATCGCATTCGAGATCGCTTCGAAAGCCGCCTACCGCCAGTCCATGGTGAAAGCAGGCCCGCAGATCCTTGAGCCAATGATGAAGCTCGACGTCTTCGCTCCAGAGGAAAAAGTCGGTGATGTTATCGGAGACCTTAACCGCCGCCGCGGAATGATCCAAGGCCAGGAGCCGACACCAGGCGGTGTCCGCGTCAAAGCCGAGGCACCACTCTCCGCCATGTTCGGATACATCGGTGACCTTCGTACCATGACCTCAGGCCGTGGCCAGTTCTCCATGGAGTTCAGCCACTACGCCGCCTGCCCACGCAACGTCGCGGAAGAAGTCATCACAAAAGCCAAAGCGCGCGAAGAAGAACTCCGCAAGTAAGGGGTCGCGTTCTCCGGAACTCACCAAACCTCTCAACAGATCAACCCGCCCCGGCCAGCCCGGTGCGGGTTTTTCGTATATGTTTCACTCGTCCGAATGCTTCGCATTTCTCTCGCGAAAACAACTTTCGTAACGAAATTTGCCTTTTTTGAAAGTGCTTCCAATATTACGGTCAGTTAAATGAAAACTCAGTGTCTCCTCGTCATCCTGGCAATCTTCTCCCTTGCCTCCTGTGATCCAAACCAAGGTGATCCCCCTGACATCCGACTTGAAAAAACCGCACATGAACTCGAAGCCAAAGCCGATCTGATTCGCGAAGAAGTAGGTCAGGTAGCCGAGCAAAAAGACAAGGATGCCGAGATCATCCTGGAAACAAAAGGAAACGAAAAAGCCGCGGAACTTCTTAAAAAAGATGCTGAGACTACCCGTGAAGCAGGGGAGACCCGTGCCGAGCAACTCGAAAAACAAGCACAGGAACTCGAAAAAAAAGCCGAAAAGCTCCGTGAAGAATCAGAAAAATCTGAAGAAAACGACTAGAACACTTTTCACCAACCGAGCATTCCGATTATTACGGAAATCTTGACTTTCTTCTTTGGATACCTCAGGGTTTGCCCCCAGAATATGGCTTCGAAACGTTATACCCCCCAGAAACTCGCTCGCATCGAGACCACCACCAAGGTCGTCCAGGGTTTCAACAAAGTTCTCTGCCTTTGCATGGCTATAGCATTCGGCCTCCTCGTCTATGCGACCGCAATCCCGCAGAAGAAAGAACTCAGTAAACTTCAGTCAAAACTCGAAAATATCCAAGCCACGGAGCAGATCACGATCGCCAGAAAAGAAAATCAGGAAATCCAGCTCCACGCCCTCCGCGAAGACAACACCTACCTGGAAGTCCAGGCACGCGACCGGCTCAACTACTACAAGCCCGGCGAGCGCATCCTTCGCTTTGATCGGAACCAATGATAACCAATTGACCATCCGGCTACGACGGTCATAAACTTTCCCATGTATCGCAATCTCAAGGCTTTCATCTTTTTCCTCTTCCTCCTCACGCAGGCAGCACAGGCAGATCACGTCATAGTCTCCGGCGGCCCTGCACTGCGAAAATGGGAAAACTACCGCGTTTCTGATGACCAGCATGACCGCTGGTGGGCAAACTTCATTCGCGCGGCTACACTGCGCATGGCAGAAGTCCGCATCGCCTATGGCAAGCAAGCGCCACTCGTCTGGCTCGTATATCGTGATAGCTACGCTTCCCGTGGCCGCGAGGACGGGAAACCATACACAACATGGATTGCAGAGCAGGCCGCCAAGCGCAACTGCACCCTTATTTGGTTCTCATCATCTTCCCAGTTCATCTCGAAAATGAACTCCCGCCCTCGCGGTTCCGTCCAGACATTCGACTACTTCGGCCACTCGAACAAATACGCCTTCATGTTCGATTACGGCGCTGACATCATGGCCGCCTCCACAGCGTGGTTCCATCAGGACGACATCTCAAAAATCAGATCCAGCATCTTCGCCAAAGACGCTTACTGCAAATCCTGGGGCTGCCACACCGGCTCATCCATGTCCGGTGTCTGGAAAAGCAAACTCGGCCTCCCTCTCGAAGGCGCGAATGGCAAAACCGTCTACACCATGGTCGGGCGCGGCGAAATGCCCAAAGGCTATGGCGGCTGGATCCGCTGATCCTTCCCACTTTTTCTCTCATCAAACAATTTCATGCAACTAGCAGAACTCCAGTCCCTACACTCCCTCCCCTTCTTTGAACTCATCGAGAAATCCAGAAAAGTTCATCAGGAAAACTGGGAAAACCCCGAGGTGCAGCTCTGCACACTCCTTTCCATCAAAACAGGCGGCTGCTCAGAGGATTGCTCCTACTGCGCCCAATCCGCCCGCTACAAATCCGGCGTTGAGTCCGAGCGACTCATGGCCAAGTGCGATATTCTCGAGCGTGCGAAAGTCGCAGCTGAGACAGGCTCCACACGCTTTTGCATGGGAGCCGCATGGCGCGGCGTGCGTGGCGGCACCCAGCGCTTCGAGCAAGTCATCGACATCATCGAGGACGTCTCGAAACTCGGCATGGAAGTCTGCGTCACCCTCGGTGAACTAGGCCCCGAGGAGGCCGTCCGCCTCAAGGAAGCCGGAGTCACCGCCTACAATCACAACCTCGACACCTCCCCGGAACACTACCCGAACATCGTCACCTCGCACACCTACGAAGACCGCCTCCGCACCATCAAGAACGTCCAGAAAGCGGGCATGTCCGTCTGCTGCGGTGGCATCCTCGGCCTCGGTGAAACCATCACCGACCGCCTCCGTCTCCTCGAAGTCATCTCAAACTTCAATCCGCAGCCGGAATCCGTCCCTATCAACTCACTCATGCCCATGCCCGGCACCCCTCTTGCGGAAAACCCGCAGGTGGACACCTTCGACATCGTGCGCATGATCGCCATCACCCGCATCGCCATCCCCAAGGCAAAAGTCCGCCTCTCAGCAGGCCGCACCCGCCTTTCCGATGAGGCTCAGTCACTTTGCTTCTTTGCCGGTGCAAACTCCATTTTCTATGGTGACAAACTCCTGACCGCCAAAAATCCATCCGTGGAAAAAGACCAGGTTCTCCTGAAAAAACTTGGCCTTTCACCCCTCGCTCCCGTTCTTCAGAAAGAGCAGAACAGCGAAGCAATCGCCTGAGGCACTCCGCTTCAAACAAACCAAAAAATCAGATTGAATAAAAATCCACGGAATCAGCTCTCATGGCATGACTAGAATTCGTTAAAAAGAATCACTTGATAATAACCAAACCAAAACTACCCATAACCATGAAAAAGATTACCACTATCGCCTTAGCATCCATTGCCGCCATCTCCCTCTCTAACTGCACCGCACCAGCCGGCCCCAATACACAACGTGGAGCCGCGATCGGTGCCCTTGGTGGCGCAGCAGTCGGTGGTATCATCGGAAACCAATCCGGTCGCGCTCTCGAAGGCGCCGCTCTTGGAGCAGCTGCAGGCGGAACGACTGGCGCAGTGATTGGCAACAATCAGGATAAGCAAGCTGCCCGTCGCTACAACGGCTACTAAGCCACATTGAATTCACTTTTCAAAAGCCGCAGGGAGAAATCCCCTGCGGCTTTTTTGGTTTTCATGGATGAAATATCATTTCCGTGCTTCTAATCTGTCCCAAGGCTAAAACCCAAAAGTACATGCACGTCCTACTAACCTTCCTTCTCCTCGCATCACTCGGCCTTGCCGAAAAAAACACCTCGGAAGCCTTCTTGGTTCCGGAAGTCCTGTCCGTATCCCCTGGAAAACCCTTCACCATTGCCCTAAGGCTTCAGCACCCGGAGGAATGGCACAGCTACTACAAAAACTCCGGTGGAGTCGAACTCCCCCCGGAAATCACCTGGACACTCCCCGAAGGCACCAACACCTCGCCCATCCAGTGGCCTGTGCCTGAAGTAAAAGAAGGCTATGGTGGAAAAAGTTTCATCTACACCGGCGCCCCCGTCTTCCTTGTCGAGATCACCCCTCCCTCCACACTCTCCCCTGGTGATGACTTCCTGATCGGAGCTGATGCCAAATGGCAAATCTGCAAGCTGTCCTGCATCAACGAATCCAGCGAATTCTTCATCACATTACCTGTTTCAGACTCCACGGAACTCGATCCTTCAAAAGCCGGGCTCTTCGGCCAAGCCCGCCAAAAACTACCTCAGCCATTTTCCGGAACCTCTCCCGCCACATCGAGCACCTCCAGCGAAAACCCTGAAAACGTTAACTTACACATCCCGGATATCACTTCCCTCCCCACCGACTTCGTCCCGAATGAGCCCTATCTCAGAGCCTTGTCAGATGGCGGAACCGCTACTCTCGAAAACGGAGGCCTACACCTCACCCTAGCTCGCAAGAAAACCGATTTCCTCGACCAACCCATACCCCAGGGCAACACAGTCTCAGGCATCCTCACTGGCACGGAAAACATCGCCATCCCGGAAACCGCCGTCGCAGCCCCACCCCCGGAGCCAATCTCATTTGCAAAACTCCTCCCCATCCTCGGCGGAATGTTCATCGGCGGCCTCATCCTCAACCTCATGCCATGCGTATTCCCCGTCATCGGCCTGAAAATCATGGGCTTCGTCAGCCAGGCCGGGGAAAACCGCCGCTCCATCGCCCTTCACGGCATTGCCTTCACCCTCGGAGTCCTCGCCTCTTTCGCCATCCTCAGCGGCATACTGTTCACCCTGAAAGAAACCATCGGCTGGGGCTACCAACTCCAGAACCCATGGGTCGTCATGACCCTTCTACTCCTCATGTTCATCCTCGGGCTCAACATGTTCGGCCTCTTTGAAATCGGCACCAAAGCCACCTCCGTCGGCGGAAACCTCCAGAGCAAATCCGGCCATACCGGCTCATTTTTTTCCGGCATCCTCGCCACTGTTGTTGCCACCCCATGTTCCGCCCCCTTCCTCGGCGCGGCCATCGGAGCAGCCATGGCACTTCCCGCCACCCAATTCTTCTCCGCCTTCGCCGCCATGGCCATCGGCCTCGCCCTCCCATACCTCATCCTCTCCATCTTCCCCGCCCTCGTGGGAAAACTCCCCCGGCCCGGCCCGTGGATGGAATCCTTCAAGCAGGCCATGTCCTTCCTCCTCTTCGCCACCGCCGCCTACCTCCTCTGGGTTTACTCCGGCCTCATCGGCCAGGAATATTTACTTCTACCCCTCCTGGGCCTAAGCCTCATCGCCGCCGCCGCATGGATCTACGGACGTTGGAATCTCCCACACAAATCCGGAAAAGTCCGTGCCACCGCCCTCACCATCACCGCCCTTTTCGCCATCTCCGGCATACTCCTGGCCCTCCCGCCAAAGCCCAACAACCTCTGGCAACCATGGTCCCAGGAAACCGTCGACCAACTCCTCTCCGAGGACAAACCCGTCTACATCGACTTCACCGCCCAATGGTGCGTCACCTGCCAGGTGAACAAAAAAATAGCCTACACCGACGATGTCCTGGCCCTCGCAAAAGAGAAAAACATCACCTTCCTGAAAGCCGACAAAACCCGACCCAACCCCGCCATAGAAGCAAAGCTCCAGGAACTAGGCCGCACCGCCATCCCCGTGAACGTCCTCCTCCTCCCCGGCCAGGAACCCATCATCACCCCGGAAGTCCTGACCCCCGGAACCCTGACCGACCTCTTCAACAAAGCCCCTTAGGAACAAAAAACACAACCCAGGTCTTCATTGAAAGTTGAGCCTTGAAGGTTGAAAATCAAGGCTCCTCCTGCGCCGGCGGCCCCGTCTCGAACCTCATCAGATCCTCCACAAACGTCAGCGGAATCCCACCCGTCTCCCCGTTCCGGTTCTTCGCCAGCACCAGCTCCGCCTTCCCTTCCAGCGCAGCCCGCTCCTCCTCGTTTTCCGCGTAATACTTGTTCCGGTAAAGCAGCCCCACCAAGTCCGCGTCCTGCTCGATCGATCCGGACTCACGCAGATCGGACATCCGCGGCACACCCAGACTCTTGCCCGTCCGCCCCTCCGGCCCCCGGTTCAGCTGCGCCAGGATCAGGATCGGAATACTCAGCTCCTTCGCCAGCGCCTTGATCCCTCCGGAAATCTCCGCGATCTCCCGCTCCCGCGAGTTCTCCGCCTGCTTCGTCCGCGACTTCATCAGCTGCAGGTAATCGATCGCGATAAACTCAATCCCCTCGTCCCTCTTCTTCCTCCGCGCCTTCGCACGCAGCTCATTGATGGAAATCCCAGCCGTGTCATCAATGAACAGCTTCGAATCAATGATCTCCTTCACCGCATTCTGCACCCGCATCAGCTCCTGCTTCTTCGGCGAGTAACCACGTGACAACTGCGATACCGCAAACTTCGCCCTCGCGAAAAGCAACCTCTGCACCAGCTGTGCCGAGCTCATCTCGCACGAGAAAACCATACAAGGCTTGTTCTGATCCATGCAGATATTCTCCACAATGTTCATCATGAACGACGTCTTCCCCATCGAAGGCCGCGCCGCCACAACGAACATCTCCCCCGCCTTCAACCCACCGGACTTCCGGTCCAGCTCCTCGAACCCCGTACTGATCCCGCTCGAAGTCTTCTCCTTGGAAAGCAACATCTGAAACTCCCGGAAAACCTCCTCCACCGTCTGCTTCAGCGTCTGCGTATCGTTCGTCTCCGCGCTCTCACGAATCGATAGAATTTTCTGCTCCACCGAGTCCAAAAGCTCCGGCACCTCATCCGGCGCCTCATACGCCTGCGCCACCGCCTCATTCGAGCTCCGGATAATCGCCCGCAACACGAACTTGTCCTTCACATGCGACAAGTGATGCCGGAAATGTCCCGGACTCGGTGCATAAGTATAAAGCTCCGTCAGATACCCCGGCCCGCCAACCCGCTCCAGCAAGCCCTTGTCCAAAAGCCGCTGCACCAAGGAAACCAACTCAACCTCATGCCCCGCCTCGAAAAGCTCGATCAGAAACCCGAACAACGTCGAATGGTTCGGCAGATA
>JBPOGC010000096.1:0-11464 GCA_051251795.1 Luteolibacter sp. | reverse complement strand
CATGCCTCAAATCCTCAACGGAAAAGCCGTAGCCGCAGCAGTCCTGGAAGAATGCCGCACCGAAACCACCGCACTAAAAGCGAAGGGAATCACCCCCGGCCTCGCCGTAGTCCTCGTCGGCAGCGACCCAGCATCCGCAGTCTACGTCGGCTCAAAAGCACGCACCTGCGCCGACCTCGGCTTCCACTCAGTAAAAGTCGAGCTCCCCGAGGAAACCACCCAGGAAGAACTCCTCAAAGTAGTCTCGGATCTCAACGCAGACTCCGCAGTCCACGGCATTCTCGTTCAGTTCCCTCTCCCCAAGCACATCAGCGAAGAAGCAGTCATCCTCACCCTTGACCCAAAAAAGGACATCGATGGATTCCACCCCGAGAACGTCGCCAAGCTCGTCCTGGAAGACCCCACCGGCTTCGTCCCCTGCACCCCCCTCGGCTGCATCGAACTCCTCAAAAGCGCGAAAATCAACACCGAAGGAGCAGAAGCGGTAGTCCTCGGCCGCAGCATGCTCGTAGGCAAATCCGTCGCATCGCTCCTCGTCTCCAGAAACGCCACAGTCACAATCGCCCACTCCCGTTCCAAAGACCTCCCCGCCATCTGCCGCCGCGCCGACATTCTCATCGCCGCCGTAGGCCGCCCGGAAATGGTAAAAGCAGACTGGGTCAAGGAAGGCGCGGTCGTCATCGACGTAGGAATCAACCGCATCCCGGACGCCACCAAAAAGTCCGGCACTCGCCTCGTAGGCGACGTAGCCTACGAAGAGGTCGCCCCCCTCACCTCCGCCATCACCCCCGTCCCCGGCGGCGTCGGCCCCATGACCATCGCCATGCTCATGAAAAACACCCTCCAAGCAGCGAGACAGCTCAATTCCGGGTGACACTTCTTGTCAGAAAATCCCTGGACTTGAAAAAACAAAGCGAACCCGTATCCTTCCCTCATGAATTGGGCAGATTGTATCGCCGTTGAAAGGCGGGAGGAAGTCATGTCTGGCGCCTGGGTTTTCGCAGGCTCCCGTCTACCTGTTGCAGCGCTATTCGAGAATCTTGAAGATGGCGCGACGGTTGACCAATTCCTCGAATGGTTCCCCGCCGCGTCTCGAAGCCAGGTCGATGAAGTCCTTTCCTTCACCGCCAAGTCGCTCCTCCCGTCGGTGGCATGAGATTGCTGTTTGATCAGGGGACACCAGTTCCCTTACGCAAATTTCTTACTTCTCATACAGTAGTTACAGCCTCCGAATCAGGCTGGGCAGCCATCGAGAACGGCGAACTAATACAAGCCGCCGAATCAAAGGGTTTCGACGCCATTGTGACCACAGATCAAAATCTGAAATATCAACAGAACCTTCAAGACCGACTCATCGCAATAATCGTTTTAAAAACCACCTCATGGCCAAGAATCAAACTGAACATTGAATTTGTCGTGTCGGAGATTGGAGCAGTCACTCCAGGCGATTACAGGGAGATAGAAATTCAGTAAAACCTTCAAAAGAGATCTTCCACAGATCACTCGCCACTCCCTCTCATCCTCCCCCTGATCCGTTTTCATCAAAACCCACCCCTCCGCCCTTGATCCCACCCAGAAACACGTCAACCCTACCTCCCACATGGTCAATCGACTCCAAGCAGCCATCAGGGACGTCCCGGACTTTCCCAAAGAAGGCATCATCTTCAAAGACATCACCCCCATCCTGGGCAATGGCGAACTCTTCCGCACATCCATTGACCTTCTCTGCGAAACCGCAGGCGACCAGAAGCCCGACAAGATCGTCGGCATAGACGCCCGCGGCTTCATATTCGCCGCCGCCGTCGCGGACAGACTAGGCGCCGGCTTCGTCCCCATCCGGAAAAAAGGCAAACTTCCCTGGAATACCGAAGCCGAATCCTACTCTTTGGAATATGGTGAATCCACCGTCGAGATCCACCAGGACGCGGTGAAACCCGGCGAAAAAGTCCTCTTGGTCGACGACCTCCTAGCAACCGGTGGCACCGCAGCCGCAGCAGTAAAACTTCTTGATACACTCGGAGCGGAAATCATCGCCGTCTCCTTTCTCATCGAACTCTCCTTTCTCAATGGCCGCGAAAAACTCGGCTCACACCCCGTGAAATCAATCCTCACCTACTAACAACCATTTACCTACACACAATATGAGCTGGAAAGAATACAACGAAAGTTTGACACGCTATGATGATCTCGGTTTCTCCCTTGATCTCTCCCTGATGGACGTCACCGCAGACTACAAGGAAGCCCTGAGTCCTAAGATCGCCAAAGCCTTCGAAGACATGACCGCTCTCGAAAGCGGCGAAATCGTCAACCCGGACGAAGGACGCATGGTCGGCCACTACTGGCTTCGCAACGCGGATCTCGCACCTACCCCGGAAATCAAAGCCCAGATCACCGAGCCTCTCAAAGATCTCCGGAAATTCGCCGAAGACATCCACACCGGTGCCATCCGCGCTGCAAATGGCGAGACCTTCCAGCACATCCTCCTCATCGGCATCGGCGGCTCCGCCCTTGGCCCCCAGCTTGTATCACAGGCCATCGGCGATGATGCGAGAATGCCCATCTCCTTCTTCGACAATACGGATCCAGCAGGCATGGATAGCACCATCGCCACCCTCGATCTCGCCCACACCATCGTCCTCGTCATCTCGAAATCCGGTGGCACAGCTGAGACTCGCAACGGCATGCTCGAAGCAAAAGCCGCCTTCGATCACGCCGGAATCGACTTCGGAAAACACGCCGTCGCCGTCACCGGCACAGGCTCCAAGCTCTACAACTTCGCACAGGAGCACCACTTCATCACCACCTTCCCCATGGAAGACTGGGTCGGTGGCCGCACCTCCGTTCTTTCCACCGTCGGCCTCGTGCCAGCAGCTCTCCAAGGCCTCGACGTTCAGGCCATGCTTGATGGCGCCGCCGCCATGGACGAAAAAACACGCGTAAAAGACACCGCGCAAAACGCTGCCATGCAGCTCGCCATCGCTTGGCACGCAGGCACCAACGGCAAAGGCGAAAAAGACATGGTCGTCCTCCCCTACAAGGACTCCCTGGTACTCTTTTCAAAATACCTCCAGCAGCTCGTCATGGAGTCCCTCGGGAAAGAACTCGACCTCGATGGCAACGTCGTAAACCAAGGCATCGCCGTCTACGGAAACAAAGGCTCCACAGACCAGCACGCCTACGTCCAGCAGCTCCGTGATGGGGTGAATAACTTCTTCGCCACCTTCATCGAAGTCCGCCGTGGCCGCAAAGCACACTCCATCGAAGTGGATCCAGGTAACACCAGCTCGGACTACCTCCAGGGCTTCCTCCGCGGCACCCGCAACGCCCTCTACGGATCCGACCGCAAGTCCGTCACCATCTCCATCTACGAGGTCACCCCATACACACTGGGCATGCTCATCGCCCTCTTCGAGCGCACTGTCTCCTTCTACGCCTCCTTGGTAAACATCAACGCCTACCACCAGCCCGGCGTGGAAGCAGGAAAAGCCGCGGCAGCAGCATTCCTCGAGCTCCTCGGAAAAGTCCGCAGCCGCCTCGTCTCGGAAACAAAAACCGCAGACCAGGTCGCCTTCGAAGTCGATGGCGAGCCGGAAGCCGTCTACCACTGCCTCGTCCACCTCGCCAACAACAGCGAAGCCCAGATGTCCTACGGAAAATCCCCCGCAGAAGATCTCTTCCAGCTGTAATCGCAGGCCAAGCCTCACAAAAGGAGAAGCCGCATCCCAGATGCAGCTTCTCCTTTTTCGTATCCAGACAACAAACCCAAAGACCAAAGATCCATAAGATTCTTCACACCAAAAACATAACCAGAGTTCCGTGTATTCAGTGTATTTTGACTCATTTATTTTAGAAATAGCCAGTTCGTCCATGTCCGTTTCACTACCATTGTGGTTTAAAACTCTTTCCCCAACCCAAGAAAAAAGATTCGTAAGATTCGTGGTTCCAAAAAAATACACACTTGCCCTCCGGAATCTCCGAATAGGAGAACAAAAAAAACCATCCAAAAAAAACTTGGCGAACTTAGCGAACTTGGCGGTTCAAAATCCCACCAACCCAACCTCTTCTCAACTTTAAGTTTCCAACTTCCCCCAACCACGCTAATTTCCCCCTGTGGCGATCATCGAAATCACTCCCAAAGCCGAAACAGAACTGGCAACTCTCCTGGAACAGAAATCCGCTTCCCCGGAATCCGGTCTCCGCCTGTCCGTGACCAAAGGCGGCTGTGCTGGCTGGCAATACGAAATGCAAATCGACAGCCCGTCCCCTGGCGACGAGTCCGTAACCCAGGGCAAAGCCCGCGTAATCGTCGCCGCCGACAGCCTGGAAAAACTCCGCGGCTGCCAGATCGACTTCTCAGACGATCTCACCGATGCCGGCTTCAAAATCCTCAACCCGAAAGCCCGCCGCTCCTGCGGCTGCGGCACATCCTTCGAGCCCGAAGACGAACCCGAAGGCAACGGCGAAGACGATCTCGAAGACTGCGTCTCCAAAGGAACGAAATAAGCCGTGGCAAACCGCAGGAAAAATTCGAAAAAGGACGAACCCGCTCCTTCCAGACCACAGTATTACTGGTGGTTTCTCGCCAACATCCTGGCTCTCTGTTTTGCAATCATCAGCTGGATCCTCTGTCTCAACATTTTCGGAAACCCCGAAGTCCCGCGCAACTACTCCATACTGAAAAAACTCGGCCGCCTGCCCGAGCTCAAGCGCTACACCGTCCTCGACGTCCCGAACGGAAACTCCCTTTCCCCAAAGGAACTCTATGGAAAATACTTCGGCCTCTCCGAGGGTAAGCGCACCGAGCTGAACACCCTCCTCATGCGCAACTACATGCGCAACTTCGAGAAAACCCTCTTCCTCACCTACGTAAAGGGCGACTACCAAGTCACCGACATCAAGAAACTCGACGAATCATCGTTCATCCATCCCGGCTTCGCCATACGCGCACAGGCCATGGTCAAACCGGATGACTTCACCGAAGCGGTCGGCTTCCCCGTCGTCATAGAATACCTCTTCCCCACGGACAACACCACCGCCACCGCATCCTTCAAGCCCGGCGACATTCTAGAGGTAAACAAGAACCCGAACTGCGCCGCCGTCCTCAACGTCTCAAAAGTGATTATCGATGACGAACCCGCCCTCCAGCTCACCGTCATCCCGATTGCCTACGGCCCTTATCGTATTGGAAAACAGAAATCATTTACCATCGCCCCCCCCGCCGAGCTGAACCCCGCCGCCACACTCCCGATCTGGAAATAACTTATGAGCGAAACCGCCTGTCCCCTCTGCACCCTCGATGAAATCCTAGTCCTCGAAGACCACAACGAATGCGTCACCTGTGGCCACGAGTGGAAACCGGAGACCCCACCCGAAGATGAAACGCCCACCGAACTCATTGTAAAAGACGCCCACGGAAACATCCTTCAAAACGGCGACACCGTCGCCATGATCAAAGACCTGAAACTCAAAGGCACCTCCCAGACCTTGAAAACAGGCACCAAGTCAAAGCCCATCCGCCTCCGCGAAGGCGATCACGAAATCGACTGCAAAATGAACGGCCTATCCATCGCCCTAAAAGCAATCTTCGTGAAAAAAGTCCAGTAGTCCACCCGTGGCTGGGGCATCCTGCCCTAGGCCGTTGAGGGGGATTCCAGCCCCCTCTTTCCCGCGCCGCAGGCTTTTGGACTGCTGCGATCATTCGCAGCTTTCCCGGCGAGACCTCTCCCCTCAAAGGTCGCAAACCCCTAAAACCGCACCCGGAAAGGATTCCTCCTCATCTCCTCCCCCACCGTCGTCGCAGGCCCGTGCCCCGGCAGCATAACACAATCATCCCCAGCCTCCCTGAGCACCGGCACCAAGGTCTCAAACGCCAGCTCATACCCCTCGCACGACCACCATTTCCCCATCGACCCCGCAAAAATCGCATCTCCCGCCACCAGCACCCGCCTCCCCAGCCCCTCCAGGAAATACCCCGCACTCGGCTCCTTGTGCCCGGAAAGATCCACCACCCTGATCGAGATCCCATCAAACGAGAACTCGCCTTCAGCCATAGCCTCCCTTTCGGAAATCACCCGCACCCCCGCCTCCTTCAGCGCCCCCACCCCACCCACATGATCCTGATGGTCATGAGTGACAAAAGCCGCAGTCAGCTTCTCCACATCCACCGCCTCTGCGACATCCCGCTCTCCAGTCCCCGCATCAAAAAGCAGCTTCACATCACCCATTTCCACCACCCACGCATTCACCGTCCACTGATGAAACGGTAAAACCACCCGCCGCACCCCCACCACATCCAGCGGCTTCGGCACATAATCCTTCAACCCGATCAAAGCCTCCACATCCAGTCGTAAAACCGGCGCCACCAGCTCCACGACTTCTGGTTCCACATCCCCGTGCAGCAGCCCGGAAATCTCACACACACTCACTCCACACTCATCGGCCAGTTCCTCCGCACTCAGCCCCAGTCCCCCCATCGTTTTTTCGATCACATCGGAAATCTCGTCCTCAAGCACCGGCCTATTCATCGCCTTCTTCACCCTTCAGACGCTTCGCTCTCATTCCAAAAAACAGAATCACTCCACAGATCATCAGGAAAACACAAGCCACGACACCCAGGACGGTAAACAACCGCTGCCCCGCCACATCCACATCCTCGTCGCTCACAGTGTCTTTGGCCACTTCGCCCTTCGTCTTCACAAAGCGCACAACTCCATCGCCCAGCTCCACATCCGTCAGCAGCGCCATAGCCTCCCCAATCGCCCCATCCCCTAGATACCGCTCGGCAATTCGGTATGGCGACATCTGCGCCATGAACTCCTCCGGCACATCCGCACCTACCACCTCGATATCCTTCACCTGAAGCACCACCTCCTGCTGCAAAAGCCCAGGCACCACCACCATCGTCCCATTCAGGAAACGAGGATCCGAGACCATCATCCCACTCTCACCATCCTTCGGCAGCCTGGGCTTTCCATTCAACTGGAAAGAAATCTCAAGCCTCATTTCCTCCTTGGAAACCTCCGCCACCCGCAGCATCCCGCGCAAATCCTCAAACGGCTCGTAAACCGCGATCGCAAGATTCAGCTCCTCCGCATTCAGTTCCAGAACCGCAGTTTCCCCGGATGCCATCCCTTGCCGGAACCCCTCCAGCTTTTCTGCCAAACGGTTCACCTCCGCATCCCTTCCCTCCAGAGCCACAAGCTCCACCTTCGCAGGCTCCTCCCCGGTAAACTTCGCGATCTCCCCAAATTGCCTGAACAGCACCGTGATTGAAAAAACCACCAGGAACAACATCACCGCCACCGCCGCGATCAGAATCGCACACCCCGCGAAAGGTGACTTCTGGCTCACCTCCGTATCACTCATTTTCTCCCGTTCCATAAATCAGTCCTTCCTATCCGTTTCATCATCCTGCGGATCCTCCGGATCAGCCCAGTCCTCATCGTGCTCGAAATCATCCTCTTCATCCTCATCCCAACCGTAATCACCTTCCTCATCCGTCAGCTCCGCAACGTGCCCGACATGCTCCCCTTCCTGGTATTCTTCAGTATCCGCGTTCTTTTCCGCCCATTCCTGACGTCGCAAACGCACCTCCTCAGCCTCCCGTGCTTCCTCCTCACGTTCCTTCTTCTTGTCAAAATAAGCCAGCCAGATGCAAATTTCATAAAGTAGCAACATCGGCAGCGCCATCAGACACAGCGTCATCACATCCGGAGTCGGGGTGATGACCGCCGCCGCAATCAAGATCGCCACGATCGCGTAAGCCCGTGTCTTGGACATCGTGTCATAAGTCAGAAGTCCCAGCTTCACCAAAACCATCACCACCACAGGCAGCTCGAATGAGAGCCCGAACAGCAACGTGAACTGCGTCGCAAAAGTAATATACTCCCCGATCCGCCAATCGTTCGAGACCCCCATGTCCCCGCTCCATTCGTAGAAGAAAAGCAAAGCACGCGGCAAAACAAAAAAGTAAGCGAACAATACCCCTACCAAAAACAATCCGAACCCGATCGCCATCGCCGGCCACAAAACTTTCCTCTCACTCTCTTGCAAACCAGGCAGCACGAACTGCAACACAAACATCAGCAGCAACGGAAACGCCAGGACCATCCCCGCGAAGAACGCCAGCTTCATCGAGAGCATGAAAGTCTCCGTCGGCTTCAGCGCCGACATCATCCGTATGTTCGCCCCCGCGCTCAGATCCGCGTCCGGCTTTGATTCCAGCAGCGCGATCACCTGCGCCGTCATCTCCTTTCCCAGCTTCAGCCCCTTTACAAAATCCTCCTGCTTCTTCTCAGGCAGTGCCTTCGCCGCCCGGAAATACGAGACACTCTTCACATGGAATTCCAGATCCGGCTCGTCCAGCGCCTTGAAAAAAGCCACCCTCTGCTCCGCCGTCAGTCCCGCGGCGATCCATCCCACATCCTTCGCCTTCATCCACATCTCCACCGTCGGCACCCGTATACCCTCGTGCTTCTTACCGTCCGGCATCGTCTCCTGCTGTTTTACCAGGATCACCTTTTCAGCAGGCGCACGCAGGATATCCATCAGATTGTCCCGAAAGAGAAAACAGAACAGCATCGAGATCAACAAGGTGATCACCACCCTTGTCACCAATACCCTCAAATCCTCCAGATGCTCCAGAAACGGCTTTTCATGGTCCGAATGAGTTTTCTCTCGAAGCTCGAATACTTTTTTCAGCAAATACATGTGCGCCCCGGGATTCAAATGCCCCCCACCCCTATCCGCAAGGGAAGACTCGCTCCTTGTCAAAATTGCTCCCTCCACTTTCCGTTGACTCCAGTCACCACTGAGCCAACATCTTTGTCAGACCGGTCAAATCATTGGCTGGAAGCAAACAACAACTATTATGAAGAGAAAACATATAACCGCAGCCATTGCGCTCCCCCTCACTCTCGCATTCGCATCCTGTGACTCCGCAGACAAAACCAGTGAAGAAATGTCCTCAGGCGCCGACAAAGTCGCCGAAGGTGTGAAAGAAATGGCAGACGAAGCCGCTGAAAGCACCAAGGAAGCTACTGCAGCCGCAGCCGAAAGCACCAAGGAAGCCATGGAGGCTGCCAAGGAAAAATCCGTAGAGGCCATGGACGCAGCCAAGGAAACATCCGTAGAAGCAATGGAGGCTGCCAAAGCAAAATCCGCCGAGGCCATGGAAGCCGCCAAAGAAAAATCCGCCGAGGCCATGGAAGCTGCCAAAGAAAAATCCGCCGAGGCCATGGACGCAGCCAAACAGAAATCCGCGGACGCCATGAACAAAATGAAAGAAACCGAAGCGGACGCTGAAGCAGAAGTCGAAGAAGCTGCCAAAGAAGTGGAAACCGCCGAGTAATCGCCACGCTTCCCCTGGCAAATCTACAGCCCCAACCGTCAAATCAGACGGTTGGGGCTTTTTCATGGAAACAGCTCTCAACCAGCGATCCTCTTGACTCCACCGTAAAATCCCGTAAAACGCTCCTCCCAAAGCGAAATGCGCCTGTAGCTCAGTTGGATAGAGCATCCGCCTTCTAAGCGGACGGTCACTGGTTCGAATCCAGTCAGGCGCACTTTTTGAAAGCCATTCCTCCAAACAGTCCGGAGGATGCATCCCGGATGGGCGAAGGAGCCAATCCAGTCAGGCGCACTTTTTGTCAGAATATTGGAGAGCCGGTCTGCGACCGGCTTCTTTCTTCTTTAAGTGCCTGCTGCGTCCCGCAGCAGGCCGTTCAAGCCGCGTCTCGCGGCGACACACCCAACCAAAGCCCTCATCTCGACAACTTCGTCGCATTGCGCCACTTTGCCACACCCAAACTGCGACACTCCGTCCCAAAACCCACACACGCAACAACCATCAAAACACCCCAAACCACTGAAAACCAACAATCTACAAATCACCCACACCTCCCGGCACCAATCCTGCGAATAGATCCACCAGCAACCATTTATTAATATTATGTCAAAAATTCTAGGAATCGACCTCGGCACAACTAACTCCTGCATGTCCATCATGGACGGCGGCGAACCAACAGTTCTTGAAAACTCCGAGGGCGCACGCACAACACCATCCGTAGTGGCTTTCGCCAAAAACGGCGAGCGCCTCGTTGGTCAGGCAGCAAAACGCCAGGCCGTCACCAACCCGAAAAACACCATCTTCTCCGCCAAGCGCCTCATCGGCCGCAAGTTCACAGAACTCACCGATGCTGACAAACGCATGCCCTACAAAATCGTAGCAGCATCCAACGGCGACGCACACATCGAAGTCGAAGTTTCCGGCGAGTCCAAAACCTACTCCCCACAGGAAATCGCGGGCATGGTTCTCGGCAAGCTCAAGGCAGACGCCGAAGCAAAAATCGGTGAAACCATCACCCAGGCGGTCATCACCGTCCCTGCTTACTTCAACGACTCCCAGCGTAACGCCACCAAGGCAGCTGGCGAAATCGCCGGTCTCGAAGTGCTCCGCATTATCAACGAGCCAACCGCAGCAGCACTCGCTTACGGCCTCGACAAGAAGTCCGACGAGAAAATCGCAGTCTACGACCTCGGTGGTGGCACATTCGACATCTCCGTCCTCGAAATCGGCGACGGCGTCTTCGAAGTCCTCGCCACAGACGGCGACACCCAACTCGGCGGTGACGACTGGGATAACGCACTCATCGAATACATCGTCGGTGAATTCAAAAAGGATCAGGGAGTCGATCTTTCCAGCCAGGCCGATGCCCTCCAGCGCATCAAGGAAGAGGCGGAAAAAGCAAAAATCGCCCTCTCCTCCAGCCAGTCCTACGACATCAATCTCCCCTTCATCACAGCAGACTCCACAGGGCCAAAGCACATTCAGCTTTCCCTCTCCCGCTCGAAACTGGAGCAACTCACCGATAGCCTCTTCGCTCGCACCAAAAAGCCAGTCATCGACTGCCTCAAGGAAGCCGGAGTTTCCGCTTCGGAAATCAACGAGCTCGTTCTCGTTGGCGGCATGACCCGTATGCCGAAGGTTGTCGAGATCGCCAAGGAACTAGCAGGCCAGACACCTCACCAAGGCGTCAACCCGGACGAAGTGGTTGCCATCGGCGCAGCCATCCAGGGCGGTGTTCTTGCAGGTGATGTCAAAGACGTTCTCCTCCTCGATGTCACCCCGCTCTCCCTTTCCATCGAAACGGAAGGCTCACGCGCCACGCCGATGATCGAGCGCAACACCACCATCCCTGCGAAGAAGTCCCAGGTCTTCTCCACCGCATCTGACAACCAGCCAGCCGTGGATATCCGTATCTGCCAAGGCGAACGCCCGATGTTCGTGGACAACAAGCTCCTCGGAAACTTCAAGCTCGATGGCATCGCCTCGGCACGCCGCGGTGAACCTCAGATCGAAGTCACATTCGACATCGATGCGAACGGCATCCTCCACGTCTCCGCCAAAGACAAGCAATCCGGCAAGGAACAGAAAATCTCCATCCAGGGCTCATCCGGCCTTTCC
>JBPOGC010000095.1:0-11705 GCA_051251795.1 Luteolibacter sp. | reverse complement strand
TCGCTGCAAATCGCTTCCAGGCGCTGGCCAGCGTGCCTCCCACGCCCGGACTGAGGACAAGGACAGTCGACAAAACCCCGACGAACTTCTCGGGCATATTCAATGTCTTCATCACGATAAAAAGAACTGCCGAGGCAATGGCCGCCTGAATCGCGAGCCGCGAGGCATCGCGAAGTTGTCGTTTCGAAAATTGGAATGAGTCCAGCATATTGGGCGTTAAAAAAGACCAAGATGCTAAGAAGGCAACTGAAACCTTTTGTGCACCAAAAGCACGACTCATCTTTATCCATTAGTTCCAAAAACAAAAGGGAGACGCTCATGAGCGTCTCCCTTCTTCTCTACTCTTGGCAGATTGGACATCTTCTCGACGGCGCTCACCTTTGATGATGAGGGAGCCGTTTTCGACTACACTTTCACGTCTTGCTTGTTGATCTGTGGCAGATCTGCGGTGATGAGGTATTCCTTTTCGTCCTCTGTGATATTGGTCTAGCGTTCTCGAAGTTAGCTTTCATTTCCTCGAGAGTTTGTCCGCAACTAAAGCCGGGGCATGGTTGCGACGTAAACCGTGCTTTCCGACTGCTTTTCCAAAAGAGGGTTCTGGAATTTAACAATGTGTGAGCCGACATCCTGGAAAACTTCCGCGAGGTGGCTGAGGAAACTTTCTTCGGGCGGATCATCTGACCAGAGTGCGAAGACACCGCCCGGAAAGAGTTGCTCTGACATTTTCCTGAGGCCTGCCGTGCTGTAGAACGAACCGTTTTTCTGATCGAGAAGTTTCTGGGGGGAGTGATCGATATCCAGAAGGATCGCGTGAAACTGTCTGTTCGGTTGCTGCGGGTCGAAGCCTTGTCCCGGCGCGGATGCGAGTGCGAAGAAATCTCCTTCGATGAAGCGGCAGCGTGAATCGCCGGTGAGTTCATCACCGAGGGGAACTAGTCCTTTTTCGTGCCATTCAATTACAGGCTTCATGACATCCACTACGAGCAAGTCGGTCACGCGTGGATCACGCAAGGCAGCAAGAGCCGTGTACCCCAGGCCGAGACCACCGACCACGACGCTCAATTCCTCGCCATCATTTGCGGCTATGGCTGCAAGGCCAAGATCTGCCAACGCTTCCTCCACATCATGGAAGAGGCTGGACATAAGGTAGCCGTCACCAAGGAGAACCTCGTAGACGATGAGATCATCGAGCATTGCCATCCGGCGACGGCGGAGAATGAGATCTCCTATGGGTGTTGGTTGAAAATCGAGTTCCTCGAAAAGCGGCTTCATCCGGGAGGCTAGTCCGGAGGAAATCGTCAGGCCGATCATTTTCTGATTTTTCCTTTGGCTTGATCCGCCTTTTTCGAATGTTAAGAATGAATTCATGAAAATCCTGACGTCCCTTTTTCTCTTTTCGGCGATTGTCCATGCACAGCCAGTTTATATCGGCACAAGCGGAGATGGGATTTACCTTGCTGAGTTTGATTCTGAAAAAGGGATTCTTTCCGAGCCCGCAATTGCAATCAAATACAAGAAGCCAGGCTTTCTCGCGGCTCATCCTGAGAAGCCGATCATTTATGCGGTAGGTGGCGATAACACGGTTGGCGCCTTTCAAGTAGCCCGTGATCATTCGCTGACTTTGCTCGGGAGTTCGCCTTGTGGTGGGAAAGGCCCATGTCACTTGGCTGTCGATGCATCCGGCCGGACGGTCGCGGTGGCGAATTACGGTGATGGCTCCGTTGCGACTGTGCGACTGGACAGCGAAGGGAAACCGGGAGAAATCGTTTCCTCGGTAAAGGTTGAAGGCTCGGGCCCGAATCTCAAGCGGCAGAAAGAAGCGCACACCCATGGTGTGTATTTTGACAATGCAAACCGGTTCCTCTTCGCTCCGGATCTGGGTGCGGATCGAGTGCTGGTGTACAAGTTCGATCCTGCGACATCTGGTATCACCCCTGAAGGAAAGGCAGATCTGAAAAGTCAGCCGGGATCAGGGCCGAGACATCTGGCATTTTCACCGGATGAAAAACACATGTATGTGATCGATGAACTGTCCAATGCGATCACGGTGGCTGACTTCGACAGGGAAAGCGGAGCGCTTTCGGAAATACAAATTGTGCCGACATTGCCGGAGGATTTCGAAGGGAAGAACACGACTGCAGAGATCGAAGTGCATCCGAATGGGAACTTCGTCTACTGCTCGAACCGTGGGCATGATACGATAGCCGTATTCGCGCGCGACCCGGAGTCAGGCGAACTGGAACTGCTTCAGCATGCGGATTGCGGCGGAAAGATCCCCAGACATTTCAAGATCGATCCCTCTGGTAAATGGCTGCTCTGCGGGCACCAGAAGTCGAACACGGTTTCCGTGTTGCCATTGGACAGCGAGAGCGGGCTTCTTGGGAATCCTCAGTCCACTGTGAAAGCACCCAGTCCGATCTGTATTCTTTTCCAGTGATACGAGTTCAAATCACTGAGGGTATTTCCGAAGTGATTTGTCACAGGAAAACGCAAAGGCCACCATATGGAGAATCGGGTTGAGAAATGACTTGGACTTTTCTTTAGGAGAAGTGGAACATTATCGGAGAAATGCGGCGATTCATTGTAGGCCTTCTGGTTTTGGCAGTTGCCGGGATATTTCATTCCGTGGCTGTTTGTAGAGAAGCGGAGTCTTTTCCCGGTCAGACAATGCTGATAGCCCATCGGGGGGCGTCAGATGTCGCACCCGAGAACACAGTGATAGCGGTTGAAAAGGCTTTCGATCTGGGAGCGGATGCTGTGGAGATAGATATCTGGCTAAGCAGGGACGGTCATCCGGTTGTCTTTCACGATTCGACGACGGACCGCATTACCGGAATAAAAAGAAAAATCAAGGAGCTGACTTTGGCTGAAATTCAAAGGCTCGATGGCGGCAAGTGGAAAGGAAAGGAATTCTCGGGTGAGCGTATTCCAACCCTCGATCAGGTGTTGGAGGTTCGCCCTGATGGTAAAGTGATCGTCATTGAGATCAAAGATACCGATCCTGCGATTGTAGAGGCTTTGGTCTCCAGTCTGCTGCGGACAGAAACTGATCCTGATAGCGCGATGATCATTTCGTCCGATTATGAAACGCTCAAGTCAGCGAAGAAGACATTGCCTGAGTATTCTGCCTATCTCTTGCAAGGATACGACATCAGACCCTATGCCGAGAATCCGACGCTCGAAGAAATCATGGCCAGATGTGAAGCTGCGAATCTGGATGGGATCAGTTTTGGGCGCACCTGGCCGATCGATGGGGCGCTGGTCAAGAGAATCAACGACGCAGGAATGAAGACCTATGTGTGGACGGTGAACTCACGTGCTGAAGCTCGAGGGCTTATGAGGGCTGGAATAACTGGAATCACCTCCGATAGGGTGGAGATGATCATGCAGGTTCGCAATGAGGTGGAAGGAAAGGGAGTCCATCAGTTGTCACTACAGGATCGAATGGAGGATTTTCACTATGTTTTGCCAGAAGGAATAAAGCTCAAGAGGCTCCTGCTGGTCTGGTTTTTGTTCGTGGGCGTTTTGCTAATTGTTTTCAAAACTTTGATTGGAAGTGATAGGATGTGCGGCGCCTTACGGGCAGGTCTGGTTTTTACAGTTCTATTTGTGGTCTATTGCTTTTTCGGATCATGGCTCGCGACGACCCCTCTGGGAGTAGTCTTGGCATACCTGGCCTGTACAGCGGTGTCATTCGCGATAGTCTACTACACATACAGTATAAAACTGAAGTTGCGTATTATGTTTGCCAGCAGTTTGCCACTTTTGGCAGTGTTCATACATGTTCTTGTGACTCTTGTGCTGGGAACCGTCATTGGGGCGGTTTTGAGAATCTAGATAGGAAGGATACATGGGCTGAGGAGGGGAGATTTCAAGTTTGCCTGCGCGTTCAACAGAGAGATGTTTTTCGAACTTTTTGGGATCAGGTCAAAGGGAGTCACAATCTATCATCCTGAGCTTGCCCGGACTGAATTGATACCAGTTGCGGAGGAGTTGATTCGAAATTCGTTTGTGAGAGCCCTGTCAGACGGACAGTTTGTATCCTTGCGGGTGATCGGGCAACTGGGCGGCCCTCACAACGTATTGCTGATAGCTCATCGAGGTAGTATGTTCTACTTTCATGATCCTCGATCCGGCTTGATACGTTCGGCATCGGCAAAAGGTCTCGCTACTATGATTCTGACAAGATCGAAGAAGAAAGGAGTTTCACGGAAGCTCTATTTTTCAAGCTATCACTTGGTTTCCATTGGAGCTGCTGAAAAAGAGCCTTTCAAGGCTCTTGGTTTGGGAGATCTTCCTGATGCGCTGGAAGTAAATCTAACAAAATCCCAGAAATCTAAGCTCGCGAAACATCTAGTGGGAAACGAAAGTGAGACTATTCCCAGGAGGTTCCCGGAAATTGATTTCGCTACAATCAACTCGAAGAGCGTGGTGGATACAGGGCTTCCAATTGTGGAGATGGTTGGTGCCGTGAATGTGGCAAAGCTCGCTTTAAAGAGTTTTGAGACGGGAAACAGGCATGTGTTGCCAGTTTGGATCTTAAGCGATAAACCTGTGGTGATTCTAGGATACTCGGGAAGACCGGGGAAGGGAGTGCCTGTAAATCTGACTTTGTTCGATGGCAGCAAGGTTCTTCAGATTAAGACTGCGAAGGCATTGGAAGAGTTTAAGGTCTCAGGATGTTTTCTGGGTTATGCGAGTGTAGTGCGGGACTGATCACTTTCTACTCTTTGCTAATGACGCGTCCGTATGAATTTTAGGGGAACGATTTCAAGGAGTGTTTTTCCTGTATTCCTGTCGGCTGGGGAAAAACTGATATCCGGACTAAGCGATGATATCGTGAAGGAATATCTCACGGTTTGGATAAAAAGTGTCCTGTTCTTCAAGAAGAAAATGTTTGGAGGGCAATTGTGTAAGGTTTTCATTCTCCAGCACTTGTAAGGAATTAGTCTCTCATGAAATATGAAAAGCGCTCATGTTAATGCCTTCGTACACTGTGAAATCATTCATGTGATTTTTATCACACCAAAATTACTGGCACATCTCGCGCTCTCTCGCAACCGGGTCACCGAAACTAACAGACCCCAACAACACAACGCTGAATTATGAAAAACAAATATCAACGCGCCATTATCAAGTCCGCTGTTTTGGCTGCAGCTCTTGGAAGTGGAATTGCTTACGCCGGAGTCGAGGAGATTCCCGCCCCACCGATCGAAGAAGCGCCAGCTGACGACGTGGTCTCCGGATCACTGAGTCTTGACGCAAACAGTCACTTTATGTCCTACGGTCTGGATGTATGGGGTGATGGTGACAGTCTTACTGACATCAGCTTCAATCCATCCCTTGAGCTTGCCTTCGCCCTTCCCGGCGATTTCACTTTCGTCTTGGGAACTTGGTGGGATATAAACAGTAAGAACAACGGTACTGTTAACAACCCTATCGGCAGTAAGATCCAGGAGGTTGATATCTGGGCAGGTGTCTCCAAGGACTTTGGTCCTGTTAGCGTCGGACTGACCTATCAGGCATGGGCATACGGTAATACTACTGAGGATGTTCTCGATCTGAGTATCGGAGTGGACACATTTCTCTCCCCGTCCCTCACTGTTCACCAGCGTCTTGATCCCGGTGCTTCCGGCGGTGACAAAGGAACCGTTCTGGTTCTTGGCCTTGAGCAAGGCTTTGACGTGGGTCCGGTAGCAATCAGCTTCCCGTTCTCCATCGCATACTTCACAGAAGAAGGCTTCCACGGTGGTGGCGACAGCGGTCTGGGCTATGGTTCCATCGGAGTTGCTTTCTCAGTACCGCTTAGCACCTTTATCGGTGACGGTTATGGTGACTGGGATCTCCACGGTGGAGTTACCTACTATGTTACAGACCAACAAGTCATCCCTATCAATGTTGAAGGTGACTTCCTTACAGCCAATCTTGGCCTCGGTCTCTCCTTCTAATTGGTTTATACCTTTTTGTTGTAACGGTTGCCTTGGGGGAGGACTGGACTTCGTGTATCACGTTTCCGGTTCTCCCCTTCGGTATTTCAATGCTCTTCTCCCCGGAAATTAACGAACTACTGCAAAATGAATGCCATTTCCGGCTCTTGTGAGTCAGCGGTGGTTATCCCTTTCGAGAATATTAAAGTTGACGTGCTTCATTCGATAAGAGGCGCTACGGCCATCGCTGAGACTTAGTTCGGGATGCAAGGACATCTACAATGAGCCTTAGTTCCTAGTAATGTTCGGTAGAGCCCCATTCTTCGCAAGAGGGATGGGGCTTTTTACGTTTTGGTATGGCGATTGCTGTCCTCAAACCCGGGAGATCAAATATCCTTATGAAAACACTACTACTCAGCATGTTTCTTGGCACCGCGATGTTTGCAGGTGCTCATCCCGGCCCTCCAGGTCATTATCATCCCGATGAAGTGGACGAGTTTGATCAAGTGGCGCATTCAGTCGTTACCAAACCAAAATCTTCTTTTGATTTTGGTGGTGTCTTGGTGATTCTAGGTATCTCGAGTTGCCTGGCTTACGCGTTTTTCCAGAAAGACAGCGGCCTGTGGTCTGATGTGACTGTGAATCATTGACGGTTATCTTTCGGACATGCACTTAACCCCAAGAGAGCAGGAAAAACTGCTCATCGTCGTCGCAGCCGACCTCTCGCGTAGACGGAAAGAGCGCGGGCTAAAGCTGAATCATCCCGAGGCCATCGCCATCATCACCTATGAGATCCTCGAAGGTGCCCGGGATGGGAAAACTGTCTCGGAACTCATGAGCTATGGGACGACTCTTTTGAAGCGTGACGATGTGATGGAGGGAGTTCCGGAAATGATCCATGATGTGCAAGTTGAGGCGACTTTTCCAGATGGGACAAAGTTGGTAACCGTTCACGATCCAATCAGATGATCCCTGGAGAAATCATTACCAGGCCGGGTGCTCCGGACATTGAACTGAACGAGGGTTTGTCTACTGTAGTCATAGTAGTGGAAAATCGCGGCGATAGGCCGGTACAGGTTGGGAGCCATTTCCACTTTGCTGAGGTGAACTCCGAGCTCGGCTTCGACCGAGAGGCGGCACACGGTTTTCGACTGAATATTCCGGCTGGAACCGCGGTGCGCTTTGAGCCGGGAGATACCCGGGAAGTGCCGCTGGTTGCCTTTGCCGGTGCCAGGGAAATCTATGGATTCAATGGCAAGGTGAACGGGAAAATTTAATCTGATGAAACAGACTAGGAAAAACTACGCGGGAACATTCGGCCCCACCACGGGGGATCAGGTGCGCCTAGCGGATACGGAGCTATTCATCGAGGTTGAGCGGGATCTGATCACAGAGACAGGGGGTTACGGGAATGAGGTGAAATTCGGAGGAGGAAAGGTGATCCGTGATGGAATGGCGCAATCACCTCTGGCACTCGATGAAGATTCTCTCGATCTCGTCATTACCAACGCTTTGATTCTGGATTCCGCGCATGGAGTGATCAAAGCGGATATAGGGATCAAAGCAGGTCGCATTGTCGGGATAGGCCACGCAGGGAATCCTCTGCTCCAGGACGGCATCACCATGACGATAGGCGCGGCTACGGAAGTGATCGCCGGAGAGGGCTGCATTGTCACAGCGGGCGGGATTGATTCACACATTCATTTTATCTGCCCGCAGCAAATTGAGCACGCGATGGCCAGTGGTATCACAACCATGCTCGGTGGTGGAACCGGTCCGGCTCATGGGACGTATGCCACTACCTGCACCCCGGGAAAATGGAATATCCACCGTATGCTGGAGGCCGCCGAGGCGTTTTCTATGAATCTGGGGTTTCTCGGAAAAGGAAACTGTTCCTCCCATGAGCCGCTGCGTGAGCAGGTTCTGGCTGGCGCGATGGGATTGAAACTTCATGAGGACTGGGGAACCACTCCTGCCGCTATCGATAGCTGTTTGTCCGTGGCCGACGAGCTCGATGTCCAGGTAGCCATTCATACCGACACGCTGAATGAAGCTGGTTTCCTGGAGAGCACCTTGGATGCGTTCAAGGGCCGCACCATCCACACCTATCATTCCGAGGGAGCGGGTGGGGGACATGCTCCGGACATCATCCGCGTCTGTGGCGAGGCGAATGTCTTGCCGTCTTCCACAAATCCTACCCGACCATTTACTACAAACACCATAGCAGAGCACTTGGACATGCTCATGGTCTGCCATCACCTGGACTCGCGCATACCGGAGGATGTGGCCTTCGCGGAGAGTCGCATTCGCCCGGAAACGATTGCCGCGGAGGATCTTCTGCATGACATGGGAGCCATTTCCATGATGTCCAGTGACAGCCAGGCAATGGGCAGGGTGGGGGAGGTCATTACCAGAACCTGGCAGACGGCGCACAAGATGAAGGTGCAGTTTGGCAAGATGGAGGATGAGACCCATCCCGCCGCGGACAATTTCCGCGCTCTGCGCTACGTCTCGAAATATACGATCTGCCCAGCAGTTACTCACGGGATTTCCCATGAGGTAGGAAGCCTGGAAGTCGGGAAACTGGCGGATATAGTGATCTGGAAGCCGGAATTCTTCGGGGTGAAACCGGAGACGATCATCAAAGGAGGCTTCATCGCATGGGCGAACATGGGCGACCCGAATGCCTCGATCCCGACACCCCAACCGACAATCTACCGCCCACAGTTCGGAGCGTTCGGAAGATCCATCGCATCCACTTCGTTGACTTTTGTGAGCGCGGCATCAATCGCTTCAGGAGGACTTGCCGAGCTGGGCTTGCAGAAAACACTGTCTGCAGTGAAAGGCTGCCGTTCTGTGACCAAGCGTGATCTGCCATTCAATGACGCGCTGCCGAAGATCACCGTGGATCCGGAGACCTATACGGTCGTGGCCGATGGAAGGGAGCTGCGCTGCGAGCCTTTGAGCGTGCTTCCGATGGCTCAGCGGTATTTTCTTTTTTGATGAAAGTTATCGAGAGGATGGTGGCGGAGGTTTCCGAAAAGCCTGCTGAATTTCAGGTGACTCTGGAGGCGGAGAGGCGGAAATTCCTGAAGAGGCGCTGGCGTGGGGTGGCTGAAGACGGCACCGAGCTGGGCTTCGATCTGGAAAGCAGGCTCAAGGATGGCTGTGTGGTCTGGCAGGAAGGCGGCAAGGACTACATTGTCAGGCAGCTTTGGGAAACGGTCTATGAAGTCCCATTTGTCGACCAAGCACATGCCTCGCTCGTCGGCTGGAAAGTGGGGAATCTGCATCTCCCGGCTCAAGTGATGGACGGGAGCCTGCGGGTATTGCACGACGAAGCAATGACCCAGCTACTGGAGCGCGAGGGATGGGATTTTTCCGAGCCTGAAGTTCTTTTCACACCGATGAAGGCGGTGCAACATACCTGACCTATGAGTTCCAGTCTCCTTTGGATTTTGCAATCGAACGATACCGGTTATCCCTCCGGCGGTTACGCGCATTCCTATGGACTGGAGGAGTTGGTGAGAGTCGGGGTCGTTTCAGATGCGGAGGGGTTGGAACGTTTTTTACAAAAACAAGTGGTGCCGGGTCTCCTGAAATTTGAATTGCCATTTTTCAGTAGAGCACACGCCGCGGCTGTCGCCGGTGATTCCGATGCCCTCCTTGAAATGGATGTAGAGCTAGACGCTTGGCGTATCCCTGCAGAACTGCGCGATGCAGGCCGACGTGTTGGTTCACAACGGCTCAGCCTTCTTTGTGAATTGGATGGAGCCAGCATTGTGGGAAATCACCGCGCCAAATGTCCGCGCAGCCATCACCTGATAGTGACTGCACTTGAGTTGCGTGGATCGGGGGTGGAAGACGCGGCGCGCGCCTTTGCCTTCCAGGCTTTGGTCGCGGGCACGGCGGCATCCATGAAGCTGATGAGGATCGGCCAGACTTCCTGCCAGAGTATTTTGCATCGCGTCCTCGTTGGTCTGGAAGAAAGGATCAGCGACTCTCTCAAAAATACCCCGGACGGTTTCTTCAATCCATTGCTAGAAATCGCCTCACTGAAACATGCTTTTTCCCATGAACGACTCTTCATCTCCTGAAAAAAAGAAACGTCCCTTCCGGCTCGGTGTTGGCGGCCCCGTTGGCTCAGGCAAGACCATGTGCGTGCTGCGCCTCAGCCAGTGGCTCAAGGACGAGATCTCGCTGGCCGTGATCACCAACGACATTTACACACGCGAGGACGCTGAATTTCTCCTCCGGGAAAATGTCCTTCCTGCGGATCGCGTGATTGGTGTCGAGACCGGCGGCTGCCCGCACACCGCCATCCGCGATGATACCAGCATGAACATGGCAGCTGTGGTGGATCTGGAAAACCGCCACGAAGATCTGGAGCTGATCCTGATCGAGAGCGGCGGGGACAATCTCTCGGCAACATTTTCCCCGGAACTCGTCGATGCCTACATCTACGTGATCGATGTCGCGGAAGGTGACAAGATCCCGCGCAAAGGCGGCCCGGCGATACGCACCAGCGATCTGCTTCTGATCAACAAGACGGAACTCGCTCCCTACGTCGGTGCCGATCTGGATGTGATGGCACATGATTCAGAAAAGCAACGAGGTGACAGGCCGGTGATCTTCGCCGATCTGAAATCGGAAAAGGGCAAGGACGAGCTTCTCGGCTGGTTGAAACACGAATACCTTTTCGTCTGATGCTGGAAATGACCGGAAACTCGGTTGGCGGTCATCTTCGCCTACGCTGTGAGACGCGCGATGACGGCGTGCCCTACGTGGCGGAGCAGAGTTTCCAGGCGCCGGTGCATCTGAGCAAATCCCATCTTGATGGCAGCGCTCTGATCGTCACCGTTGTGAATCCCACTGCCGGCTTTTTCGATGGAGACAAACTGACCATGGATATTACTGTAGGCAGTGGTGCCAATCTGGTCATGAGCACGCCGAGTTCTTCCCGCGTTTTCCGGACACGATCTGGTGAACCGGCGGTCTGTGATCAGCACTTCAGGGTAGCGAAGGATGCGTTCATGGAATGGATTCCGGAACCTTTCATACCTCACTCAGGTGCCAGCTACGAGCAACGCACCACGATCGACTTGGAAGAGGGAGCGGCTCTGCTTTTCATCGACTGGATTTCTCCCGGCCGTGTCGCAAGAGGGGAGGTTTTCCAATACAAGAACCTGCGATGGGAATTGGATCTGAATATCGCTGGGAAACTTTCCGCCCGAGAACGCTACGACATGCCCGGCGAGGGTCTCGAAGGAGTCACTGCGATGTTTGAAGCCGGGCATTACGTCTCAGTGTTCGTGTCCGGGAAAATGGCGGAATACTGGCCTGCTGAGGAACTCGAAGCCCTGGGCAATGAGGATGTGTATCTCGGCTTCGGAGGGCTGGAGGGAGGGGCAATGGTGTTACGTGCCCTTTGTCGCGACAGCCTTGCCGCCCGGAGACTGATCGAGACCCTGCGAGTCGTCCTTTACCGGAGTGCGGGGATGAAAGTCCCGGGTCTTGGCCGGATTTTCATATGAAAAAAGTGGAAAAGCCGTTCTGGACAGTGTTCCATGCTGCTTCTAAGTTTCGCGGACATCCAAATTATATGAAAAAATCAATCTACAAAAGCGCAGCACGAGCCGGCTTGATCGCTCTTTCTGCTACTGGCATCGCAATCGCACAAGAAGCTGAGAAAACCGCAGAGGTCGAAAAGCCAGCGGAAGAAGCTGCCGAGAAACCTGCTGAAGAGAAACCGACTACCGAACCGGCTGCCGAAAAACC
>JBPOGC010000094.1:0-11715 GCA_051251795.1 Luteolibacter sp. | reverse complement strand
ATACAAAGAGAAATGATGCCGAAGAAGGCAAGAAGAAAACTCGTTTTCTGAAACGGTAGCCGAGAGAGATCAATACCCCCGCCAAAAGCCAAGGGCGCACACCAGCGTCGCAACCCCGTAGGCCAACCCTCCCAGGGAAAGCAGACGCCAGCGGTTTTCCGAAGCTGTCGCCCACGTGACAGCATCACGGAACAGATAAGGCATGCCGACCCAGAAAAGGGATTTCGTCAGCAGAACGTAGGCGAAAATCGGCACCAGCAGGCGGCTCGAAGGATCTTTCAGGAACGCCGCATCCAGGAAAGGCGCTGCAACCATCAACCCCAATACGCCAAGCGCCCTGACCGCCAGGAAATCGCGCACGCTCATGCACACCAGCACGTAAGCCACCGGCACCAGTATCCTCAGCAGCCCTTTGACGTTGTTGAAATCACCGAGATCCATCTGCAGCGCACTGAGTTTCCCCATGCCATCCGGAGCGACCAGCAGCCAGAACCACGCCATCGCGAATCCGAGTATGATCTGTCCGGAAAGTTGGTTGCGCGGAAATTTTTTCAACCAGCCCTGAACCAGCCCCGGCTTCGCGAGCATCAGTGCGTGCGATCCGATCAACCAAAGGGCGAGAAGTATTCCGGCGGTGAAGAGCGGGATCTCTTCATAAGGGTGGCGTGCGTCCATGCGGCACACGGCTTAGAGCCAGCAGACAAGACATTCAAGCGGGAACTGAACGGCCAAGACGTGCCGAATTTGGAAAAATGCTTGCCCAAAACGCCTATCGCCCAAAGGCTCCGCCCCCAGTTTCAGGGCTTTTCACCTGCTGGTGCCGAATTTTTCAGCTTATGTCTTCACCTCTTACCGCCTCCTGGTTTCCAAACGTGCGCGCAGATCTCCTCGCGGGTCTCGTCGTAGCTCTCGCATTGATTCCGGAATCCATCGCCTTCTCAGTCATCGCAGGTGTGGATCCTCAGGTCTGCCTGTTCGCATCCGTCATCATTGCAGTCACCATCGCCTTTGTCGGTGGACGCACGGCCATGATCTCCGCATCCACCGGAGCCATCGCCCTGCTCGTGGGTGATCTGGTGAAAGACCACGGCCTCGCCTACCTGCTCGCCGCTTCCATGCTTACCGGCATCATCCAGATCGTTCTCGGCCTGGTGAATGTCGCGAACGTCATGCGCTTTGTCTCCGCCTCCGTGATGAACGGCTTCGTGAATGCCTTGGCGATCCTTTACATGATCACGCAGATCCAGGAGCTGGTCACTGCGGGGAACATGGGTTCGTGGGTCACCTTCCCCCTCGTCGCCGGCGGGCTCGCCATCATCTACCTTTTCCCACTGATCACCAAGGCCGTCCCTTCCCCACTGATCGCCATCGTGGTCATTTCCATCATTGCGAACTATTTCCAGATGGATGTCCGCCGCGTGAAAGACCTCGGCATTCTCCCCACCGGCCTGCCTTACCTGGATTTTGCAAGCTGGAAACTCCTGCCCCTCAAGCTGGAAACCCTGTGGATCATTCTCCCCGTTTCCCTCAGCTTCTCCGTCGTCGGTCTTCTGGAGTCCCTCATGACCGCGCAAATTCTTGATGAATTCACCGATACTCCGAGTGACAAGAACAAGGAAGCGCGTGGCCAGGGCATCGCCAACATCGCCTCCAGCCTCTTCGGTGGCATAGCCGGCTGTGCCATGATCGGCCAGTCCGTCATCAACGTGAAGTCCGGAGGCCGCGGCAGGCTTTCCACACTCACCTCAGGCGCTGTCCTGATGATCCTCCTGCTCGTGATGAACAGCCAGGTGGGCAACATCCCCATGGCCGCCCTTGTCGCCGTCATGATCATGGTCTCCATCGGCACGTTCAACTGGGCCACCTTCAAGAACCTCAGGATCCAGCCGAAGATGACCAGCATCGTCATGCTCGCCACAGTCGCCACCGTGGTCGGAACGCACAACCTCGCCATCGGCGTCGGCGTCGGCGTCCTGCTCAGCGGCATCTTCTTCGCACACAAGGTCTCCCAGGTCTTCGGCATCACCAGCGAGCTTTCCGGGGAAACCAGAATCTACACCGTGCGCGGCCAGATCTTCTTCGCATCTGCCGACAAGTTCGCCGCCGCCTTCGATTTCAAGGAAGTCATTCCCAAGGTCGTCATCGATGTCTCGCACGCCCATTTCTGGGATCTGACCTCCGTCGGAGCCCTGGACAAAGTCGTCCTGAAATACCGCCGCGAAGGCGCCGAGGTGGAAATCCTTGGTATGAACGAAGCAAGTGCTACAATAGTAGGCAAGCTCGGGACGCATGACAAACCCGGTGCCCTTGATCGTATGCTCGATCACTGAACCCAAAGAAACCACTCTCCATCATGTCAAACATCCTCGCCTGCACAGACGGCTCACTCTACGCGCCTAGCCTTTACCAACACGCTTCCTGGGCAGCCACCCGCCTCGGCTCGCCGGTTCACGTCATCCACGTGATTGAGCGCGAGGAAATCCCCCTCACCCATGATTTCAGTGGAAACCTCGGCTTCCAGGCAAACGCAGAGCTGTTACAGGAACTCGTCCTTCTAGATGAGTCCCATGCCCGCGTCGCCCGCCTTCGCGGAAAAGCCATTCTCGAAGACGCGGAAAAACAGATCGAAGGAGACGTGACCACCACCCAGCGCCACGGCTCGCTCGTCGATACCATCGCGGATTTCGAAAAGGATTCCGCCCTCATCGTTTTGGGAAAACGTGGTGAGCACGCGGATTTTGCCAAAGGCCACCTCGGCAGCAACCTGGAGCGCGTTGTCCGCTCCGCGAAAATTCCCGTCCTCGTCGCAGCCCGCGAGTTCAAGCCGGTCAACCGCTTCCTCATCGCCTTCGATGGCGGCCAGAGCTCTCTCAAGGCCATCCATTATCTTGCCACCCAGCCGCTCCTCAAGGACGCCGAGTGCCACCTCCTCACCGCCGGCAAACCCGATCCCGATCTGGAAAAATCTCTGAAAGATGCCGCCACCGCACTCACCGGCGCAGGCTACAAGGTCACCTCGGAGCTACTCCCCGGCGATCCCGAGGAAGCCATCTCCACAAAGGTAAAAGACTCAGCAATCGATCTCCTCGTCATGGGAGCCTACGGTCACTCACGCATCCGCGAGTTCATCCTCGGCAGCACCACCACCAGCCTCATCCGCACCTGCCAGGTGCCAGTGCTGCTTTTCCGCTGAATCAGCGAAGTCACTGAGCCCCTATTTTGTCCAAGCCTTCCATACGGGCTTCGATCGCCAGGCGCTTCGCCTCCCTTGTTCCGTATTTATTGATGGAGAACTGTTTGGAGATTCGTCTCCCTCTCCGATTCGTCCATGTCGCTTTCCACACCTCGTATTCATAGCCATTGGAGTATGTGGTGATTTTGTTCACCCCTGCGATCCCGGAGGCGGTCGGCTTCCGGAGAACCTCCCGGAACTTTCTCTTTGTCAGTACCGGGTAGACGCTTCGTATCTCCTTCCAGCGTTCTTTTGCCGCCTTTCTGGCCGCACTTTCGGTGACCTTCACTCCAAAATAGAAATACTCCTGCGTAATCTCCTTGTTGTGATTGATCAGAATCCTGAAACGGGAAGAGCCATTCTTGCTCGTCTCTCGATAAAGTCCTGGGAATCCTTTCACACTTGTTTTCATAGCTTCTTGTATTGTTTCCGCGTTGATCGAAACAGATGTCTCAGCACACGTTGAAGTTAGGAAAAGTCTAATCACATAAACTCATTGGTCTAGCTTTCAATAAATCCGGGCAAAGCCCTCACCCATCCACACGGACTGATCCTGCGAGGGGCGCTATTGGAACCCGACTGTTCAGTGCCGGTAATCCGTTCTACCGCCATCCGAAATCGGGCAGGCTTCAGTAAACAGGCATGTCCACATCATCGCTGAACTGTGGAGCCGCATCGTAGCTCGGCGTGGCCGGGCTGCTACTGGGATTCGCCGGATAGGATTCGTAGGTAGGTGCGGGAGTATCTGAATAACCGATCACCTGATCGTCATCCTCAGCTTCGGGGCTCAAGCCGAACTTTTCGTCACGAGCGATGTAGCCCACAGCCACTCCCACAGCACCGATCGCAAGGGGAACGCATGAATTCAGCGAACAGAGAAGTCCGAGAAGAATCAGCATTCGCGATGGCTTGATCAGTGCAAAAATGAATGATTTCGTCCTCACAACGAGAACCATACTTAGGAAAACCTGATAATCAATCTTTATCGAACGGTCCTTTCGGATGTGGCAAAATCTTCGATGCGCCGATAGCCAACGGCAGGCAGGAAGAAACGGACGTCAGTAGAAATGCAGTGGCTCCGGCCACCAAAGCTATACGGATCAGTGCTAGGATGTTGGTTTTCATAGAGTTGGAAACTGTTCTCGATTGGCCAAAGCCTTCTCGATTCTCAGGAATCGCATGCCGTCAGGCTTTGCTCCCAAGCCAGAACTTGAGAAAAACTTCCGTCTTTTCCAATTAGAATTTTACCAAAATCCCTCTAAATCAGGCTGGGAAACACGGCTTCATGACCGTCAATCAGCTAGCAAAGCTTAGACAGAGCCTTGGATCGGGTTTGTAAGGCCACCATGCGACCGGCATCAGGCAACTTACCTTCATGCGCTTCCAAGATGTAAAGGGCAGGATTGGGATGAGAAAAAAACCAAGGGTACCGGAGTCCTTTGTTCCGGCACCCTTGGGCCCTTTGGGGGGGCTATGTGCTATCCCTTACACAGGTATATTTCTAACACCTGTTTATGGTTTAACCATTACGTCATCACGTAGAAATTCCTTCTTAATGCCTTCTGCTGCCACTTTCACATCAGTGGCAGTCAGAAGGTATGACACGATCACCACCCTCTGCCCTCCCGCTGAAAGAACCGCCTCCAGGTTCTCAGGATTGATCCCGCCAATGCAAAACGCCGGCAAGTAAGCTCCAACCTCTTTCTCCATAGGGGAAATCTCTTTCAAACCAATGGCCGGTCTGCCCGCCTTGGTGGGTGTCGGGAACAACGGCCCGAACCCAATGCAATCCGCCCCGTCCGCCATCGCCTGCTTCGCCTGCGAAAGACTATGCGTGGATCGCCCGATCAGCATGCCCTCCCTCACGATTTTCCTAACATCCTCCAGATCACCGTCATCCTGCCCGACATGCACCCCGTCCGCGCCAACCTCCACTGCCATCTCCGGGTAGTCATTCAGGATAAAAGGCACCCCAGCCTCCCGGCACAAAGGCACCATCTCCCTCGCTGCCTTCTCTACCGTCTCCAGATCGATTCCCTTCGCGCGCAGCTGTATCACATCCGCGCCGCCCTTCAACAGACCCTCCGTCATGGAGGAAACATCCGCCTCGGCCACGTAGCCGAAATCCACGATCCCGTAGAGCCTGGCATTCCCCAGCCTTTCACGGCGCTCCGCCCGGGACATATCGGCGGAAGCCATCAGAGATTTTTCTCTTCCAGGAACCTCGCGACCCAGCCGATGTCATACTTCCCGGCCTTGAAGTCGGGATGGTCAAGAATCTCCTGCTGGAAAGGAATCGTTGTCTTGATCCCTTTGATCATGAACTCGCCAAGCGCCCGCTTCATCCGCGAGATCGCAATCTCACGGGTAGCTCCGCTGACGATCAGCTTCGCGATCATCGAGTCGTAATGCGGCGGCACGGAATAGCCGGAATACACATGGGTATCCACCCGCACGCCTTTTCCGCCCGGCGCATACCAGAGCGAAATCGTCCCCGGGCTGGGCATGAAATTGTTATACGGATCCTCCGCATTGATCCGGCACTCGATCGCATGCCCACGTGGATTCACGTTCAGCACGTGGCAGGAAAGCGACTCGCCTGCCGCCACACGGATCTGCTCCTTGATCAGCTCGCAGCCCATCACCTCCTCGGTCACCGGATGCTCCACCTGGATCCGTGTGTTCATTTCCATGAAGTAGAAATTCTCAGCCGCCTCATCGACGAGGTATTCGATCGTTCCCGCGTTCTGGTAGTTGATCGCCTTGATCAGATCCACCGAAGCCTTGCCCATACGCTCGCGCATTTCCTCGGAAATCAGTGGGGAAGGACATTCCTCGATGATTTTCTGGTTCCGGCGCTGCATGGAGCAATCACGCTCTCCCAGATGAATGAAATGCCCATGCGAGTCCGCAATGATCTGGAACTCGATGTGGTGCGGATTGAGCACCAGCTTTTCCAAATAACATTCGCCGTTCCCGAAGCAAGCCTCAGCCTCTTTCGAAGCCGCCTGGTAAAGCGAGCGGAACTCCTCTTCCTTGAAACACGGCCTCATCCCGCGCCCTCCACCGCCTGCGGTGGCCTTGATCATTACCGGCAGGCCGATCTCCATTGCCTTCGTATACGCCTCGTCCTCATCCGCCAGGATCTCAGAGCCCGGTGTGATCGGCACATTGTTCGCCACGGCCGTCGCACGTGCAGTCGCCTTGTCGCCCATCATCCGGATCACATCCGCGGAAGGCCCGATGAAAACAATGCCCGCACTCTCACAGATGTCTGCGAACCGAGCATTTTCAGAAAGAAATCCGTAGCCGGGATGGATCGCATCCGCCCCGGTGATCTCCGCCGCCGCGATGATCCTGTCCGGCATCAGATAGCTCTGCTTGCTAGGGCCGGGCCCGATGCAGACCGCCTCGTCAGCCAGCTGGACATGCATCGAGTCCACATCCGCTTCCGAATAGACTGCAACGGATTCCACCCCGAGCTCGCGGCAAGCGCGGATGATTCTGAGGGCGATTTCGCCGCGATTCGCGACCAGGACTTTTTTGAACATGCTTTAGAGGGTTTGCTCCGATGAAAATTATTTGATGCGGAAAAGCGTGTCGCCGTATTGCACGGCATTGCCGTCTTCTGCCACGATCGCGCAGATCGTTCCGGAGGTCTCCGCCTTGATCTCGTTCATCACCTTCATTGCCTCGATGATGCAGATCGTCTGTCCCTCGGACACCGCCGTGCCTACTTCCACGAAGTTTGGCGAATCTGGCGCTGGCTTCCGGTAGAAAGTGCCGACCATCGGGGAATTGATCTCAGTACCCTCTGCTGCCGGAGCCGCTTCCGAGGGACTAGCTGCCGCAGGTGCCGCTGCTGGCGCCAAAGCCACAGGTGCCGCCGCTGCTCTTGGCATGTTCGCCATCATCGTACTGATCTCGTCCATATCCGGCCCTTTCTTCAGCTTCAGATGAAAATCCTTTTTGGAAATATCGAACAGGGTAAGCCCGTGCTCGTTCATTAGTTGCACAATGCTTCGGATTTCTTTCAGGTCCACGGAGATAAGATTTTGAGAGTTTCAGGCCGGGGAAATCACCACGATTTCGCCACCCCGAGATGTTAGGAACCCGCCTCATTCACAGTCAAGCATCATCAATACCTAACACCACCCGTCCGTAGGTCAGAAAAGGTCGATCCCAGATAACAGATCACCTAGAAAATCACCAACGCTCCCAAGCACATCAGTTGCGCCTTCCAGCCCATCCCCCACATCCGAAGCCGTGACCGCGTGATCCCACACGCTGGATTCCGAGCCCCCATTCCATGGCCTCCCCTTCCCTTTCCCCGGTGCTGAAAAAATCTTCTGATACTCCCCACGGTCGAACCAGATCGAGTGAGACTCCACACAGTAATCCAGATGCACGCCACGGAACTCAAAGCCCTTCATAGGCAGGCCGGAAGACGGCGAAACCATCGTCTGCGCAACAGCCTCACCCCCCTTCGCCTCGAGACCCTTCCTCAACAGCTTCTCCAGTTGCAACGCCTCCGCCTGACCCAAACAAACAAAAAATCCGCCGCATTTCTCACAGAAATCAATTTTCAGATTCCCTTTCCCCTGCGCTTTCAGAAACGAACTGTCTATCGGGCATTGCATGTTATTGAAAATGAAAGAGAGCCTATTCATTTAGCTCAAACAAATTATTGGAAACAGACAGCTTTCCTACCCGTGCCCAAAACGGAAATAACCTGCAGGCAGTTGGCATGGCGCGTCTTTGGGGATCGCAATCCTAGGCGATCCTGCACACCCTGATAAATGGAATTCGCATTCGATCATGAGATCCTAGGGAATACCCACAGCTTCATCACCTCCCATTCAGGAATTCGAGAAAAAATATAAACCAATGAAAGCATCAGATCTATTTGTCAAAGCCCTGGAAAACGAAGGCGTGGAATACATTTTCGGGATACCGGGTGAGGAAAATCTCGATTTCCTCGACTCCCTCTCACGCTCCTCCATCAAACTCATCCTCACCCGCCACGAGCAGGCCGCCGGATTCATGGCCGCCACCCTCGGGCGACTCACTGGCAACGTAGGCGTCTGCCTTTCCACCCTCGGCCCCGGCGCGACGAACCTTGTCACCGCAGCCGCCTACGCCCAGCTCGGCGGAATGCCCATGCTCATGATCACCGGCCAGAAACCCATCAAAAGCAGCAAGCAAGGCCAGTTCCAGATCATCGACGTGGTCGACATGATGCGTCCCATCACAAAATACAGCAACCAGATCTCCAGCGGCGACAACATCCCCACCCGCGTCCGCGAAGCATTCCGCCTCTCTGCCGAGGAAAAACCCGGCGCCACCCACCTTGAGCTCCCGGAAGACATTGCCGCGGAAACAACCGAACGCGAGCCCATCGATACCAGCCTCGTCCGCCGCCCGGTAGCCGAAGGCAAGGCCGTTGCCGAGGCCATCAAGCTCCTCAAGAATGCCAAAAGCCCGCTTCTCGTCATCGCCGCCGGAGCCAACCGCAAACTCACCGCCAAGCAACTGCGCGCCTTCGTAAAACGCCAGGGCATCCCCTTCATCACCACCCAGATGGGCAAAGGCGTCGTCGATGAACGCGACGAACTCTTCATCGGAAACGCAACCCTCTCCTCAAATGACTTCCTCCACCGCGCCATCGAGAAATCGGACGTAATTCTCAATGTCGGCCACGACGTCGTCGAGAAGCCTCCCTTTTTCATGAAAAAAGGCCGTCGCCAGATCATCCACGTGAACTTCAGCTCCGCACAGGTAGATCCCGTCTACTTCCCACAGGTGGAAGTCGTCGGTGACATCGCCAACAGCATCTGGCAGATCAACGAAGGCCTCGAGCCACAATCGCACTGGGACTTCGACTGGTTTATGAAATGCCGCGACGCCACCGCCGAAAGCATCCTGGAAAACAGCGACGCACCCGATTTCCCAGTCCGCCCACAGCGCCTCGTAGCAGACGTCCGTGAGGTCATGCCGGACGAAGGCATCATCGCCCTCGACAATGGGATCTACAAAATCTGGTTCGCCAGAAACTACCGCGCACGTTTCCCCAATACCGTCCTTCTCGACAACGCCCTTGCCACCATGGGCGCAGGCCTCCCATCCGCCATCGCCGCGAAGATCGTTCACTCGAATAGACCGGTCGTCTCAATTTGCGGGGACGGTGGCTTTATGATGAACTCTCAGGAACTCGAAACTGCCGTCCGCCTAGGCCTGGACCTCATCGTCCTCATTCTGAACGACAACGCCTACGGCATGATCAAGTGGAAGCAGGCCCATATGCAGTTTGAGGACTACGCTCTCGATTTTGGAAATCCTTGCTTCGTCAAATATGCCGAAAGCTACGGCGCACACGGCCATCGCCTCGAAGCCACGGACGACCTCAAGCCCCTCATCAGGAAATGCCAGGAGCAAGGCGGCATCCACGTCATCGATATCCCAATCGACTACTCGGAAAACGACCGTATCCTCAACGTCGAACTCCCGGAAAAAAGCGCCAGCCTCTAAAACCCCTTTTTCAGAAAGCAGATGAAATCAGAATACCCCTACTACCTCGCCAACGAGCCCTTCCAGCCGAACACCGACCTGGAAGTCACCAACAAATTCACCGGCGAGGTCGCCACCCGTGTCGCCGTAGCCAACGCGGATACAATCGACGAAGCCATCGGCTGGACTGTCAAAGCCGCCGGAGAAATGGCTCGCCAGCCCGCCTACGAGCGCCAGGCCACTCTCCGGCACTGCGTAGACCGCTTCACCGAGCGCTTTGATGAACTCGCGGACGCCCTCTGCATCGAGGCCGGAAAGCCCATCAAAGACAGCCGCGGCGAAGTCTCCCGCCTCATCGATACCTTCCGCATCGCTGCCGAGGAATCAGTCAGGATGCACGGCGAAGTCCAGGAACTCGGCATCTCCTCCCGCGCAAAAGGCTACCGTGGCATGTGGAAGCGCGTTCCCATCGGCCCCTGCTCCTTCATTTCCCCTTTCAACTTCCCTCTAAATCTCACCGCTCACAAAGTCGCACCCGCCCTCGCAGTCGGCTGCCCCTTCGTCCTGAAACCCGCCAGCCGCACACCCATCGGAGCCATCATCATCGGCGAAATCCTCGCCGAGACCGATCTCCCTAAAGGAGCCTTCTCCATCCTCCCCTGCAGCCGCGATGGCGCAGATCTCTTCACCACAGATGACCGCCTGAAACTTCTCAGCTTCACCGGCTCGCCCGATGTCGGCTGGAAGCTCAAGGCAAATGCCGGGAAGAAAAAAGTCATCCTCGAGCTCGGCGGGAACGCCGCCGTCATCGTCGATGAAGACGCGGATCTCGACGATGCCATCGAGCGCATCATCTTCGGCGCCTTCTATCAATCCGGCCAGAGCTGCATCGGCGTCCAGCGCATCATCGTCCACCAGTCCCTCTACGACACCTTCCGCCAAAGACTCGTCGAGGAAACCAAAAAACTCCGCTCCGGTGATCCAAGAAATGAAGACACCTTCGTCGGCCCCATGATTTCCGAAAGCGAAGCAAAACGCCTCGAAACCTGGATCAACGAAGCCGTCTCCACCGGTGCCAAAGTCCTCTGCGGCGGCAAACGTGACGGAGCCATGCTCGATGCCACCCTCTTGGAAAACGTGAACCGCGAGGAAAACCTCTTCGCCGAGGAAGCCTTCGGCCCCGTAGCCCTCCTCAGCTCCTTCACCGATTTCGATGCCGCCCTCGAAGAGGCCAACGACTCCAAGTTCGGCCTCCAGGCAGGCATCTTCACCCGCGACATCTACAAAGCCCAGCAAGCCTGGGACACCCTGGACGTCGGCGGAGTAATCATCGGAGACGTCCCCTCATGGCGCGTGGACAACATGCCCTACGGCGGCGTAAAAGACAGCGGCCTAGGCCGCGAAGGCATCCGCTTCGCCATGGAAGACATGACCGAGATCAGAAACCTAGTCATCCGCACACCCCAGAAATAAGTAAGGCGAATTCAATTCGTTCCGCGCACTTCCGGTTTGAATCCAAGGGTTTCGAAGGTGATTATTGAGTCGGATTCTTCGTTCTAGCTTCGTCTTTTACATCCTGCTTCGCACAGACTGAAATTCAAATTCCCATCCAGGCTGGCCACATCGTGTAGATCCCATAGGTCATGACCGATAACATCAGCAGGCTGCTAGCAATTGCAATGCCTGATGCCGCTCGCATGCCGTCCTTCGAGAACTCCAATATTCCACAAACAAGCGAAACAAAATAGAGCACAGCGGAGAATACAATATAGAAGAACGGGAGTATTAACACCGGATGGATAGCACCCGGCTTGTCGCTTAGTGGCGAGGTGATAAGCAGAATGGCAAGCGTCACTAGTCCTGTGTGGATAAGGAAGATTCGCAGTGAGAGCGGGTATCTCTTCATTTCTTTGGCTAGATTCTATGGCTGATGAAGAGCCATTCCAAGGTTGGAGTTGAAAGAGGAGGTGTTGCCG
>JBPOGC010000093.1:0-12054 GCA_051251795.1 Luteolibacter sp. | reverse complement strand
CCGACGGCTTCCCGATGGCAGCCCGTTGGTCATGATTGATCAAACGCCCGGCTCCGCCTCCTGGACGGGCGAGACTGATGATGAGAATCACATCCAGGAGAGAGTGCTGGCGAGTGGAGAGAAATTCAGGGTGATCAAACATTTCTTCTCCGATGAGGAAATCCACGGCTATCTGGAGCCCCACACCCGGAATCTCACGATCCAGAGATTTCCAGATTGCAGGAGAGTTCTGGTTCACGGCATCACGAAGCGAGATGAAGATTTCGGGCACTGCATTTGAACAAACGCACAAGACCCAATAGCACCTCATACACAACGCACAGACTTTCAATGCCGCCGCCCATCCGAGTCGAGATCGAGCCATATTCCGCAACCTGGCCGGAGCTTGCCCACCAGCAAATCGAGCAACTCTCCAAGGCCTTGGGAACGCGTCTTGGTGCCATTCATCATATCGGTTCCACCTCGATACGTGGACTTGCGGCCAAACCGATCATCGATCTCATGGCTGTCACCCACGATCTTGATCTCCTTGATAGTGCGTTGCCCGAACTCGAATGTCTTGGCTTTCGTGGTTGGGGAGAGCTCGGAATCGCGGGTCGGCGCTACTTCACCAAAGACATGGATTCGGGCAAGAGAATGGTTCAGCTTCACTGCTTCCCTCAGGAATCGCCTCATGTCGAACGACACTTGGCTTTTCGAGATTATCTTAGAGTTCATCCCGGTATTGCCTCGGACTACGAGACGGAGAAACGACGTTGCGCCGCTCTTTTTCCTGACAACTCTCACTCCTACTCAGACTGCAAGGCGGAATGGATAACTGATGCCGAGGCTGCGGCAGTGGAATGGTATCGGGCGCAGCAGACAATCGAATCGAAATGCGAGAACGGATGAAAAGACGCGATATTCTCCCAGGCTCGCATGAAAAATGTCCGAATCAGCCAACTTCCAGATATTTTGAGTAGAAATGCCCCCAAAAAACTCTGGATACCAATTCAATTTCAGTCCGCAGATCTTCATGAAACACTCTTCTGAATGTTTACACAAACCATGTGGTTTTTGCTAGAAATTCGCAAATCGATCGAGGGCGGCAGCTTGATTATTCATCACCTGCTGTTATCGATAGGCCTGAACGGATACACACAGAATCATCTATTTTCCTTGCCTCCCGAAAAACAAATAGCTAAGCGTCTCTCCGCGATCGTTTGCTCGCCCACCTTTTCAAGCCACATGAACATGATGCCCTACCTCCTAATTCGAGTCTCCTGGAACCCAGGAGAAGGGCGCTGTCTGATGGTCTGAAACCAAATCCAGCCAGCCCCCGAAATCGATACGCGGGCTGCTTGATCAATGAGTTTGGAAGCCGCCCGCCTCGACAGCGGGCTTTCTTATTCCAATCTCAATGTCCAAGTCTAACCAATCATCGCCAGCAGCTTTGCTCTGGCAGCTCATGCTCGGCTTCCGCGGTAAATACGCGTGGGCGATTGCTGCCTTGTTCGCATTCACGGCCATCAATTATGTGACGCCCCTGGTCGCCAGCGCGACCATCGATTTTGCGCTTTCGCAAGAGCCGCGGGAAGGTCGTCTGACTTCGGGCATCATCGGCTTGATGGGTGGCGCGGACTTCGTTCGGGAGCGCCTGTGGTTTCCGGCCTTGCTGATGCTGTTGCTCACCCTTGTCGCCGGTGGCTTCAGCTATTTGAAAGGACGTTTCGCGGCGGAAGCCTCGGATGGGATCGCCCGCCGCTTGAAGGACAGGCTTTACGATCACCTTCAGCACCTGCCCGCGAGCTATCACGACCGTGCGGAAACCGGCGACCTCATCCAGCGTTGCACCTCCGATGTCGAAACACTGCGCCTCGCCATTTCCACCCAGGTGGTGGACGTGAGCAATGCGGTGCTCCTGCTTCTAACAGCTCTTCCTATCATGGTGATGTTGGACGGGCGGATGACGCTCGCTTCCTTCGCGCTGGTCGGACCGATCATCCTCTTCGGCTACATCTATATGGGCAAAGTGAAACACCTTTTCACCGAGGTGGCGGAGGCGGAAGGACAGGTCACGCGAGTCGTGCAGGAAAACCTGACAGGACTGCGTGTCGTCCGGGCCTTTGCCCGGCAGGATTTTGAAATCGCGAAATTCGCGATTCCTAACCAACAGTACCGCGACCGCAACCTGCGCTTGTTGCGCGTCATGAGCTGGTATTGGTCCACCTCGGATCTAATCGTGCTCACCCAACAAGGCATCGTGCTTTTCACCGGAGCGTATTTCATTGCCCAAGGCACGCTGACCGTCGGCACCTTGTTCGCCTTCATCATGTTCCTGAATATGCTGCTGTGGCCGGTGCGCCAGATGGGCAGGACTTTGACCGATCTCGGGAAATCGGTGGTCGCACTGACCCGCTTGGGCGAAATAATCGCGGTGCCGGAGGAAAGCGTTCCTGAATCCCCAGTCACACCGGAAACTCCAGCGGGAAAAATCGAGGTCACGGACCTGGTTTTCGGCCACGGCGAAGCCAGCGCGGCGATCAACGGAATCTCGTTCACTGTCGAGCCAGGCGAGACGCTGGCGATTCTCGGCCCATCGGGCTCGGGGAAATCGACCATCATGCACTTGCTACTACGTCTCTACGATTACAACTCGGGATCGATCAGGTTCGACGGCCATGAGCTGCATGACCTCGACCGGCAGTGGGTGCGCTCGCAGTTCAGCGTCGTGATGCAAGAGCCGTTTCTGTTCTCGAAAACCATAGGCGAAAACATTCGCCTCGGTCGCAACGGCGCGGTCAGCGAGGAAATCAACGAAGCCGCCCGCGTGGCGGACATCCACGACACGATCAACGGCTTCCCATCCGGCTACTCGACTCTGGTCGGCGAGCGTGGCATCACCTTGTCTGGCGGTCAGCGCCAGCGCGTCGCCTTGGCGCGGGCGTTGTTGCAAGACACGCCTGTCCTGCTTTTGGACGACGCCCTCAGCGCCGTGGATGCGGAAACCGAGTCGACCATCCTCGACGCCCTGCGCAGCCGCCACGGCAGGCGCACGACAATCGTCATCGCCCACCGGCTCTCGACGCTGGCACATGCCGACAAGGTCATCGTGCTGGAAGGCGGCCGTGTCATCCAACACGGCACCCACGCGGAACTCGCCGCACAGGACGGCCTCTACCGCCGCCTCTGGACGATCCAGAACTCGCTTGAGAATGAAATGTTAGAATCCACCACCCAATGAAAGAAGAACCGCAGGAAGATGTTTTCAGCGACAAGCTCGATCTGAGCTTGTGGATGCGCGTGTTCCGCCACGCTCTGCCCTACAAGCGACTGCTCATTCCACTTGCGATTTCCGCCGTGGGAATCGCGCTGGTTGACGCGAGCTTCGCGCTGGTCACCCGCTGGGCGGTGGACGACGTCGTGGCAGCCGGAAACGTGTTGAACCTGTGGCCGCACATCGCGGTTTACGGACTTCTGACCCTGATGCTTTCAGGTGGCGTCCTTGTGTTCATCAACGCAGCAGGCGGACTCTCCAACCACATGAGCCACGACATCCGCGCGGAGAGTTTCAAGCGCTTGCAGGAGCTGGAGTTCGCTTACTTCGACCACCGTCCGACCGGCTGGCTCATCTCGCGACTAACCTCGGATTGCGACAAACTCGCGCGCATCATCTCATGGGGCAGCCTCGATCTGGTGTGGGCCTTGTGTCTGGTTTTCATGATCGCAGTCATCCTGGTCGTGCTGCATCCCGTGCTCGGCTTGCTGATTCTTTCCGTCGTGCCGCCGTTGATCTACGTGAGCGCCATTTTTCAGAAAAAACTGCTTCTCAGCTCACGCGACACCCGCAAGTTCAACTCGATGATCACCGCCTCCTTCGCAGAGGCGCTGCAAGGACTGCGCACCAGCAAGGCACTGGTTCGGGAAAAGGAAAACCTTGCAGAGTTCCAAGGGCTTTCCACCCAGATGTATGCCGTCTCGATGCAGAACGCACTGCAATCCGCCGTATATATCCCGATCGTCCTCACCCTCGGCAGCCTCGCCGCCGGTATCGCCCTCTGGCGCGGTGGTGCGGATGTGATCGATGAGAAACTGACGCTTGGAACATTGGTCGCCTTCATTTTCTACGCTGGTCAGTTCTTCAATCCCATCAACCGCATCGCCCAAGTTCTCGTGCAAATGCAAGGTGCGCAAGCCGCCGGCGAGCGGGTGCTCAGTCTGCTCGCCACTGTGCCTGGTATCGGCGATAGCGACGAAGTCAGGAAACGTCTCGAAACCCAAAACCATCCACCCGGCATGGCTCTCGACGGTTTCCCCGATGGGGTCGAACAGCTCGAATTTCGCAACGTCGATTTCGCATACTCGGATGGCACGCCCGTGCTCAAGGATTTCAACCTCACCGTCGAATCCGGCCAGACTATCGCGCTCGTCGGAGCAAGCGGCGGCGGCAAGAGCACGATCGCGAATCTCGCCGCGCGCTTCTACGAACCGACCGGCGGGGAAATCCTTGTCAACGGCCACGACCTCCGCGACCGCGGGCTCGCATGGTATCAATCCAACCTCGGAATCGTCCTCCAAGGGCCGCACCTTTTCAGCGGTTCTGTAAGGGAAAATATCCGCTACGGTCGGCTCGATGCAACCGATACGGAAATCGAGAACGCCGCCCGCAGCGTGAATGCGAACGACTTCATCCTCGCCCTTGAAGACGGCTATGGAACCGATGTCGGCGAGGGCGGCAACCGCCTTTCCACCGGCCAGAAGCAGCTCATTTCCTTCGCCCGCGCACTTCTCGCCAATCCGCGAATCTTCATCATGGACGAAGCCACTTCGTCCATCGACACCGAGACCGAGCAACTGATCCAACAAGGATTGAAAGCGATATTCCACGGTCGGATCAGCTTCGTCATCGCCCACCGCCTATCCACCATACGGACCGCTGATCGAATCCTGGTTATCGAGAAAGGCCGAATCCTCGAAAGCGGAACCCACGATGAATTACTGGCATCCAAAGGTCACTACCACGCCCTCTACACGCGCCAATTCCAACAAGACCGCGAGGCAGGATTATTCGAATCAGCGAGGTGATTCTCTGACCCCACTTGTTTCGATCGGTGCACTTCCGACCTGAATTCGCCCCAAAACAAAAAGAAAAGTAAAAAAGTCGGAGATGGCGACATAGATCAGGCGCCCCACTTTCCGAGCCAGAATCAAACCAGACTCTAGACACACATAACGGTAGACTTCAAGAAATGAACGACATAGATAATCTTAATCCGCCAGAATCTATTAGAAGAATCGAAGATGAAACAGCAAAGCTGGGATTCAAAATGTCTTCAGGTCACAAGACGGGATGCTTGCTTCGCACTCTGGTTTCTACCAAGCCTTCAGCGAGAATTCTGGAGTTAGGAACAGGAACTGGTTTATCCGCAGCCTGGATGCTCGATGGAATGGATAAATCATCCAAATTGGTTTCAGTAGATAATGATGGTGCCGCTGTTCGAATCGCGAAAAAAATACTTGGAGATGACAATCGAATCGAATTTCACGTTCAAGATGGTGCAGAGTTTTTACGAGGATTAGATGGTGAAAAGTATGATCTGATATTTGCTGACACTTGGCCAGGCAAAGTAAAGGATCTCGACTTAGCGTTGGATCTCCTTGCTGACGGAGGCATCTACATAGTGGACGATATGTCACATCAACCTCATTGGGATGATCTTGACTGGGATCATAGCGGGGACATCAGCCGTGTGATTCAGGCGCTCGAGGAAAAAGAAGGATTTATTCGCACCAAATTATGCTGGTCAACCGGGATAATGATTGTAACTAAAAAACCTAAAGATCCGGAGATGGCGACACCGAGGAAGCTGGCTGATTAAATTTGAGTTCTTACCCGACGCCCCATTCCTATAACGTTGCTAAAAATGATACGCTCTGCGACAGAACATGACCGCTCTGCAATATTCGAGATGGCAGCGAAGTTGGCAACATCAAGTGTGATTACCAAAGATACCTTCGACGCCTCTTTTAGTGAGATCATGAAGCTTCCTCATATGTGCCTTTTAGTTGCCGAAGAGGCTGGAGGGCTTCTTGGATACGTTTTGGGTTCCTACAGTCCTTGTTTTTATGCGTCGTCCAATGTCTCGTGGACAGCGGAGTTATTCGTAGAATCTGGTCGACGCAAAGAGGGAGTCGGTAGATTATTGATGGAGGGGGTCGAGAATTGGGCGAGAAATAAGAATTGCACATGGAGCACCTTGGCGACGCGTCGTGCAGCACCATTTTACAGGGCTCTTGCCTATGATGAGACTGCCGGATATTACAAGAAATCAATCTGAGTCAAACAAGATGCGCACATGGCGAACCCGAGGAAGCCGTCTGATCATTTGGTGCGTGCAAGGCAGCGCGCCATCCGTTTAACGTTTGGCAGAAAGAAGATGCGTGCGATTCACCTATTCCTGGATTTCGGGCCTAATGATGCGATTGCCGATTTTCGTCGGGCACATGATCCTCTGGCTTCCAAGATCCCTCCGCACATTACATTGGTGTTTCCATTCGAGTCTGACATCGGGGACGATCCACTTGCCTCTCATGCTCGCCAAGTCGCAGACTCACTTGCCCCCTTCACCGTTACTCTAGGAAAAGCTGAACAGCATCCTCCAGACTACATTTGGCTTCCTGTTGTAGGAGGATCTGAGATAATCCAATCCCTGCACCACAAGCTTTATTCAGGACCTTTGGCGGGGTTAAAGAGTCAAGTACATCGTTACCAGCCCCATGTCACAATCGGACGGGTGAACCATCGCCGAAGCGAAGCCTTATTCTACGCTAGATCGATTGATCTTCCATCAGGGATTCGTGTCGACCGGATCACGATCGAACGAATATGTTCCAACGAAATGAGCGAAATCCTTCATGTGGCTTCTCTGGGCGTCCCTCACGCCGAAAAATGCGTGGGTGAGCAACTGGCCACAAGAGACTCGATTTCATGACACTTCTCCTTCCATATGCTGGCCGGTAACACCACTTTTGACGTTCTCCAAACAAATTTCACTGTGCGTGGCGTAATATTCGAACTGGATCAGACTCTACTCGATCGTGAGAAGTCACTCCTGAATTTCCTAACTTGGCAATGTGTGGGAATGCTTAAGCCTCACCTTGAAGACCACGCGGCTATGCTCGACTATCTCATAGAAGCAAAACGTAAACGCGACCTTCTCAAATAATGGACTCACTTACCCTAGAACCGATCACCAAAGTAAACGGAGTAATCAATCTCCCCGGCTCAAAAAGTCTTTCTAACAGAGCTCTCCTGCTAGCGGCACTGGCTGAAGGAACGACAGAAATCACCAACCTACTCGACAGCGATGACATCCGTCATATGCTCAATGCTCTGAAAAAACTAGGTGTCAGCTACGAATTATCAGCGGATAAAACAGTCTGTACAGTCCATGGGCTAGATGGTCCGTTTGATACTCGCGACAAGGGTCAGATAGAACTATTCTTAGGAAACGCCGGCACCGCCATGCGCCCACTCTGTGCGGCACTTTGCCTCGGAAAAGGCGACTACATCCTCACCGGAGAGCCTCGCATGGAAGAGCGCCCAATCGATGCACTCGTCGACTCACTCCGCACCGCTGGTTGCGACATCACTTGCCAAAAAAACGAAGGCTACCCACCTCTCCACATCAAAGCCAATGGCATCAAGGGCGGTAAAGTGAACATCGACGGCACCATCTCCAGTCAGTTCCTCACCGCCCTACTCATGGCGGCTCCAATGGCTCAGGAAGACATGGAGATCACCATCGTCGGCGAACTCGTCTCTAAGCCGTATATCGAAATCACCCTCGATATTATGCAAAAATTCGGTGTCACCGTGGAGCATGACAACTTTCAAAAATTCAATATCAAAGCAGGTCAGACCTTTCAATCACCGGGCAAGTTTCTAGTAGAAGGCGATGCTTCATCCGCCTCTTACTTCCTCGCTGCAGCCGCTATCAAAGGCGGTGAAATCAGAGTCACAGGCATCGGCAAGTCCAGTGTTCAAGGCGACACCCAATTCGCCAACGTGCTCGCAGATATGGGAGCAGACGTCACGTGGGGAGACAATTTCATCTCTGTGAAATATGCTCCACTCACCGCAGTGGACCAAGACATGAACCACATCCCAGACGCGGCCATGACCATCGCCACAACAGCACTTTTTGCCAAAGGCACAACCGCGATACGCAACATCTACAACTGGAGAGTCAAAGAAACTGACCGTCTCTTCGCCATGGCTACCGAACTGCGTAAAGTCGGTGCCGAAGTCGTGGAAGGGGAGGACTACATCGAGATCACTCCACCCAAGCAGCTCCAGCATGTAGCCATCGATACCTACAATGATCACCGCATCGGCATGTGCTTCTCACTAGTAGCCCTCAGCGACACCGCCGTCACCATCAACGACCCCGGCTGCACTGCCAAAACCTTCCCAGACTACTTCGAGAAGTTTGCTTCTGTGTGCGAGAGAAAAGTTTCTCCACAAGGATCCCCTGCTGGCTCCGTCTGAGAAATTTGCTTTTGGGTAAATTGATCTTCGCTGGTTGAGTTTTTTTATCCGGAATATTCTGTGCTCGGGTGAGTGCCAGAGAGATCTTTCTGCCCATGAAATATTCGAGTAATGGAAGTGCCTCACTGCGTATCCTAGTGGATGCTCTATAAAATCACGGAGGAGAAATTTTGGCTAAAACGAGCTGAGGAGTTTGCTCAGAAAGCACTTGCTTACCGGTCTATCATTGAGGGCAGCCTTTTTGGCCCACGGACACAGTCGATTGCTTTTCAGCCGATTTCACTTACGGAGCGTCTGGAATTGGATACTTTTTCTTGCGAGCGGCGAATCCACTCAAATTCCAAACGCCGTTAATGTGATAGCTCTACACTGTCACTCATCAAGAAGCTACCTGTTCCCGAAACCATGAACCCATTCTCCCGCGCACTTGTGGACTTCCACTCAGGCAATCGTGACTCCGCGTTCACGATCCATCGTGACGATGGTTTCCGCCAACGTGTTCCTGCCGCCGCATTCTTTGGATCGGAGCACTTCCCTCCCCTGGAGTTATTGGCTCTGGACGAGTCTCGCGGAAAAATTCTCGACGTAGGAAGCGCGGTGGGAAGGCATTCCCTCGAACTCCTGCGCCGCGGCTTTCGGCATCGAGCTGGCAGCAATCGCGGACCTGGCGCGAGCCCATGGCCGCGTTTGTGGTGAGTTTTGCGGATTTGAAGCGCTCAATCTGGATGCTGCGGGCGGCGGCGACCCGCTCGCGGATGACGGCGGAGGAGTCGCCGGTGACGACATTGGAGGTGAGCTCGCGGAAATCGACGATGGGGATTTCCACGTGGAGGTCGATGCGATCGAGCAGCGGACCGCTGATTTTCTGGCGGTAGTTTTCGATCTTCCTGACGGAGCAGCGGCACTGGCGTTTCGAGTCGCCTTAGAAGCCGAAGGGGCAGGGATTCCGTTTTCGGTGACAAGTTTTTGATGCTAGAAAAACCATATTTTATAAGGAAAACAGCAAGATCTAATTGACGCTAAAATAAGAGATTTCTAGAGAGACTCGCACGTATCATCAAGATATTACGTATAACCCGTGCAGTTCCTTGTCGCCGTTCAAGGCAGCAAGACCGGCCAGTGCCACAGCCTGCCCACAGATGAGAGAAACAAGTGCCGAGAAGGTCACTAGTGTAGTGCTTGAAACTGAGGAGCTGATAAACCTCAAAAATTCCGCATCTCTATTCTTAATCATAATTACCCTTGCTACAACTCACGCAATACGTCTCCGCAGATTCTACAGAGGAGCGCAGCACCATAGAGTGTCGATGGCTGAAATTTAAAAGGCACGATACTAATCTTCAAAGCGCAGTCACTTGACCGCACCCACATTTATGACCTTCACCAGCTCGCGTTGAACCTGTTGGACGCTGCGAAATCAAAATACCGACGGGCATCAGGTATGCCCGTGTCATCAAACCTCACTACGTTCGCTATCTGCAACCGATTTTTTCTTTTTGCTCTGCGGGAACAAATACTGTCTTGGACTAAGGAGCGATGATTACGTCGACATCTTGTTTACGAAAAGTGTCACAGGCTGTTTTTGGAGTGCCCTTTACCACGACCAATATGCTGACTAAACCTATGGATCCAATCACGAAAGGCGATGCTGCACCGAGCTTCTCCGAGGATGCCAAAACTATGACTTCTGCTGCTGTTTGGGCGATAGTTCTCTTAATCATAGCTTCTTCAGCATCACCAGTAGTCAACCCGATCTCAGCCTGTAGTCCAGTTACACCCATGAAGTATGTGTCTACTCTTACACGCCGGATTGCATCGACTGCTATGGCTCCAACACTTACCATTGAGTGCTTAAAGAGCTTCCCACCAATTAGCTGAACTTCAGCTTTATGGTTTATTAGTTCCACTGCTATTGTGGGACTATGAGTGATCACTGTAAGCTCCATTTCCTTATCGAGGTGACGGGCGAGTTGGAGGGTTGTCGTCCCACCGTCCAGAAAGACTACTTGTCTTGGTCGAACAAGAGACGCGCCTCTTTTTCCGAGGGCAATCTTTTCCAATGTCGAGATCGACTTCCTAGCGTGTAAATCTTGAGTCGCAGAGGATGATGGAAGCGCTCCTCCATGTACTCTCTGAAGATGGCCACGGCCAGCGAGTTCTCGTAAATCCCTTCGAATAGTATCTTCCGATAAATCTAATTCTATAGCGACCTCCTTCGCGATGATTCTCCCGTTCTTGTGAAGAATTTCCAAAAGATATTTCTGTCTTTGTTTTGCCAGCACAAACCGTGTGTCTCAGAAAACTAAACTTGGTGCACGTTTTTTCTTGAATGTGCGCTTTTTTGCACGAACCTGCACGCGATGAAAATTTCTGAACGTTTGCGTGTTGAATCGGTAGAAACCCTTTCAGATGATTGGTATATTCTCAAAAAAACGACTTTCAAGTGGCTAAGATCTGACGGAATTTGGCAAATTCAGAGCAGGGAGACTTACGATAGAGGAAATGGAGCGGTTCTCCTTCCATTTGACCCTACGCGGCAGACGGTTTTGCTTACTCGGCAGTTCCGTTATCCTGCTTACGTAAATGGATGTGATGAACTCTTAATTGAAGCCGCTGCAGGGTTACTTGATGAAGCAACGCCCGAAGACCGAATCAGGAAGGAAGTAGAAGAAGAGCTCGGCTTAAAACTTAATTGTGTAGAGCCAGTATTCACCTGCTTCATGAGTCCTGGCTCCGTGACTGAGCGTCTTCACTTTTTTATAGCTGAATACGATGCGTCTATGCGAGTTAGCAGCGGTGGTGGAGAAAAGGAAGAAGGTGAGGATATTGAGGTGATAGAACTCACCGTCGATAATGCGTTGGACATGATTATGGCAGGCAAGATCCAAGATGGAAAAACTGTGATGCTCCTTCAACATCTAGCGCTAAAGATCAAAAATTTATTAAGCTGATTATGATGATATTAGTCGTAGGACCCTATAGAAGTGGGACTGAAAATGTTCCGCAGCGCATGAAGGCAAATCTTGATCGTCTTGAATCAGTGGCTCTATCTCTCTATAGAAAAGGCCACATGCCAATGGTTGGGGAATGGGTGGCTTTACCTCTCATGAAGCAAGCGGGAATGAAGCTTGTCGGAGACAGCATATACGAAGAATTCGCTTATCCAGCTTCTCACCGTCTTCTTCGCTGTTGTGACGCGATCTTCCGTATTGAAGGAGATTCGAAAGGGGCTGACGCCGATGTGAAATTGGCAAAACAATTAGGCATCAAAGCCTTCTTTCACCTATCCGAGGTTCCGACGATTTGAAAGGGCTTCTCTGTCGTCTCCGTGTAACGGGGTCAGGCAGCGATTCGGAGCATATGACGGGTGATAGTTTTCGGAAGCAAGCAGGGGATCAGCGTTCCTCTGGATGTTCTCCCTTATCCCAGCGAATGAATACCGCTTCAAATAGTGAGTCCGATTTTACTCAAACAAGCGTCGATCTAAGGATCGGAATTGGATGGCTTCCAGGACTTCGTTTCCA
>JBPOGC010000092.1:0-12092 GCA_051251795.1 Luteolibacter sp. | reverse complement strand
CCCAGGCCGGTGAGGGAGGAGGTGTGGAGGGCGTCGGGAAAATTGCGGTTCAGGCTTTCGAGGGTATCGGGATCGGTGACGGCATCGATCTTGTTGAGGACGGTGATGATTTTCTTATCAGAGGCACCGAGTTCGCCGAGGACTTTGAGGGTTGTCTCGTGAAATATTTCGATCTCGGGGGCGGTGGCATCGAGGACGTGGATGAGAAAATCAGCGAGGACGGCTTCTTCGAGGGTGGCTTTGAATGCCTCGACCAGGCGGTGCGGGAGATTGCGTACGAAACCTACTGTATCGGTGATGAGGAGGGGCTGGCCATCGGGAAGCTCGATGCGGCGGGTGGTGGTGTCGAGGGTGGCGAAGAGCATGTCCTTTGCCATGACATCAGCGCCGGAGAGTTTGTTGAGGAGTGTGGATTTTCCTGCATTGGTATAGCCGACGATGGCTCCGTGCGGGGTCTCGAATTTCTCGCGTTCCTTGCGCTGGGTCTTGCGTTGCTTGCGTACGACTTCGAGCTCGCGTTTGCAGCGGTCTATGCTCATGTGGGCGAGGCGTCTGTCTACTTCGATCTGTTTCTCACCCATTCCGCGGGATGCTCCGCCACCGCCCGCTCCGCCTGAGCCTGCGGACTCACGGTCAAGGTGTCCCCACATGCGGGCAAGGCGTGGAAGAGCGTATTGCATGCGGGCGAGCTCGACCTGGAGGCGGGCTTCGCGGGTGTGGGCGCGTTTGGCGAAAATATCGAGGATGACTTCCTCGCGGTCGATGACGCAAAGGTCGGCGAGAGCTTCCCATTCGCGTTGCTGGGAGGGGGCGAGGCTGTTGTCGATGACGATGACATCGCATTCGTGTGCTTTGGCGAGTTCCACGATTTCGGCGGCCTTGCCTTTTCCGCAGAGGAGCTTCTTGTGCATCTCACGGGATTTCGCGAGGACGATTTCAGCGATTTCAATGCCGAGTGTGGACACGAGTTCACCCAGCTCGGTGAGGAGGGAGGCGGATTCCTCTTCTTCGCGCTTGTCGAAGTAGAGTCGCACCACAAGGGCGCGCTCGACCATGTCTGGCTTTAGTCTTACTTCGAACATTCGTGGGAAATATTTAGCACATCTTAGGGGATGGGCAAAGGGGAATGGTTAGGTGCTGTGGTTGTGCAAAGGAGTTGGAAACTCCTCCTCCTTATTGGAGGCGTTTCATTACTGCCTGGGAGAGGAGTTTTCCATCGGCGCGGCCTTCGGAGAGTTCCTGGGCGCGTTTCATTGCTTTTCCCATGTCCGCCTTGGACGAGGCCTCTGTTTCGGAGATGGCCTGATCGACCATGGCGTTCAGCTCGTCCTCGGTGAGGGCTGCGGGGAGGTATTTTGAAAGGATTTCGATTTCGGCTTTTTCAGAAACGGCAAGTTCGGGGCGATCTGCTTTCTCGAATTGCTCGATGGAGTCCTGGCGTTGCTTGATCTGTTTGCGGATGACGGCGAAGGATTCGTTTTCCTCAAGAGCGGTGCCGAGGCCGCCCTTTTCGATCGCGGCGTTCGTAAGGGCGCTTTTCAGGGCTCGGAGAGCATTGAGGGCAGCGGAGTCTTTTGCCCGCATGGCTGTCTTGATGTCTTCGGAAAGTTTGGTGGCTATGTCGCTCATGGAGGGGACTCTAGTTGGTGCGGATCGCGCGCCAAGGAAAAGTAATGAGGGGATTGCCGAACAGATCCCAAGCGGAATCTGCAACGAAGACTAGTCGCGACCGGTGAGGGTCATAAGGATCCTCAGCACATACCAGAAGAGAAGTGCAACGCTTGCGAAAAGCGAAAGCGAGGCTGCGACGTATTGGGTGGTGTTGTAGCGGTGGATGAGATTGCTGGTGTTATAAAGAATGGAAACCGATGCGAAGATGACCATCGCGGCGGAGAACCACAGACCCAGCGAGATGGGCAGGAAGAATGAGGTGGCGATAAGTCCGAGTGCCACGAATCCGCCGATTTTCAAAAATCCGCCGAGGAAGCTGAAGTCCTTTCTGGTGGTGAAGGCGACTGCGGTGATTCCTAGAACCATGGCGATTGTTATGAAACCGGCCTGGGTGACGAGTGAGAGGTCACCAGTCATCATGGTGGCCAGTGTGATCATTGGTAAAAAGATCAAGGCCTGCGCCAACGTGTAGAGCGCGAGGCCTGCGTACTGCATGCCAAGGGAGGTTCCGCTTGTTGCCCACTTGTCAGCGAGCCATGAGATGGCCATGAATCCGCCGAGAACGATGAGCCATGAGTATTGGCTGGTTCCGAGCAGAGCCAGAGCTTTCACGCCCCAACCCATTTTGAGAAAGATTGTTTCCAAAGCGGCGAAGAGTCCGATAGCTCCGGCAAGGTGCCAGTAGGTCTTGCGAATGAAGGCGGCGCGTTCCGATTCGGCGGTGTCTGCGACCATGGGAACCCGATAGGAATGAATGTCAGTGCTCATAGAGGAGTTTATTAGACTGAAAACTTCTCTGCCGCAATCTGAAAGCAGATGCGATCCCTGATGTCCCGACCGGAGATAAGGGGACTTTTCAGAGGTGTTCCTGAGGGACGGGAGATCTCCAGCGCTCGGTCAGGCCGGAATAGGTGTCGATGCGGCGGTCGCGGAAGAATGGCCAGATGCGGCGGAAGTCTTCGACCTGCTTGTAGTCGATGTCCTGGTGGATGATTTCCTCGTTTTCGACGGAGGCTTTTGCGATGAGTTCGCCGTATGGGTTTGAGACGAAAGACTGGCCCCAGAACTCGGTGCCATCGTGAGTGCCGGAGCGGTTGATGGCGGCGAGGTAGCAGCCGTTTGCGACGGCGTGCCCGCGCTGGACGGTTTCCCAGGCGCAGTGCTGGGCTTTTCCGAGTTCTTCCTTTTCCTCGGGGAGCCAGCCGATGGCGGTGGGGTAGATGAGGAGTTGCGCGCCGCCGAGTGCCATGAGGCGGGCGGCTTCCGGATACCATTGATCCCAGCATATGAGTACGCCGATTTTTCCGAAAGCGGTGTCCCAGACGGGCCAGCCGCTGTCGCCGGGGGTGAAGTAGAATTTCTCCTCGAAGCCGGGATCCTGCGGGATGTGGGCTTTGCGGTAGAGACCGAGGAGTGCGCCATCGGCATCGTGGATGGCGGCGGTGTTGTGGTAGAGGCCGGGGCTGCGGTGCTCGAAAAGGGAGGAGATGAGGACGATACCGAGTTCCTTCGCGAGATTGCCGAGGCGGTCGGTTACTGGGCCGGGGAGGGGATCGGCGAGATCGAAGCGATCCGTGTCCTGGACGGTGCAGAAGTAGGGGGTGAGGAAAAGTTCCTGGGTGGCGATGATGTTGGCACCACCGGCTGCGGCCTGGCGGATGAGCGTTTCGTGGTGGTCGAAGGCAGCGGCTTTGTCCGGGAAGGTGCCGGACTGGAGGAGGGCTAGGCGAGGCATGGCTGGACAGACTTTGGATAAGATTTTTTTGCGTGGGCAAGACAGGTATTCCAGAATCTTCTGATTCAGATTGGAAGGACTGTCAGATTTTCCACTCTTTGAAATTCCTGGGTGTTTCCGGTTGCAACGGGAAGAAAGTAGGTCAGCGCTGTCGCTGCAATCCACATATCGTTTGCCCCGATCAAGCTGCCACGTGCGGCTAGGTTTCGGTAGATTTCACCGTAAATCCAAGAAGTCTCAGGGGTGATCTTGAGCATTTCGTAAGGTGCCAACGCTTCGTTCCAGAGCTTCTTGTTTGCCATGGAATTACCGGAACGGAACTCACCAGCAACTGTGGGTGTGATACAGATCCGGCCTTGTGGAAGTTTTTTCAAGAACCGGGTGGCGGGGCCTTCTTCCCCCTTTTTAAGCTCACGCTCGAGTTTGATCAGCACGTTTGTATCGAGAATCATTCAGACTCCTCCCATGGGTTCTCCGGTGGTGAGTCGGAAAGGTCAATCTTCTCGATATTGGTTAGATATTCATCACTGAGAAAGTGTTCCCTAGCCCGCAAGACGGCGAGAATAGAGGCTCCATCCCTCGGGGCGTAGGGTAGAATGCTCCTCCGGACGACGGAGGAAAATGACTCCCTTCCTCGTTTCGCTGCTTTCAACTTATTGTAGGCATCAAGCTCCAAGGTGATTGTTTTTGTCGCCATGCACGAATCATGCACAAATTACAGTAAGGAAATCAAGTGTGGGAATTTGAGGCTTTGGCCTGAAGCCATTGAAATATTTGGCTGTTACAACTCGCCTGCGATGAGGTCGTCGAGGGTCTGGCGCTTGCGGACTACGGTTGCCTTTTCGCCTTCGACGAGGATTTCGGCGGGGAAGGTGCGGGAGTTGTAGTTCGAGGCCATGACGAAGCCGTAGGCTCCGGCGGACATGAGAGCGATGCTGTCGCCGGGATTGAAGTCCGGTAGTGGGCGATCCTGGCAGAAGAAGTCACCGCTTTCACAGATGGGGCCGACTACGTCGACTTTGGTGAGATCAGCGGATGTGGGCTCTTGGAGAGGGACGATGTCGTGGTGACCTTCGTAGAGGGCGGGGCGGATGAGATCGCCCATTCCGGCATCGACGATCTTGAAGGTCTTTGCGGAGCCTTTTTTCTCGTAGAGGCATTTTGTGACGAGGACTCCGGCGTTGCCAACAATGTAGCGGCCGGGCTCGAGGAGAATTTTCAGGCCGAGATCTTTCAGACGCGGGACGAGTTCCTCTCCGTATTTCTCGATGGTGAGGGGGCGCTCGGACTCGGGCTTGGACGACCACCACCCGGGTGAACCGGATGCGAGGGAGTCCTCGTAGACGATGCCGATGCCACCGCCGATGGACCAGAACTCGATACCGTGCTTTTCCTTGAGTGAGGTGACGAGCGGGATGACTTTTTCCACGGCCTCAATGAAGGGGGCTATGGATGTAAGCTGGGAGCCGATGTGCATCTGGAGGCCGCGAAGACTGATGTTCGGGAGCTCCGCAGCGGCGCGGTCGTAGAGGGAGGAAATGGCCTCGAAATCGACGCCGAATTTGTTCTCGCTCTTTCCGGTGGAAATATACTTGTGGGTTTTCGCGTCGACGTTCGGGTTTACACGGACGGCGGCGGGAGCGATTTTTCCTAGTTCTCCGGCGACTTCGTTGAGATAGCGGAGTTCCTCTTCGCTTTCCACGTTGAAGGAGTAGATGCCTTGCTCTAGGGCGTAGACGATTTCCTCACGGGTCTTGCCGACACCTGCGAAGGTGCAGTGTGCGGGGTCTCCGCCAGCTTTGATGATGCGGAAGAGTTCGCCACCGGAAACGATGTCGAAGCCCGCGCCATGGTTGGCGAGGAGACGAAGGACTGAGAGGTTGGAGTTTGCTTTGACCGCGTAGGCGATCTCGTGGTTCACACCGCCGAGAGCTTTGTCCAGGCGGGTAAAGTGATCCAGGATTGTTCCTGCGGAGTAGACGTAAAGTGGTGTCCCGTGTTGCTCCGCGAGGGAGTTCAGGGAAATGTCTTCGCAGAAAAGCTCCCCGTTTTTGTAGGAAAACCCGTGCATTGGGGGATTACTTGACGATCCCGGCTTTTTTCAGCGTCACGTAGGCACCATTCTTGTTGATGGTCTTGAGTGCGCGGCAAGTGAGCTTGATACGGACAAATTTTCCGAGTTCCGGAACCCAGATGCGCTTGTTCTGAAGGTTTGGTGATACGGAACGTTTCACCACTTTCGTGACGTGACGACCGATACCGCCTTTTTTCTTGGCCAAGCCTGAACGGTGAATTTTGCCGCCGGAGCGGACGCGGGTTCCTCTGATACTACAAATACGTGCCATGTTGAAATTGGTTGTGGGGGGCGGAGAATGCCTTGGGGTTTGATTCCGTCAAGTCGAAACGTGCTTTAATTTCAACCTTTAAGGCTCAAGTTCCAAGTTTCAGTGAAGCGCCTCGATGTGGCGACAGGATTGTGGGTTTTGGAACCACGAATCTTACGAATCCAACGAATCTTTTTTGGGCTTGGATTGAGTGTTTTTAACCACGGAACACAAGGAGGTGTTGGGTAGTGTGTATGTCCTTTGCCTTTTGATTTACCGGTTTCTTGGAGGGAGGCGTTGTGTGTTTAGCGCTGACGGTTCAGCCACTTTTCCACGTCGCGGAAGATTTTTTCGCGTTTCTGGTCATACATGAGGAGGTGGTAGGCGTTGCGATAGTTTTTGTAGGTGACAGGGACGCTGCCGGGGACACGGGCGACGAAGCCGCGGATGTCGGAGTCGTTGTTGAAGTAGTCTTCCTCGCCATGGAGGACGAGGGTGGGTATCTCAAGCTTGGCGGCGCAATCGTTCATGCCGTCGATGAGTTTTGTAAGGGTTCCCAGTAGGCGGAGGGTATGTTGCTCGACGTTGTATTCGTTCGTTTGTGACTGGTCGCCGTGGTTCGACTCCTGGGTCATCTGGACGTCTTGCTGGCCGGAGATGACATCCAGGGAAACGCGTGCGAGGGGGAGGGCGGTGGCGGCGACTTTGACAAGGTTCACCTTCCAAGGCTCGATGTCGTCCTTGAAGCGGACGATTGGGGATGAAAGGACGAGGCCGTCACAAGGAGGTTTTCCCGCAGGGGCGGAACAGACGGCATGGGTGGCGATCAGCGCGCCCATGCTTTCGCCATACCAGATGATCTTCGCGTCCGGGTGGCGCTCGTCGACGAGCTGTGTGAAGGCTTCGAGGTCGTCATACCATTGGCGCGGATCGCCGATGTCGCCTCTGCGGTTGTATTTCGGGTCGCTACCCTGGCCGCGGACTTCGTAGGCGTAGAGGGCGGTCTTGGGTTGGTGTTTTACAAGGTGCTTGCCGAGGTTGTCGTAATCCACGGATGCGCCGCAGAATCCGTGGATGCCGATGATGACAAGATCCGGTTCCACGCCTTTTCTGAGCCATGTGCGGTAGCCAAAGGTCTCGGACTGGCCGCCGTTTTCGGTGGGGTTGCTGACCAGGATGGCTTCAGGGGAGCAGCCGGAGAAAACCATGGCCACACATATGGAGATGACTTGGGAGGTTTTTCCTAGGCGCAGGAGCATGAGAGAAGTTGTTCCAATACCTTTCTCGGTGCAAGTACGTAGAAAAGGTGCGGGGACTTTGGTAGAGAGTGGGATTTGTATTCTCAGCTTCGTCCGTATTGTGTGGTGTTTTTCCTTGATCGATCCTGCAGGATCTCTTGCCTCCCTCGTATGGTGTCCTATTTCGTGAGGCAATGGGGATCTCCGCTCTCAGATCAATCTGCTGGTAGAGTTCTTCTCCTTGTGAGGCGACACGCATGCGAACAGAGCATGGCAATTCCACTTGCAGGCACGGGATCAAAATGATTGCTTCTTGCCACGCTTTGAAAAGCGCCGCTGTAGCTCAGGGGTAGAGCAATTCACTCGTAATGAATAGGTCGTCGGTTCAATTCCGACCAGCGGCTCCAATCCATACGGAACATGCCGCATCCTCAGTTTTCCAGGATCATATGCGAGTAATGGGAATTCATTTAATATATCTTAAATAATAATCCATAAAATCTCGCAAAATAATCACGTAAATTATAAAAAAGTCTTTACATTCAGCGCAAGATGACAATCATAGAAATATGAAAACCACACCTTACCTGAAAATATGTGCCTTGGCTTTAGCTGGCTCCTTGGCATCGTGCTCATCGTCCTCAAAAAACATCACTCGCGTGAACATTTCTTCTCCATCTGAAAATGGGGGATCAATGCCTGACAAAATTTTTAATAAAGTGAACAACTATCGCGCAAGCTTTGGGAAAAAGGCTCTGAAGCGTCATTACGGTCTTGATGCGATGGCGCAGAAACATTGCGAAGATCTCGCCCGGAAAAACGGTGGTAATGGTCTGAAAATCAATCACAATGGCTTTTCTGGGCGCGCCCTTGCCGCACGCCATGCATATAGTATTCCTGTGTTGGGGGAGAATGTCGCAGCCACGACAACTCAGTCCGCCCAAGGACTTCTGAATGCCTGGAAGAGCTCTAAAAACCATGAGCACAACATGCGTAGCAGCTGGACGCACACTGGGATCGGATCCGTCGTGACGGATGACGGTAAGGTTGTTTCCACTCAGATTTTCGGTACTGAATCTGACAATTCTTTTGTGGCTTCGAAAAACCGATTCATGAAACATTGATCGGTGCCGGACTTTAGCCACGAAAAAATATTAGCTGCCCGTGGTTTCAAAAGGGTTGCAGGTGTGGATGAAGCAGGAAGGGGGCCTCTAGCCGGGCCGGTTGCCGCTGCGGCAGTGATTTTGCCTACAGGTTTTTCCTGCGAAGGTCTGGACGACTCAAAGAAAATTTCAAAAAAACGAAGGGAATCGATTTATGAGGAAATCGTAATTTATCCGGGCGTTGTTTGGTCTGTGGAAATGGTTGGAGCGGGGGAGATCGATCGGATAAACATCCTACGAGCTACGCATTATTGCATGGGGCTGGCGCTGAACGGCCTACATGAGAGGGCGGATATTGCTTTGATCGACGGGTTGCCTGTCAAGGGATTGGAGCTACCTCATGAGGCTCTGGTAAAAGGTGATGGCATTTCTCTGTCCATAGCGGCGGCGAGTGTGATTGCGAAGGTGACAAGGGATCGGTTTATGGCTACTGTGGATCGAGAATTTCCCGAATACGGTTTTATTCGCCATCAGGGTTACGGCACCAGGGAGCATATCGCAGCATTGAAAAAACATGGGCCTTGTCGCTATCATCGTCGGTCGTTTCAGCCGGTATCTCAACTCTCCCTACCACTCGAAGGCGGGAGCTAGCGGTGCTCGCAAATGGACAGGTGACTATGGGGAGAGAGTAGCCGCCGATTGGTTGCGGACACAGGGCTGTAAGATTCTGGCGAGGAACTTCAAGGGCAGGAAGGGGGGCGAGGTGGATATTGTCGCAAAGGACGGGAGACAGCTTCTTTTTACCGAGGTGAAGACGAGGCGGAAGGATGCGAAGATCCGGGGGCTGGCAGCAGTGGGAAAGGAAAAGCGGAAGCTGATCGAGAGGGGGGCGAACGAGTGGCTGAAAAGGCTGGGAAGCAGGCAGGTTCCGTGGCGTTTTGATGTGATCGAGGTTACAGTCGAAGAAGGGGAGAAGCCAACTGTCGCCAGGATGGAAAATGTCTTCGGAAACAGTTATATTGATCGAATGCACGGAAGGCGAAAATGGTGATTGCCAAGAACTCGGCTGCATGGTTGTTTTCCCGCCCGGTCGAAAGGCCGGCTTGGAGCGCGCGCGTGGCGGAATTGGTAGACGCGCTAGATTCAGGTTCTAGTGGGGGCAACCCCGTGGAGGTTCGAGTCCTCTCGCGCGCACCATCAAACCATTCAATTTCAGTTTTCCACGGATGATGTGGGTAACAGCTTGCGATTCAATCGCTGTGTGTTGGGTGAGATTGAGCAAAGCGATTTTCTCGATTTTGGGAATCGAAGCAAACACGGTTGGATTCTGCTGTGTGATTGACTCCTGCCACTTCCACGCCCCCCCAAAAGAGGGGTTGAAGAAATTGTCAGCGGATGTCATTCTCGGGGATGACTGAAAGTTTGGACATCACTCCAAACTCTCCAGTCGCAAAACAACCTGACAATCAAACCTTCATTCCTCTCGAACTCAATTTTTCTAGCGGATACTTGCAAACACACACATGAGTCTTCGATCCTTGGTTGATGGGATTTCCATCAAACTTTGTTTATGTTTTTTTCCCGTTTTTTCGCTGCCTTGCAAGGGGGCTCCACTGGTAGCTAATGCTGATTTCTATCTGTCACCGGACGGATCAGACGAATGGTCTGGAACACTTGCCGAGCCCAATGCCGAGGGAACCGACGGCCCGTTCGCTTCGTTAGAGCGGGCGCGTGATGCTGTGCGTGTCTTGAAAAAGGAGAAACCCGCGGAGATCGAGGTCTTGGTTCGTGAGGGCAGTTACCAGCTGAAAGATACGGTGGTATTTGGTCTGGAAGATTCCGGGGATGAGAAGACCTCCTACGCGGCATACCCAGGAGAAAAGCCTGTGTTCAGTTCCGGGGAGGAGATCGTGAATTGGCAAAAGCTGGATGAAGCGCCACCAGGTCTGTCCGAGGAGGCCGCGGAACATGTCTGGCTTGCTGATATTTCCGGAGGGTTCCGCACTCTTTACGATAGCCAGGGGCTACTTCCGCGTGCCCGTTCAGCCGGATTTATCCCACTGAAAGGAAGTGGGCGGGACAAGCTGCACTTCCCCAAAGGAAAGCTGAAGAACTGGGCGAATGTGACAGATGTGGAGATCGTCGTCAGGCCGCATCATGCGTGGATTGTGAACATCCTGCCTCTGGTTTCAGTGGATGAGAGGAAGCAGATCGCCCATACTTCGATCGAGGCGACATATATGATGAATGTTCTCCATTTCCTCAAGACAACAGAGTCCTGCTGGGTAGAAAATGTGGTGGACGAGCTCGACGAGCCCGGGGAATGGGCTGTGAATACAAAGGAAGGGAAAGTTTATCTCTGGCCGCGCAACGGAGAGGTTCCGGAGGGTATTCTCAGGCCACGTCTTCAGGAATACATCCGTGTCGAGGGTGATGTCGATTTCAAGGGGCCGGAGGATATTCCTGTCAGGAATCTTTGCTTTCGCGGTCTCACATTTACGCACGGGGAACGCTATCTCCTGAAAGAAGATGACGCGGGACTTCAGCACGACTGGGATATGCTGGACAAAGGGAATGCGCTTGTTCGTCTGCGTGGAACAGAGAATTGCGTAATTGACCAGTGTCACTTTCTGCACAGTGGAAGCAGTGCGATCCGGGTGGATCTTCATGGTCAGAAAAACACGATCTCCGGCAACCACATCGAGCATATGGGAGGTGCGGGAATTCTGCTTTGCGGCTACGGCCCCGGCACGAAGGACGTGAACAGGGACAACCTCATTTTCAACAACCACGTCCACCACGTAGGGCGAATTTACTCACACTCGGCGGGAATCCTGGTCTGGCAAAGTGGCGAAAACCGGGTGGCGAACAATCTGATTCATGACACTCCCTACACAGGTTTGATCATTTCAGGCTGCATGACGGATTTCTTCAGGAAAAAGAGCCGTGAACTTGGGAGAACCATTCGGCGGAATGAGATAGGCGAACTACCGAAGAACTATGACTTGGAAGACGTGCGGCCTTACCTTCACACGCATGACAACGTTTTTGAATACAATGAGATCCATCATGTGATGGAGATGATGGGCGACGGCAACGGGATTTACATCCGCGGGGCTGGTGCCGGGAACATTATCCGCGGAAACTATGTTCACCACATGGTGGCGCCAATGATCATGCAGGCAGCAATCCGGACGGATGGTGGACAGAGGGATACGGTTATTACTGGGAATGTAGTATATAAGTGCGTTTCACAGGGTATTCTGACGAAGCTGAACAACCGCTGTGAGAACAACATTGTTGCCGATATCATCGCGCCACCCAGGGGGTATTATTTTTCGGTCAGAGAAGGTCCGATGACAGGAGCTACAATCACGAGGAACATCCTCTACTCAACCGGGATGGACACGGAATTCATCAATGAGCTGGAACCAGGTTCAGGTAGAATTTCAGAAGATGCCCGGGGCAGGCCGATCGCCATGGCGAAGGATGCGGATACTGATTACAATATCTATTTTTCAACAAAGGATCCGAACCTTGGAAAAGACATCCTGGCAAAGCACCGGGCGAAAGGGATCGATGCCAACAGCCTGGCCGTTGATCCGCTTTTCGTAGACCCGGAAAACGGTGATTTCAGGCTCAGGCCGGAATCTCCGGCTTTAAAGCTTGGTTTTAAGCCCATTGATCTATCGAAAGTCGGGCTCCGCTAAAAAATTCATCCGAACAAAAATAAAGGTTTCCCTGTCGTTTCTGTTCTGCAAAAATAAATAAATGCAAAAAAGTATGGCTTTTGTAAATACGAGTGTATAATGTATTCACAATCTGAATCGGATTTTACAAATCCCGTTCAAATTCTTTTTGAGTCTGTCTCAGTCTTTTCAAGAATAAAACCCTAAAACCTCGTTCAAACATGAAATCAAAAACCTATTCGATTCCAAAAAAAACAACCCACGAGTCCGGTTTCGCACTCATTGCCACCATTAGTTTGATGGTGCTGCTTCTAGTGCTGGCGCTGGGGATG
>JBPOGC010000091.1:0-12126 GCA_051251795.1 Luteolibacter sp. | reverse complement strand
TTTTGCAGTATTTTGTGAGTATAGCACGTGGGGTGCCTAGGGGCGGGCTATCCGGTGTTTTCGGGTATTGCCAGCTTGATTCCTTGGTTTATTATATGGGTATGGAGAACGAGGCTCGCTGGAGCGACATGCACGACAACGCTGGCTACCGCCTTCCCGGGCCGGAGCATATAGGGCGTTGGGCGGTCGTGGCTATGTTGGTTTCCATTTTGTTGCATGTGTTGGTGTTTTTCGCGCTGGATAAGATGAAGATCGCGATGGGGATCATAGAAACGCAGGAACTTTCCACGGATCAGATGAATGTCCAGCAGGTGGAGGTGCGGCCGTATGAACCTGAGGCGGCGTTGCTTCCTGAAGAAACGGTGACGCCACCGGATGATTCGGCATCGCTGATCGAGGAAGTGGATCTCCTTGAGCTGTTGCCGGAGGATACCGAGATCGACATGGTGCCGAGTGTGTTGGATCCGGAGTTTGCGCTGAAAATGTCCAATCCGCTGGCTGAGGGAGAGTTGGACGCGTCTGAGATCGAGGTTTCGGCGAGTTTTGACATGGAGAGCGATTTGCCAGAGATGGGGCGCCTGGAAACGGAGCTTCAGCCTGCGGCGCTGGGGCAGCTGACAGTTGATCCCGGGGCGGTGATTGAGGATGACGGGGAGATGGCTGACTTCACGGATGATCTGGTGAAACTGGGCAACAAAGGTGATGTGGAGAACGGGAAGCTGGATGGGATAAAGTCCCTCGACGAAATGCTCGATCTGCCACCGAATCTACTGCTTTCCAAGAAAACGCTTTTGCCTAGTGATCTGATTTTCGAGTTCAACAGTGCGAATCTCAGGGAGAGCGCGAAGATCGGGCTGATGAAGCTGGCGCTGCTGATCGACAAGAATCCGAATCTGTATTGCTGGATCGAGGGGCACACGGATTTGGTGGGCGGCGAGGAGTTCAATGTGAAACTTTCTCTGCAACGGGCGGAGTCCGTGAAGAGTTACCTGGTTGATTCGCTGGGAATGGAGAGTGAGCAGGATCGGATTATTACCAGGGGATATGGAAAATCCCAGCCGCTGGTTGCCGATGGTGACGGTGATGCGCAGGCTCCGAACCGGCGTGTGGAGATCCGGATGAGAAAAACTCCGCCGGAAAGTGCGCAGCTTGTGGTGACTCCTCAAGTGCCAAAAGCCAAGCCACTGGCGGTGCCGAAAGTAGAGCCGAAGCCAGAGCCAGAACCGCCGAAAGCGATTCTGGTGAAGCCGAATATCCAACCGAAAGAGGAGCCCGCTGCGCCGAGAGCGACAGTAGTGCCTGATCCTGAAATACGCCGTGCCCAGCCTGTACAAGTTGTGCCGCGCGCCCTTCCTGTCGATCCGTGAAAGAAGTTTCGAGGTCATTGCTGGAATTGAGTTACGCGGAGCTGGAGGCTCAGCTGCGTGCGGACGGGGTGCTTGCCCATCACGCGAAGACCTTGTGGGGGGCGGTTCACCGTAAGGTCGATTCCCTCGACGATCAGGAATTTCTGCCTCCACTGAGAAAATGGTTGGATGCGAACCTGGGTGAGGGCAAATCATGGTTTATCGATTCCCCGGAAAAGGCTGAGGAAATCCATAGCAGTGACGGGCTCACCCGGAAGTTTTTGCTGAGACTGGCGGACGGGCAGGTAATTGAGACCGTGCTGATGGGGTACGAGGGGCGATTTACGGCATGTCTGAGCTCTCAGGCTGGCTGTGCGATGGGATGTGTGTTCTGTGCGACGGGGCAGATGGGTTTTGTAAGGCATCTGACTACTGGGGAAATCGTAGCACAGGTGCAGCATGTCAGGCGTTCCTTGGCGGAGAGTCATCCGCACCGGCGTTTGCGGAATCTGGTGCTGATGGGGATGGGCGAGCCACTTCACAATTACGACTCCGTGATGAAGGCGATGGACATCGTTTCCGATGGGCAGGGTGCGGCGATCTCTGCTCAGAAAATTTCGATTAGTACGGTAGGCGTAGTACCTTCGATCCTACGAATGGGGGATGAGGAACGGCCATACAAACTGGCGGTGAGTTTGCACGGATCAACGGAGGAAGAGAGATCCGCGCTGGTGCCTGCGAGTAAGAAGTGGAATCTGGAGATGCTGATTTCCGCTTGTCGCTCCTACTCCACACAGACGGGGAATAAGATTTTCTTCGAGTGGACGCTGATCGCTGGGAAGAACGATTCAGCGGAGACGGCGGGGCGTTTGGCGGCTTTGCTGGAAGGGATCGACAGCCATGTGAATCTGATTCCGCTGAATCCTACGGGAGGTTTTGAAGGTGAGGGGAGTGATGGGGGCGAGGTGTTCCAGAAAGTCCTGCGTGAAGCGGGGGTTCCTTGCACGTTCCGGCAGAGGCGGGGGATCGATGTGGCGGCAGGGTGCGGGATGCTGAAGGCGGAGAAGCTGAAGCGGGAACGTGTTCAGGTTCCGGCGGAGCAATGACAATTTCTCAAATTGGCGGCCAGTGCGGAGACTGCCTGATCCGGGTGCGCTGATGAGAGAGTGATTCTCAGGCGTGCGCTGTCTTTTGCCACGGTGGGGTAGCGAATGGCTGGAACCAGGAACCCTTTTTCTTCCAAAGATGCGGATGCGGAAAGTGTGGATTCGTTTGATCCAAGGATGAGGGGGACGATGGCGCTGGGGTGGCCGGGGCGTATACTGTGGACGTTTTGGAACAGTTTTTCCCGCAGGGCTTTTCCTTCCGTGGCAGAGATGAGATCCAGAGCCGTGATGGCGGCGTGGGCGATGGCCGGTGGCGGGGCGGTGGTGTAGATGAAAGGGCGGGCGAGGTTCGTGATAAGATCGATCCAATCGCGGCTGGCGGCAAAGTAGCCACCCGAGAGGCCGATTGCTTTGCTGAGTGTGCCCATCTGGAAATGGATTTTTTGTTGGAGGCCGAGGGCTGAGGCGAGGCCCATGCCGTTGGTGCCGAGGATGCCGATGGCGTGTGCTTCATCCAGCAGGATTGCGGCTCGGTGGGTCTCGCAGGTTGCGACGATTTCAGTGAGGGGGCATAGGTCGCCGTCCATGGAGAATACGGATTCCGTGACGACGAGGATGCGTGACTCGGGGTGTTTGGAGCGGAGGTTTCCGAGTATGGTATCGAGTTTTCCGGTATCGTTATGAGGGAAGACACGGAGGGTGGCGGCGGAGGCGCGTGCGCCATCGATGAGGGAGGCGTGGGCGAGCTTGTCGAGGACTATGAAGTCGCCTTTTCCAGCGATCACGGGGATGACGGAAAGAGCGGTGGTGAAGCCCGAGGTGAAGGTGAGGGCGGCTTCCGTGTGTTTCAGGGTGGCGATTTTTTGCTCAAGCCGGATGTGGGGTGGCAAGGTGCCGGTGATGAGCCGGGATGAGGTGGAGCCGGTTCCGTAGAGCCTGATGCCTTCGATGAATGCTTCGCTGACATCAGGGTGGTTTGCGAGACCCAGGTAGTCGTTTGAAGCGAAGTTCCAGAGGGTTTTGTTCTCACGTGTGACTTGCATAGCCCCGGCGATACCGGTCGGCTTCAGGGATCTGAGCAACTGCTCTTCCCGCAGCCCGTCGAGTCGTGTGCGGGGTGGGGAGGGTTCCATGACTTTGGAAAAAAGAATGGCCGAATTTATTCCGAGGCCGGGCGCTCAAGGGACCAGCGAAGGAGTTTCTCGGAATCGTTCCAGATGTTCGCGGAGTTCGATTTCATGACCACGCAGATGACAGAACGGCCGTTCAGTGTTCCGGTGGAAATCAGGCAGCGGCCGGAGGCGTTTGTGGTGCCGGTTTTCATGCCGTCGCAATACGGGACGCGTGTCAGGAGCTTGTTGGTATTGGTGATGGTGCGTGTGCGGCCGTTGTTGTAAGTGAAGACGAAGGATTTCGTGGAGAAGTAGCTACGTAGAAGCGGGCTGCGGTAAGCGACACGGGCGGCGATGGCCATGTCACGCGAGGTGGAATACTGGCCGGCTTCGGTAAGGCCGTGGGGATTGAGGAAATGAGATTTCCGCATGCCGATCTGGGCGGATTTCCGGTTCATCAATGCGGCAAATCCCTCGACGCTCCCGCCGACGTCGCGAGCCAGTGCACGTGCGACATCATTGGCGCTTTTCACCATCAGGACTTTCAGGAGCTGGCGGCGGGTGTATTTCTCGCCGGGTTTCAGATAGAGTTTGGTGGGCTCGCATCTGGTGTCGTAGGCCGTGATTGTCACCGTCTTGTCGAGACTCCCGGCATCCAGCACACATAGGGCTGTGATGATTTTCTGAGTGGAGGCGACGGCGCGGGCGCTATCGGCGTTTTTCGCGTAGAGGTTTCTACCGCTGTTCACATCCACGATGAGGACGCTTTCCGCGTAAACGGAGGGAGGCGGAGTGCGTGGGATGGTGCCTACGCTGACCGTGCCACCATTCCCGTGGGAAGTGCGGACCTGTGAAGGAGGATTCCCCCCGCAGGAGGATACCATGAAGACCGCTGCAAGAACGAGCGAGAGGTGGCGTGTGATGAAACCCGGGAAAATCATGAGCGAAGGGTGATGGAGTGCGTGCCTGCGGGTCAATAGCGGAACGCGCGGAAATGGAGATGGAGGCGGTAATTTCCTCCTTGCAAGGAATTCACTGAGGGGATTAAGTTCCCGTATAGAGCTTCGTGCGGCAGTTATTTTGTCAGCCGCAGATCCCGCTTATGATTTCCCCGAAACGCATTACAGCCACACCAATCACCGGTTCGATGAACCTGTGTGGATCTATTGTCATCACTTCATGACTTCGCGTTCCGGTCATTTTTCAAAATTCTCTTCGCTTCGGCCAATGGTATCGGCCAGGCCTTTCCGCAACGTCGGAGCGATGAATATGCACCCCAAAAGGACAAGACCATAGCTAGACCACAGAAAAACAACAATAGGGGCCGTTACCGCGATATGACGCGGGTCAACGACCGTATCCGCGCACCGAAAGTTCGCGTCGTAAACGCAAACGGAGACCAGCTTGGCGTGATGTCATCACGCGAGGCATTGTCCAAGGCGCAGTCCGTGGGGCTGGATCTGGTGGAGATCGCAGGAAAGGCTGATCCGCCGGTCTGCAAGATCATCGACTACGGTAAATACAAGTATACCCAGGCGAAACTGAAGAAGGGCGTCAAAAAGACCTCAACAAGAATGAAGGAAGTGAAATTCCGCGTCGGCACTGGTGATCACGATTACAATATCAAGCTGGGACGTGCGGAGACTTTCCTCGAAGGGAACCACAAGGTTCGCTTCGTTCTCCAATTCCGGGGACGTGAGAACGCTCACAAGGATCTTGGCTTCGTGGTTCTGAAACGGATCATCGAGGATCTCAAGACGATGGCAGCTGTCGACCAGCAGCCACGCCTGAACGGACGCGCGGTAGCGATGATCCTTTCTCCACTGCCGGCACATCAGCGCAAGCGTCATTTCCAACTCTACCATGGTGAGCTCATCGAGGAAGACGGGCCGGACGAAGAGGAAGACGACGAAGAGGTATCCTCAGCGGATCTCATCAGCGATGATGATGAAGATGAAAGCGATTCGGATGAGACCGAAGCTGATGAGGTGGACGAAGAGTCTTCCAAAGCCTAAGGATCATGGCAGGCAGCATAGAGGATCTCTTTGCGACTCTACGGGGTAGCAAAGACCCCTGGCTTCTGCTCTTCGATATCGACGGCACGCTCGTCGATACCGGGGGGAAGGGGATGGCCTCGCTTCAACAGGCTGCTATCGAAGTTTTCGGTGGCAGCGGGCCGGCTCTGGATCTTGCCGGGTCGACGGATCTCGGGGTGCTGGAGAATATCTATGTTCACTTCGGTGTAGAAGAGTCTGACGAACAGACACACAGGTTTTTCGAAACGTATCACCGCTGCCTGTCCGAGACCCTTGAGTCAAACCCATCCGAAGGGCGTGTCCTGGACGGCGTGTCCGAGCTGATGGAACATCTCACGCAACGTGAGAATGCTCAGCTCGCGCTACTGACGGGGAATACCGCGCAGGGTGCCAAGATCAAGCTGCAGCACTACGGGCTGGATCATCATTTTCAGTTCGGAGCCTATGGCTCTGACAAGGCGGATCGGAATCAGCTGGGCTTCATCGCTTTGGAGCGAGCCTTTGCAATGACAGGGCAGATTTACAATTCCGAGCGCACTTTGATCATAGGTGACACGCCGAAGGACATTCACTGCGCCCACGCGATCGGTGCGGGATGCCTAGCAGTTGCTACGGGGAAATTTTCCGCAGTGGAGCTGGAAAAGGCAGGTGCCGACTGGGTGCTTGGCTCTTTGCTGGAGTGGTGCACCTGAGAATTCAGAGCTTGGGTTTCCCCGCTGCCATGTGGTTGAGAAGCTTCTGGTTGAACTCGTCCGCCATGTTGTAACCGAGGCGGCGTAGCTGCTGGTCGAGCGCGGCGATGGCGACCATTCGCGCGGTATCGCGGCCGGGGCCTACGGGGACTTCCACATGGACAAGCTCCTGGCCGAGGAGTTCGTAGGTTTTTGACTCGAGGCCGAGGCGATCCACGTCATTGAGATCGGCGGCGGGCTTGAGTGTGACTACGAGATCGAGACGTTTGTCGGGACGGATGGAGGCGAGACCGTAGAGGTTTGCGACGTTGATGATGCCGATGCCGCGGATCTCCATGTATCCGCGGGAAAGATCCGGGGCGGTGGCAATGAGCTCCCCGCCGACGTGTTTCACCCTCACCATGTCATCTGCGACAAGCGAACCGCCGCGCTCCAGGAGGCCGATGGCGGTTTCCGATTTTCCGGATCCGCTTTTTCCGACGATGAGGACTCCGATGCCGCGCATATCGACCATGCAGCCATGGATCGTGACTGTCGGTGCGAACTCGTTCTCCAGGGCGATGGTCATCTGGTTGAGGAATTTCATCGTGATCTGGGACGTGCCGAAGATCGGGATGGAGTGCTCTTTGCTTACGGCCATGAGTTCAGGGCCGAGGTTGGCTCCACGGGAGACGACGATGCAGGGGATGTCGCGTTCGCACATGCGGCGAAAGCGGTCGACGCGCGTTTGCTCAGGGAGCTTTCTAAGGTAGGCCATTTCCAGATTTCCTAGAACCTGAACGCGTTTTTTTGCGAAATATGAGAAGAAACCTGCGAGGGCGAGCCCGGGTCGGTTGACGGCGGGTTCGCTGATCAGGCGGTCAAAGCCGACCCTTTCCCCAAGTAGAGCGAGCTCGAGCGAATCAGAATAGGTTTCATAGAATTGCTCGACTGTGATCGAGGCGACGGTTTTGACGCGTTGTGCCATGGGATATCCCTAGCAGGGGTAAGGTGGGACGGCACGTGAAATCTACAGTTAAGATCCGTTGGTTGATTTCCGTGGCTGATCTGATACACTTGAGGTGTCGCATGCGATTTCCTAGATTTAACAAAACGAATTTTGAAGGTCACCTCCCCGAGTTTTTCTCGCCGGGAGGTCTCTGGATTGTTGCCAGAAAACTGTCGAAACGTGGTGGGCGGAAAGTTCTCACGACCGCTTTCACGCTGTATTTCTGCCTGAAAGATTCCGAAACACCGGCCTGGGCGAAAAGTGTGATCGTAGGCGCGTTGGGATATTTGATTTTCCCGATGGATTTCATCCCGGATGCGATCCTGGGTGCCGGTTTTACTGATGACTGGAGTGTGATCCTGGGTGCGATGGGCACGGTCATGGCGCATATCAAAGACGAGCATAAGTCGAAAGCATCCGGCTTGTCGGATCGATTTCTGGGTAAGGAAACGGATGCTCAAGTGGACGATGTTTCGCTCACGGCGTATTAGAGTGAATAATTTCCCTGTTGCATCCGTATAAGCAGGCACCTCCCGATCAAATCAATGAAAGCCAAGTTATTTGCCAGTCTCGTTTTCAGCTCACTTCTGGGCTCCCTATGTGCTGAAGTCCGCGTTGAGCAGGATATTCTCGGGAAAAGTCTCGGAGGCTGGGATAAAAAGGGCGGCGGCGCGGCTGAGTACAGTCTCTCCGGAACGACATACCGCACTTACAAACCAGAAATCACACCGACTCCGGATGGCGGAATTTTCATCTCAATACGCATTGATCACGTGCGCGGCTGGCTTTCATCAAATGACCATGCGGTTCTGGAAATTACGGTGGATGAGAAGGGTAAGGTTAGCTCCGCGAAGTCTAGCATCGCGATACAGGGACGTTCCGTGACAAGCGATCTGATCAGGGGCAGTGCGGCCGCCGGCAAGGCTACGGTAGGTGTGGATCGAGCGGTTCAGATCGGGACGGATCTGTTGGCGGATATTTCTGCGAAAATGCTGAGGGAAAAAATCGTGGAAGCGGGGCGCGTCTCGTTTCCATCGGCTTTAAGGCACAATTACAATCTGCTTTACCAGGCGTTACGGACGGAAATCCAACCGAAGGCGATCATTGTGAACCCGCTGGATATCCCTATTCCGAAAAAAGAAGAGGAGCTGAAAAAAGCCCCGGAGGATAAGCTCGAGATCTCCACTTTCGGAGAAGGCGGCGGTGAAGTCAAAGTAGGCGAGTAAGTTTTTCTCGGTAGGAGGAGGCCTGGGTTTTCGAAGTTCTTATTCTAAGGGTGAATTGTGGTCTTTCGGGGGATTGTTCGTCTTTACGAAAATTTAACATAGTTTTGCAGAACTTTTGTCGGGGAGGGGTGTTTTGATACACGAGAGCGAAAAGCAAACTCAGTAACAAACTAACAAAGATATTATGAAAACAAAAACATTGGTAGTAATCGGAATGACCCTCGGAATGTTCGGAGCGGTGCATGCGCAAGAAGGAAAAAAGGACGGCCCAAAGCGCAAGCTGCCACCTGAGATCATCGCGAAGTTTGATACGGATGGTGATGGCAAGCTGGACGAAACCGAACGTGCAGCTGCCAAGGCAGCTCGTGAGGAAATGATGGAAGCTCAAAAGGCAAAAATGCTCGAAAAATTCGACGCGGACGGGGACGGCGAACTCAGCGAATCCGAAAGGGAAGCCGCCAAGGCCGCCAGGGAAGCCAAGATGCTTGAGAAATTCGATGCCGATGGCGACGGAGAGCTCAGCAAGGAAGAGAGGGAAAAGGCCAGGGCTGAAATGGGTCCTCGTGGTCCAAGACCTGGTGGTAAGAAAGGTAAGAAGGGTGGGGACGAATAATTTTCCGACCTTCTAATATTCACAGCGGTCATCCGGAGACGGGTGGCCGCTTTTCTGTTTTTGTGAAGACCGCACAAATGCTCGGCCCTTGGTTAACCTTCAGCTTTCTTACTCTATTTTGCCGGGGCTATTTTGTTGATGGCCTTGAGCGTGGATTTTCGGATTTTTGGTGCCTTCAGCGCGGCGAGGGAATCGTTGAGCTGTGAAACCGTGCGTGCCCCGATGATGGATGAGGTGACGGCTTTGTGACGAAGTGTGAAGTTGATCGCTAGGTGGGTGAGGGTGGTGCCCTCCTTGGTGGCCAGCTTGTTCAGTTTCTTGATCTTCTTTTGGTTCTGCGCGACCTGGTCTTTTTCCAAAAATCCACCGGGGCGGGCTGCGCGTGAATCGGGAGGGATGCCATCGGCATATTTTGAGGTCAGCATTCCCTGTGCAAGGGGTGAGAAGACTGCACTGCCGATTTGTTTCTTATGCAGATAGTCCAGTATGTCCTCGGCTTCCGGCCAGCGGTTCAACATGGAATACGGTGGCTGGTAGATGACGCAGCGGATTCCCATTTGATCGAGAATTTTGACGGCCTTTTTGAGTTGCTTCAGTGGGTATTTCGAAAGGCCGACGTAGAGTGCCTTGCCGGACTGCACGGCTGTGGCTAGAGCGGACATTGTCTCCTCCAACCGGGTGTTTGGATCCGGGCGGTGGGAGTAGAAGATATCCACATATGGGAGTCGAAGTCGTCTGAGTGATTGGTCGAGGGAGGAGAGCATGTGCTTGCGAGAGCCCCACTCGCCATAAGGGCCTTCCCACATTTTGTGGCCGGCTTTGGTGGATACGATCAGTTCGTCGCGATGACAGGCGAAGTCTTCAGCGAGTATCCGCCCTACGTTTTGTTCGGCGGAGCCGGCGGGCGGGCCGTAGTTGTCTGCGAGATCGAAGTGGGTGATGCCTTTCTCGAAGGCGCGGTGCATGATTTTCCGTGATTCCTGAAGGTTATCGTGGTGGCCGAAGTTGTGCCAGAAGCCGAGGGAGATTTCAGGGAGCAAAAGTCCGGAGTCTCCACAGCGTCGGTAGTTCATACTCCAGTTTTGAGTTTGTTGGCCAGGGATTCAAGAAAAGAAGGTGGTGCTGCTTTTGGTGTAAAATAGCGCTTGGCTTCATGTCTGTGTTGGATTTTGAGCTTGGTGGTAGAACGCAGTGCCTCTCATGGTCAACGAGGGTCGACCGAGAGAGTCCGGAAGAATTGTCCCCTTGCGGTGCGCTACGAGAACAACTCAAGAGCGGGGGGATTGCCGAATCTACGGAAGCAAGGGAAACGGATTCCGCGAAATAGCTTTCCGAAGACCCAACAGAAGTATGCCGATTTCGAATCACTTCCCGACCGAGCCATCGCATCGGAACGAATGGAAGGGAATGTCGAAACCTGCATGACCATGCGTCACAACTGGGGCTATGATCAGGACGATGATCACTGGAAGAGCTCCAAAGATATTCTCGAACGTATGGTTCTGAGTGCCGCGCGGGGAGTGAACTTTCTCCTCAATGTGGCTCCCAAGCCACAGGGTACACTGGCACCCGAGGAAACCGAGCGTCTCGCGGAAATCGGCAAATGGATGAAGGTGAACGGCGAGTCCATCTACGGAACAGAATACTCACCTGTTGACTTCGATTTCCCATGGGGCGCGATGACTCGGAAAGACAAGAAGGTCTATTTGCACGTGATGAAATGGAATCCTGATGGTGTGGAGTTTAACGGTCTGTTAGGAAAACCTGTGAAAGCCTATTTTCTTGCCGATGAGAATAAAAAGGCACTGGAGCTTGGATACGATGAGGAGAAGCACATCAGCCGCATTCAGGTGCCCGCTGAAGCGCCTGATACTAAGGATACGGTCATCGTTCTTGAATACGATGAAGTCAAAGCCGACCCGAAGGCAAGAGGCCAGTATCTCTGGTCAAAGAGCACGGGCGTGAGGCACGACCGGAACTAGATACGATAATCAACCTTGCCTATTCACTTGCTATAGAGGTCTTTCAGTCCGCTTTTGATCGGCTTTGTTCCCAATGGTGCTATCAGAACCTTAGGCAGTTATTTTGCCCGTAAGTTTGGCTATTCAATTTGGGTCGGGGTCATGCCCTTCTGCGGTGTTGAAATATATTAAGTTGCCATCAGGATCCGTGACCGTAAAGCCAGTGGAACCATCTGATTCCACTTCTACCTCCGGAACGCTCTCCATTCCCTTTGAGCGCAAATAGGCTGCCACATCATTTAGATTTGCTCCCCTGAAGTTGAGCATGAGAGGTTCTTTGTGGTTATACAGACCGATCCGTGTCTCGTCTTTAGCTAAGATCGCGTATCCTCCGTTAGGATTACCATCGACCAATTCGAACCCCAGGCCTTTGTAAAATTTGAAGGACTGGGTGATATTTTTGACGGAAAGGCAGATGTCTAGGTGGCCGAGGTGCATAAGGTGGATTTTAGGGTGATTTTATGGGAACAGCGTTCCAGATTGAAGATCTGAATCTAATCAGACGGCTTCCTCAGTATCACCATCTTCGCTTTTCTCTTGTTTGGCAAGGACAGTTGTCGCTAAGGATCCGCAGACAAGGAAAAATATCGCCACAAGCCAATAGCCAGGATGGACGAGTTCGGTTGTTGAAATCGGAATCGAATAGTAAAGGAGTGGAGCGGCACATGCAGTCGTAAGTCCCGTTAGGATAAACAAGAAAGTCTTTAGAGTATCGAGTGTGCGGAGATTTTTGCGAAGAGTGTATGAAACAGCCGCGACAAGAACGGCTATTAGCAGCGTTGGAACGAAACACATTATTGCGCCGATCACTATGAAAGAACCGAACGATGCCAAACCAAGTGGGAGCCATCCGGCCAACAACGTCAATGCCCCCAAAAACGCAGTTAGCAACGGGTATTTCATTCCCTAGCAAGATTCTATGGCTGATGAAGAGCCATTCCAAGGTTGGAGTTGAAAGAGGAGGTGTTGCCGCAGTTCCATTTCTC
>JBPOGC010000090.1:0-12176 GCA_051251795.1 Luteolibacter sp. | reverse complement strand
AGGCACTGGAGCGAAGCGACAAAGCGCCCAAACCGGAAAATGATCCGACAAATACGGCTCCCCACTCCTCAAAACCCCCGAGCCCAGCACCTCCGCCCTTTTGGAAACAAACACATGATCCACCTTCCACTGCCGGTTCGGGTCACTCATCCAGAAATGCAGAGTCCCCCTCTTCCTCTCTCCCGCATTCAGCACATCATAAGTCTCCCGCAATCCCAAAAACCCATCCACCGCAGGAACCGAACCCCTCTCTCCCTTTAGAAATCTCACCGCTGCATTTCCCTCCACCGCGTTGAAATCCCCCATCCACACCACCGCCTCTTCATCCGCATTCATATCAACCAGCCGCTCCGCCATCAGCCTCACCCCCTTCTCCCTCGATGGCTGATTCCGATGATCCAGGTGTATATTCACCACCCACAGACCCTGCCCGCTCGCACGATCCACCAGCCTCACCCACGTCGCCACCCTCGGATACGAGTTCCCCCAGCTCTTCGAGCCCGCCACCTCCGGCGTATCCGAAAGCCAGATCATCCCGCTCTTTTCTTCATCCAGCTCAAACCGATCTTCCCGGAAAAAAATCCCCGTATACTCCCCACCTCGCTTCCCATCACTCCGCCCTTTTCCAGAAAATCCATACTCCGGCAGCGAAACCCACAGATCCGCCACCTGCCCGTGTTGCCCCTCCTGGATCCCCAGCACATCCAGCCCCTCCTCCCGCACCATCTTCACTATCCCCGCCACCCGCTCCGCCCAGGCTCGCGCCCCCAGGTCCTTGTCGCTCTCATACCGGATATTGAACGTCATCGCCTTCACCTCCATCGCCCCGTCCAGACTCACCGGCACCGCCCGCCTCGCCTCATCCTTCCCATCACACCCCACCAGAACCAAAAACATCCCAAACCTCAGCAAACTCCAATTCATTGGGAAAAAAACTATCAGAAACCCTTCTCTTGGAAAAACCCATTGTCATCTGTGAAAAAAATTCCTATCCTCCCGACACTATTGGGAAATTCTTAAACATGCATCTGAAAAACCTCATCACTCGGAGCGCAACTGCCATCTTCGCAGTCCTTCTTCTTCTCACAGCAGCTCCTTCCCATGCAGCTGAAAACGCCGGCTGGAAAATAATCGAAATCGGCGGCAGAGACTACGTCTCCGTTGATAGCATCAAGAAATTCTACAACTTCACCAAGCTCACCCGCTCCGGCTCCTCCGTCGTCCTCGAAAACAAAAAGGTCGAGATGAAACTCAAAGTCGGCGCAAGCGAATGCCTGATGAACAACGTCAAATTCGTCTTCTCAAACGCCGTTATATCCTCTGGCGGAAAAATCTACGTCTCACGCATGGATCTGGCGAAACTGATCGACCCCGTCCTTCGCCCGAATTTCATCAAAAACGCAGGAGACTTCAAAACCGTCATCCTGGATGCCGGCCACGGCGGCAAAGACCCCGGCGCCACCAACTCCATCGGCACCGAGGCAGGCTACAACCTCAAGCTCGCCCAACGCCTCAAAAAACTCCTCGAATCCAACGGCTTCAAGGTGAAAATGGTTCGCGAGTCAAACCGCTACTACTCCCTTCAGGAACGCGTGAACATCGCCAACAGCGTCAAAGGAAACGCCATTTTCCTCAGCCTCCACTTCAATTCCGGAAACAACCGCTCCGCACGCGGCATCGAGACATTCACCCTCTCCCCTCCGGGCGTCTCCCACTACGGAGCCAACCTCAAGGCCAGCGACGCCCAAGTCCGCATCGGCAACGAGCACGACTCCGCCAACATCGCCTTCGCCACCGCCCTTCACGGTTCAGTCCTCCGCCGCCTCGGTCAGAACACCCTGGATCGCGGCATCAAACGCGCACGCTTCAGCGTCCTCTCCGGAGTCCGCCACCCAGCAGTCCTCTTCGAAGGCGGCTTCCTCAGTCACAGCCGCGAGGCTCGCCTCATCGCCAACGAGAAATACCAGGAAGCCCTCGCAAAAGGCATGCTCGACGCAATCGCCCGCTACCGCTTCGCCGTAGGCACAAAGCCCAAGGCAAAGCCATAATAATGGAGAGCCGGTCTCCGGCCGGCTTCACAACCAAAGCCCAAGTCTTCCACTGCTCACTCGCTTCTGGAGCAAAGCAACCTCCCTCATCTTCCTTGAAGTTTGAAGTTTGAAAAATTAGAGTTCCCCCAGTGCTCACCCTTCTCAAGATCCGTAATCTCGCCCTCGTAGACGAACTAGCATGGGAACTCGGTTCCGGCCTCATCTCAGTCACAGGCGAAACCGGAGCTGGCAAATCCGTCATCGTCGGAGCCCTGAAAATGATCCTCGGAGAGCGCGCCGACAAAGGCCTCATCCGCACCGGCGAGGAAACCTGCACCATAGAGTCCGCCTTCGATCTCAAAGACCCCACCGAAATCAACGCCATCCTGGAAGAAGGCGGCCTGGAACCCTGCGAAGACACCCAGATCATCATCCGCCGCTCCATCGGCACAGCTACCAACCGCCAGTTCATCAACGACTCCCCCGTCACCCTCACCCTCCTCAAGAAAATCGGCGAGCGCCTCGTAGACCTCCACGGCCCCCACGACCACCAGTCACTCCTTTCCCAGGAACGCCAGCTCGCCATGCTCGACGCCTACTCCGGCACCGAGAAACACCTCACCACCTACCGCAGCGCCTACCGAACCTGGCGCGAGAAATCACAGGAACTCGAGGAAATCAAAAACGCCTCGGACGCATCAGAGCAGGAACTCGAACTCCTCCGCTACCAGCTCGAGGAAATCCAATCCGCAAACCTTACCCCCGACGATGGCGACGACCTCCAGGAGCGCTACCATAGATCTAGTAATTCCACCCGCCTCGTAGATCTCTCCGCCAAAGCAGTCACCGCCCTCACATCAGACGACGGCATTCTCTCCCGTATCTCAGACATCCAGAAACTCACCCGCGACCTCGAAAAACTCGACCCCTCACTCACCGAGAAACTCACATCCCTGGAAACCGCCTCCATCGAGCTGCAAGACCTGGAAGCCACCCTCACAGACTACGCCGAAGAACTGGAAATCGACCCATCGGAGGCCTCCTCCATCGAGGAACGCGTCAACACCGTCGAAACACTCAAACGAAAATACGGCCCCACCATCGAAGACATCCTGGAACGCGAAACCACCATCTCCGCCCGCCTCGACAATATCGACAACCGCTCCGAAAAAATCGAGTCCCTCACCGCCGCCCTGGCAGAGTCCCGCAAAGCCCTCGAAGCCATCGCCCGCAAGCTCACCACCCAACGCAAAAAGTCAGCTCCAAAACTAGCCAAGGAAATCGCCACCCAGCTCAAGGAACTCGGCTTCAAGCAATCCTCATTCGAGGTAGAACTCACCTCCGTAGAGCAACCCACCCTCCATGGCTTGGAATCCTGCAACTTCCTCTTCGGCCCCAACCCCGGCGAACCCCTCCACCCACTCCGCCAGATCGCCTCCTCCGGGGAAATCTCCCGCGTAATGCTTGCCGTAAAATCCTCACTAGCCGAGCAAGACGCCACCCCACTCATGGTCTTCGATGAAATCGATGCCAACGTAGGCGGCGAAATCGCCAAAGCCGTCGGCAAGAAAATGGCTCTCCTTGGCCAGCTTCACCAGGTCATCGCCATCACCCACTTCCCCCAGGTCGCCGCCATCGCCGCCCACCACTTCGTCGTTGAAAAAGAAGTCACCTCCGGCCGCACCCGCTCCAAGCTCTACCCCGTAGAAGGCGAAAAACGCATCGACGAACTGGTAAGAATGCTTGGCGGCGGCGGCCAGCAAGCCCGCGCCATGGCCGCATCGCTTCTGGAAACGTAGCACGTGATCGCTGCTACTCAGCGGCTTGGAACCCAAGCTTGAAAAAACACGGTAAAACATTACCTTGAGAATCATGCTTACCGAGGAACTCAAAACTGCCGTCGATACGCTTTCCGAAGAAGAACGCCACGAGCTTTCCTGCTACCTCACCAAGCTCGAACTCCAGAACAGTCCCGATTACTGGAAAACCATCCGGCAACGGACAAATTCCGAACACCCGTCAAATTGGATTCAAGCTGAACAGCTTCCCCAATCCCGATGATTTCCCGTTACAGGGTGCTGATCGAACTTGGAAGCTCTCGATTCCGTTCCGCGCACAGGCAAGCGGCGAGAAGCCATCTTTGCACTCATCACCGGACTCTCTGATCATGCCGAACTTGGCGGGGATTTTGAAGTTTCTGACCCGTCGACTCTCGCCCTTTCCAAGTTAGCCTTATTGCCGGGTTCGCAGTCACATGGTGGATCGACCACCCTGCGCTTGAAATGAAAGTAATCGATATCCGTCCGGTATGATCAAAGCCTAGATCCTAAACTGATCACTCGGCACTTCTCGGTTCATTTACCCAATCGGCTTGATATGATAGTGGCTCGAAATCCCCTCGATATCGTGGTGATACCACAGCGCCTCCGGAGTGCGGCGCTTGATCGCATCCAGTATATCCGGCAGCTCTTCATGAGTCACGATCGTCCGCACAAGCTCCATCGGTTGCGAACTATACCCGCCCGATGCCCGCTGCAGAGTGAAAGTCCGGTGCGGAGCCGCCTCCAGGATTGCATTGCCGAGCGCCTTCGTGTCCTTCGTAAACGCTGTCAGCACTACCAATTTGAATTTCCGGAAAAAGTTGTTCAGCGTTTCCGCCGAGGTGAAAATATATACTGCGGTATACATCAGCGTATTGATCACAGGCTCGATCCTCCCCACACTGATGTAATCAAGCGTCAACCCGTAGACTGTCGAGACCGCCGCCGCCGCGATCGCAATCGTCCCTACCGGTTTCAGATATTTCATCGCAAAATATGCCGCAAGAATATCCTCATCCCCCGTCGAGCCTCGCAGACGTAGCGAAGCCGCTTTCGCAAGCCCCGCAAGTATCCCGCCGAACAGCACCAGCATGATGCGCTCATTCTGAGGCTCCGGACTTGCAAACTCCAGCTCTGGAAAGAAATGCAACCCTGCGATCACCGCCCCGACAGTAAGCATCGTCCGGAACGCAAATGTCCGGCTGATCTTCGCAAAAGCGAAAGCGATCAATATTGCCTGCGAGACCCCGTAGATCAGCAGGAACAGCCAGTCCTCGTCAAAGAAATATGCGGTAGCAGCTGCCAACCCCTCAAACCCCGTCAAAATCACCTTTGCCGGAAAGACAAAATATTTCAGAGCACAGGCATACACCAGCCCCGCCCCCACAGTGCCCAGACACTCCAGGAAATAACGCAACACCCGTCTCCATTTTGTCCCCTTGGTTTTCTCCATACTACGCCCACACACTCCACCCCATTCCCACAGCTCCGCAAGTCGCGAATAACACACCTTCACCGAATCTCACGAAATCCTTCCCCTCACCGTTACCAAGCGCTTAGCCTCCCCCATCTTGAAACTAGCCTTCATCGCCACCGGAGACATCGCCCTCCCCACTTTTCGCCATCTCATCGAGCACGGCACAAAGCCCTGCCTTCTCATCACTCAGCCCGATAAACCCGTCGGCCGTAGCCAAAGCTCCACCGTCCCCCCGGAAATCAAAACCGTCGCCCTCGCCCACGACATCCCCGTCTGGCAGCCGGAGAAAATCAAAGAAGTCTCCTCCGAACTCACCGAGCTCGCCCCAGATTTCATCGTTGTCATGGCATATGGACAGATCATCGGAAAAACCGTCCGCAACTCAGCCACCAAAGCCATCATCAACCTCCACGCCTCCATCCTTCCAAAATATCGCGGAGCCTCCTGCATCCAATCCGCCATCGCAAACGGCGACCCGGAAACCGGCATCACCATCATGCACGTCATCCGTGAGCTCGATGCAGGCAATATCATCTCCGCTAAGAAAATCCCCATCGGCGAAACCGAAACCGCCGGAGAACTCCACGACCGCCTCGCGGACACCGGCCCCGCCGCCCTCACCGAGGCCTTGGAAATCCTTTCCGAAAATCCACGTGCAGGCATCCCGCAAAATCCCGATCAAGTCACCTACGCCCCAAAACTCCTTCGCGAGCACGGCCGCCTCGATTTCACCCAGCCAGCCTCAGCCATCGAACGAAAAATCCGCGCCTACCACCCGTGGCCAGGCACCTTCACTGAGGTTCCCATCAAAGGAAAAACCAAACGCCTCAAAATCTTTCCCCCTATAGCCATCGTGGAACAAGCGCTTCCACCCGCTGAACTAAACTTCCACGAAGGCCAGCTCCTCATCGGCTGCGGCGAGAAATCCCTCGCACTCACCCAAGTCCAGCCCGAAGGCTCAAAGCAAATGCCCGCCTCCGCCTTCGCAAACAGCCTCTGAATATTGAGCTATTTCCATCACTACCCAGATCACTTGGAATAAACAGGGACTTTTGGCGAAACCGTAAAATACTATTCCGGAAATCGTTCCGACGTAGTAAGTCAATGCCAGAGTGATTCACTTCGCCTAAATCAGAAGAAATTCAAAAAAATCAGCAGCTCGATTCTTTGGAACCACAGCATGCATCCACGACTTCACCCCCCCCCAAACAAGGGGTATACAGGTTATGAAATCAGTTTAAAACAGTCTTCGTTATTAGTTACCCGACTAATTTTCACCAAAAAATAAAAATGAAAAAAACACTACATACCCTGGGCGCTTTGATACTGGTAGCGGGAACTGCTCACGCGACAGTAATTGCTCTCGATTTACCAACAGCTGGCACCTATGCAAATTCAAGCGTTTTCACTACATCGGCAAGCCATGCCGGCACTACATTTGATGTGGAATACACACTAGTTGCTTCTACCACCTCCACCACCGTCACTCTCAACGCCAACTCGATTAACTCGAATGGAACTATTTTCGGAGTGGCCACGTCTGGCGATGGCAATGCCAATGCACAACGATCCATCGATGAAGGTAACGAAGAACAGTTGTCAATTTCCGGACTTTCCATCACGAACTTCGATCCGGGCACCAGCGGCCTTGTAATTGGAGATTTAGACATTTCATTCGATAGTATCACTTTTACTAACGCAACCTCTCCCAACGATGGCGTTGCCATCTCCTTCACAGGCTTCGGCACCTCAGTTGAAAATGAAGATTCGCCTTCAGTAGTGGACTTGACAGCCCTTGGAAATTTCAGTTCCACATCCGATTCATTGTTTCTAGAATCGGACAGTGCTGTTACCACAAACCGTTGGTCTGTCAGTGGAATTTCAGTAAATGTTATTCCTGAGCCTAGCACTTCAATGTTGCTCATAGGCGCTATCGGTCTGCTGGCATCCCGCCGTCGCAGATTTTGATTTGGTAAAACAAAGCATTCATTTTTTGATTTAGTGCGTGGGCACGGCTTGAAGCTGCTGCCCACGCTTGCTTTCACGAAGTCCGAATTTGCTAATGAGAACAAATTCGCTCTTTCGGTTCCCTTCCCCGATTTTGAACTGTCTCACAAAAACCCCTTAGAACCTTTTACTGATGAAGTATTTGATCGGATTATTTTTTTCCATTACCCTTCCCGTCTTCGCAGACTATTCCAGTGACAGGACTGAAATTTCTGCTCTCGGCAACCTGACCACAGCTCCGGCTATGTATGAAGTAGATACAAGCTCTACGGTCTACCAGTCATCAGAAACGATCAAGACCCTGACTCCTTCTACTACGGAACAGACGGTAGAGGCTTTCTTTTTCGATTCCGTCGATTATCGGGGAAATGCAACTAGGGTGTATGCTAAGGTGGGAATGCCAAAATGGGATCCGGCAACTGATGACCCTCTACCCTCTATCGTTCTCGTCCATGGTGGTTCCGGTATGGTCTATGAAACTTGGGCAAATCTATGGGCTGAAAGGGGTTATGTAGCCATTGCCATTGATACCGAAGGGGCTTCCAATACTACTGGTCGCCATAACATGGGAGGACCGCGAAGGAATGGAGTCTTCAATGAATCAGATGTAACCATCACAGATCAGTTCATGTTCCACGCCACTGCTGGCTCAATACTTGCAAACTCTTTGATGCGGAGCCTCCCGTTTGTGGATGAAACAAAGGTGGGAATTCATGGAGTCTCATGGGGCGGAGTGATCACCTCCAATGTTATCGGAGTGGACACCCGCTTCGCGTTTGCCATTCCTACTTACGGTTGTGGCCATATGTGGGATGGTGTTGGCAAATGGCAGGAGGCTATTTCCAATGCCGGTGGCACTGATTACTATAAAAATGTTTGGGATCCAATGCTTTGGCTCGAGAATGCCACCATGCCCATCATGTGGCTAACTTGGCTCAACGACAGCACTTTCAACCTTGATTCCCAAGCCAATAGCTACAACAAAGCTCCCGGCACGAGGATGGTCAGTATCATTCAGGGCATGAGACACTCCCATCCGTTTGCATGGAGCAGAGCCGATTCCTATGATTTTGCGGATAGTATTGTCGGCAATAATTCCGGATCAGTGGGACTGGGCACAAATAACCCCTGGTGCATTCAGAAGAGCCTGAATCTTGCCGGCAACCAAGTAGAGGTGGAATTCGAGTCCACAAGGAATCTTACCAGCGCCACTCTCTACCACAGTAATCAAATGGGTGACAGTAAGGCATTTTCGTGGACAACAGTCACTATGACCGACTTTGCAGAAACATCTCCTGGCTCCGGAATATGGCAGGGCACCGCGACTCTTCCGTCGGATGCAACGGCATGGTTTGTGAACGTAACAGCGGCTACTTCAATCTCAAATACCGCCTATTTGACCTCAAGTCAATATACGTCGAGCACTATCTATGTCAGTTCCCGATTGCAGGAAGTTGTCGAAATCCAGCAGCCTGAATCACTGGCATTGACACTTGCGCCGAGTGGTTCAAACGCGGCTGGAGACGTGGAAGTCGAATTCAGTGCCATTTATAATCTCGAACTTACATCAATCGATTTTGTTGATGAAACCCATCCCGGAGCGTTTTCAACCGACGAAGACTTCACATTTGGCTTACTCACCAATACTCCGTTTGAGGTAGAGTTTGATAATACTGTGGCCGGACTCAGTCTTGGTGAAAGCGCGACAGCGACTTTGCGTCTTACTTGGGTGGGGCTTGATAATGTCACGACTGAAACCATCGATATTCCTCTGAGTGCCACGGTTACAAACTCAGGGGCTGCGACTTTCACTTGGGACGGAGGCGGCAATAATAACCGATGGACTGTCGGCGACAATTGGTTGGGTGACAGTTCACCACCTACCGATTCACAAGATCCCTATACAGATGTGATCATCGCCGATATAGGAAAGGTAAATTCAAATACTTATAATAATTACACTCTAAGAAGTTTAACTTTCGATGCATCGGTTGACGATACGTTCACCATGAATGTTTTCCGATCGGCCAGCTTCGTACGGACACTTTCTTTTGACCATGGAGGGAGCGACGCAGCACTAACTGTCGATGCTGGTTCACAAGGCGATATACTTATAACTAGCTTTGATACTGCAGGATCTGTTGTGTTGAATGACAATCTTGATCTTGTCCATAACGGAACAGGCACGCTTACCTTTGATTTGAAAATTGCTGAAGAAGCCGGTGAATCCAATGGAATCACCAGTTCCGGTAGTGGCTCTGTGATCATACAAGGCGAGAATACCTACACAGGTGATACGATCGTGGAAGCGGGTTCAATGACGATGGCTGCCAATAGCTCGCTAAGCTTTGTCCCAACGACCAATGGCGCAAACAATCAGCTGGCAGGTGCTCCCGCAGGAACGGGAACTGTCAATTTGAATGGCGAGATCAATATTGATCTCAACACGGCTGACAATACCTCGGGAAACAGTTGGGTGCTGGTCGATAGCACCGACCTCACTGTGGTCTATGACTCTGGGACATTCAGTGTCAACAGCTCGCTGGGAACCTTTTCCAATGACGCCGGAGTATGGACACTGGACACAGCAGACCAGAAATGGAGTTTCACACAGACCACGGGTATTCTTCAAGTATCCAGCGACCCTTACGATACTTGGGCAGGAAGTTCCTTTGCAAGTGCATTCACTGATACTGATCCATCGGTTGATTTCGATAATGATGGGATTACCAATTTGCTCGAATTTGTCCTTGGCGGTGACCCCACTATCAGTGAGACAGGAATCGCTCCCTCTTTCAGTGAGGCGGATGACGACCTGGTGATTGCCTTTAAGCGATCCAATGTATCGAAAGAATTGCCGACCATTGCAGTGACAGTGGAAGTATCGGAAGACCTGGAGTTCACGACACCTGCAAATGATATCTCTATCGGAGATACCAGCGACGCGGGACCGATTGGATCACTTGGAGCTTCCTACACAGTCGGCAGTATCGATGATTTTGATACGATCACTGTCACCATCCCGAGTGGATCAAAGTCGAAAATATTCACCCGCATCGTTGCTACGCAGCCCTGAAGTGAAGGAGTTCTCGGTTTTACCGGAAAAGCCAAAGAACGCCTCATCGGCATCGGATCATTGCCAAACCTACACTTTCTCCATATTTCTGATCGCTTTTTTCATCTTCCCTAGCCCCTCTACCATCCGCGATCTCGGGCATGCAAAGTTGAACCGCACAAAGCCCGCCCAGCCGAAGGGTGCTCCATCCGAGAGGAACAGCCCCGCCTTTTCCTCGAAAAACTTCGCCGGATTCGGAACTCCCAGCGCTCTTGCATCGATCCACGCCAGATAAGTCACCTCCAGAGGATTGATCGAGAGCCCCTCGCACTCATCATTCACGAAGCGCACAAGCTCATCACGATTCGCCTTCAGGTAAGCAATCAGTCCCTTCCTCCAAGGCTCACCATCCCGGTAAGCAGCCTCTGCCGCAAAGTAGGACAGCGCATTGATCTCCGCCAAAGTATGTCCCCTCACCGCTTGGAATTTCCGCCGTAGCGAATCATCCGGAATGATAGCAAAACCATACCCCAGACCCGCGATATTCCACGTCTTGCTAGGTGAAAATTTCGCCACCACCCGTTTCTGAAAGCGTTCAGGAAGATTTAGTGCTGAATAATGCGTCAACCCTTCATCAAGGATCAGATCGCAATGGATCTCATCGGAAACAAGCACCAGGTCATGCCTTTCGCAAAACTCCGCCAGCTTGATGATTTCCTCTTCGCTGAAAACACGACCCAAAGGATTCTGCGGATTGCACAGCAGAAAAACCTTCGTCTTTTCCGTTACCGTCTCCTCCATTGCCTCCCAATCGAACTCCCAGCGCCCATCGGTGAACACATGATCCACAGTCAGTAGCTTCGCCCCCGCATCCTTGTGCACATTGAGGAACGGATAATACACCGGCGTGCAGGTCATCAGTTCATCTCCCTCCTCACAAAACGCACGTACCGCCAGCGAAAGCGCCGGAACCAGACCACCCAGATGCGTCAGATGCCCGTCGTTCAGCGAGACACCTCGGCAGTCTTTCAGATAATCTCGTATCGCATCCGTTAGGCCTTCATGTGGATGGGCGTAGCCGAAAACCCCGTGATCCACCCTCTTGTGCAGTGCCTGCAGGATACAGGGAGCCGATACGAAATCCATATCCGCCACCCAGAACGGATCCAGCTCCGGTCTGCGATCAAACTTGATGCACCCGCTTCCCTTGCGTTCCAGAACAGTATCGAAATCAAAACTCATATGCCAAGAAAACTGCCTCCCACCCGCACGTTTTGCAACCGCCAACAATCCCATCTGACCTCATTGCTTTTCTCCGCATCTTCAAGCTTGCGAGATCCAGAAATTCCATCCACCTTGCTTCCATCTCGCCGGGGTGGCGGAATTGGTAGACGCGCCTGACTTAGGATCAGGTGTCTTATGATGTGCAGGTTCGAGTCCTGTCCCCGGTACCACTTTTTAAAAACGATATGATCAACGAACTGAAAGTAAAACTTACCGGCCTCGGAATGAGCGAAGAAATGGCATCAAAAGCACTCGACACAGTCGCGGATTTTGCCAAAGCAAAGCTCCCTGAGTCTCTTCACGCGCCTATTCAGGAAGTAATGGACGGAAAAACTCCGGATCTCGGTGCTCTCGCAGGAATGCTCGGAGGAATCAAAGGTCTCTTCGGTAAATAACCGCCGGGCTCGGCGAGGCGCTTCGTATCAGCGCCCGCCTGCCAACTCACTCCGCCGGAGCTTCTTCCGCGTTCTCCTCTAGGACAGGCTCTTCAGTAGTCTCTTCAG
>JBPOGC010000009.1:0-34303 GCA_051251795.1 Luteolibacter sp. | reverse complement strand
GGGTGGGCATTTCTCGTAAATTTGAAGTTTAAGAATTCAAACCTGCCGCCTAGCCTCCCGCCGTGAGCAACTGCAAAACACTAGGAATTGGCCTCGCGGGCTTCGGCACCGTAGGCTCCGGCGTATGGAACACCCTTGAGAAAAATGGCGAACTGATCTCAGATCGCACCGCGAAAGGCGTTTCCCTCGCCATTACGAAGATCCTCGTCCGAGACCTGAAAAAGACCCGCGCCACCAAGTCCGCCGTCCCCACTGAGATTCTCACCACAGACTGGCATGAACTCGTTCAAGACCCTGCCGTAGACATCGTCGTCGAACTCATCGGAGGCACCACGGACGCCTTCGAAATCGTTGCCGCAGCACTCCTTGCGAAAAAACCCGTCGTCACCGGCAACAAAGCCCTCCTCGCCGAGCGCGGTGTCGAGCTCTTCGCCATTTCCCGGAAAATGGAGACACCCATCTTCTTCGAGGCCGCCATCGCCGGAGGCATCCCCATCGTCAAAACCGTCCAGGACTCCTTCGTCGGTAACCAGATCCACTCATTCACCGGCATCATCAACGGCACCTCGAACTACATTCTCGAGCAAATGACCCTCCGCGGTATCGACTACCCCGAAGCCCTCCAGGAAGCCCAGGATCTCGGTTACGCAGAGGCCGATCCCGCACTCGACGTCAATGGCTGGGATGCCGCCCACAAGGCCATCCTCCTCGCCACACTCGCCTACGGTTTCCCCATTGATCCGAAGGAAGTCTACGTCACCGGCATCGAGCAAGTCCGCCCTACAGACATCAATTTCGCAAAATCCCTCGGCTACGTCATCAAGCTCCTCGCCATCGTCCGCGAGCGCGAGTGCGGCTCCGTAGAGCTCCGCGTCCAGCCCTCCTTCATTTCGCAGAAACACATCCTCGCCGCCGTCAACGGAGTCTTCAACGCCGTCGCCGTTAACGCAGACGCAGCCGGCGAATCCCTCTTCTACGGCGCCGGTGCCGGCCAGGGCCCCACCGCTTCTTCAGTGGTCGCAGACCTAGTAGAGGCCTCTCGAGCCTTCGCCCACGCTGCCCAGCATCGTGGCTTCCTCCCCTACAGGGAAAAAGGAACCCTCGTCCCCATTGAAGACACCAGCACTGGCTACTACGTCCGCTTCGACGTCACCGACAAAATCGGAGTAGTCGCCGCCATCTCCAACGTTCTCGCCGCGCACGAAATCGGCATCTCCGGCACCCACTCACCCGTGGACTCCAGCAACCCGGACGCAGCCTTCGTCGACATGGTCTTCCTCCTCCACACCTGCCCTTTCGGGAAACTCACCACCGCCCTTGAGGAAATCGAAGCCCTCGACTGCGTCAACTCTGCGCCAGTAGTCTTCCGCATAGAGAACCTCGGCTGAAAATTTTCACCGCCAAGAACGCCAAGTAAGAAAAATTTAAAGACCGATATCTAAATTGTCTTTGCGAACTTCTCTTCCTTGGCGGTTCAGACTTCTTCCACCTAAATCCAGTAGCCCTTGAGGTTTAAAGTTTAGAATTTAAAATTTATGTATCTCGTCACAATCGGCCTCGAAGTCCACGCCCAAGTCAACACAGACACCAAGATGTTCTGCGGTTGCCGCACCTCATTCGGCGACGACCCGAACACGAACACCTGCCCCGTCTGCCTCGGCTACCCCGGAGCGCTTCCAACACTCAACCAACGCGCCATTGAGAAAACCCTCCTCACCGGCCTCGCACTCGGCTGCGGCTCCCCGGAATTTTCACGCTGGGATCGGAAGAACTACTTCTATCCGGACATGCCGAAAAACTACCAGACCACCCAGATGGATTTTCCCCTCTGCCTCGGCGGCGGCGTTCCTCTCTTCGATGACTGCTACCCCACTGATGCCCGGAAAAAGATCAAGACCCCCGACAAAATCGTCCGCCTGAACCGCATCCACCTCGAGGAAGACGTCGCGAAATCAACCCACCTCGCCACAACCTCACTCATCGATTTCAACCGCGCCGGCACTCCCCTCATGGAGATCGTCACCGAGCCGGATCTGGAATCCGCCGAGGAAGCATTCGCCTATCTCCGCTCCCTCCAGCTCGTCCTCCACGATTGCGATACCTCCGGTGCAGATCTCGAAAAAGGCAATCTCCGCTGCGACGTAAACATCTCCCTGCGCAAAAACGAATCCGATCCCCTCGGCGAGAAAGTGGAGCTGAAAAACCTCAACTCCTTCTCCGCCATCCGCCGCTCCATCCACTACGAGATCGCCCGCCAGACCGAGGAACTCGATGCGGGGATCGCCCAGATCCAATCCACCCGTCGCTGGAACGACGACCTAGGCGAAACCCAGCTCATGCGGACAAAGGAAAACGCCCATGACTACCGCTACTTCCCCTGCCCGGATCTTCTCCCCATCGCCACCGAGCCTCTGTTGGAAACAGTCCGCCCTCTCGTCCCCGAGCCACGCCTCGCGAAAATTTCCCGCTACGAGACTGACTTCAAGCTCAACCCCACCTCCGCCGGAGAGCTCTCAGCCAGCAAAGCCATCGCCAACCTTTTCGAAGACCTAGTACCCGGCTCCAAGAAGCCGCAGAAGCTCGCGAACTTCATCCTCAATACCTACGCCGGATCGCTCAACCAGGCAGGCTTCACCATCGAGACCTCTCCCATCACTCCGGAGAAATTCAAGCAGGTCGCCACCCTCACATCCGACGACACACTCTCCACCGGCCAGGCCACGGAAGTCCTCGCCGAACTACTAGAGACACCCGACCAGGAAGTCGAAGCAGTCATCGAGAAGAAAGGCTTCAAACCCACTTCTTCCGGCGACCTTGAAGCATTGGTAGACACCGCCATCGCCGAGAACCCGAACGAAGTCGAAGCCATCAAAGCCGGCAACGAAAAACTCCTCAACTTCCTCACAGGAAAAGTCATGAAGGCCGCTCCCACAAAGCCAAACCCGAAGGCAGTCACCGAGCTGCTAAGAGCGAAGCTCTTGTAAGGAGAGGGGACACTCCTGTCCCCTTATTCAGTCTTCCAAACAAACAAGGGACAGGAGTGTCCCTTCTCCCTATCCAAACCCATGGACATCAAATCCAACCCCGAACTCCTCAGCCGCCAGCCGAAGTGGTTTAAGCCTGCTTTTTACGGGGCTGTTATCTTGTCCGTTTTATTCGTGACAGCGACGATGGCGACATAGTCCGGAGCCACCTTCTTGAAGCCGGAGAATGCGGCTTCGCATACATTTCCGGTCATCCACTACCCGGAATAATGGAGAGCCGGTCTGTGGCCGGCTTTTTCACTGACTGCGCAACGGAAACCTCATCCTCTGCAAAGGACTTAAAAAGTCTTCTCCATATCTTTCACCGACTCACGACGATATTCCCATAGCGATGCAGAGTCTCACTGATGGCTTGTTCACGCAGCCAGACAGGCCACTCGAGTCTGGCGTTCCAGATTACAGAGCTTTCGGCTACTCTGATTCCTGCGTGATTCGCGGCCTTTCTCAATTCTCCCGAGGCACCAGGTGCGCGTAGCAAATCCGTTGTTTTCGGGTCTTTGGGGAATCTCTCTAACAGTTCTGTTTCGGATTCGACGTTTACCCGGATTCCCAGCGTATCCATCCAGTCGCGGCGGGCGGAGGATGAAACTTCATAGGGCATTCCGATGGTTTCCGCGACGAGCAACAGGCGGGCGGTATCCAGATCGCTGAGATCTTGCTCGATGCGGATGAGTGCTTCTTTGAACTTCCGGTAGCGGAAGATATTCGCTTCGCAGCGCAAGGCGCTTGGGTCGTGCTCGATTCCAAATTCTTTCGCTTGCCAGAAACGATCACTTCCGGAAATGGCAGTCAGTTCATCTGCCTGTTCCGGGAGCGCGCTCTGAAGTTTTTTCAGAAATGTATGGTCTCCATCTTTCCTCTTGTCGGGGAGTCCGGTGTTTTTCCAAATGCCAAACTGCGCGACATAGTTTGGCCCACCGGCTTTTGCTCCCGGGCCGAAGTAGGATCGTTTCCAGCCGCCGAATGGTTGGCGCTGCACGATCGCGCCGGTGATGGGTCGGTTCACATAGGCATTGCCGACTTCCACGCGCTCTTTCCAGATGCTCGTTTCCCGCTCGTCCAGCGAGTGAATCCCTCCTGTCAGGCCGAAGGGGGAATCGTTCTGAATGCGCATCGCATCCTCGAAATTCTCCGCGCGAATTATTCCCAGCACAGGGCCGAAGCATTCGGTACGGTGGAACCACCCACCCGGAGCGACTCCCATCTTGATTCCCGGTGACCAGAGGCAGGGGTTCCCATCAATCATCTCAGGCTTGAGAAGCCATTCTTCTCCCGGCTCCAATGAGGTCAGTGCCTTTTCCAACGCCTTTCCGGCAGGCCGGATGATAGGTGTGGCAAAGGAACGATACTCCCATGAAGAACCGACAACCAAAGAGGCTGCCGCATCGCGCAGGTGCCTACGGAAGTTGGGTTGGTCATAGATCTCCGCCTCCACAATTGCCAGAGAAGCTGCCGAGCATTTCTGTCCGGAATGTCCAAACGCGCTTTTTATCAAATCTTTTACCGCCTGATCAAGATCTGCCGCCGCAGTGATGATCAGCGAGTTTTTGCCACTGGTTTCCGCAAAAAGCCGGAGCTCCGGTTTCCACCCGAGAAACATTTCCGCAGTCTCGTGACCGCCTGTCAGCACCACCGCACCCACGCGATCATCTGTAACCAGGGATTGTCCGAGTTCGTTGTCTGGGCACGGAAGAAATTGCAATACATCGCGAGGAATTCCCGCACGCCACAGCGCCTGCACCATTACCCACGCGGTGAGAACCGTTTCGGGCGCTGGCTTGAGGATGACTGTGTTCCCGGCGACCAGCGCTGCCAGTACGCTTCCACAGGGAATCGCGAAGGGGAAATTCCATGGTGGCGTGACGAGCACTGTGCCGAAGGGTTTCAACTCCGCTCCATCGGATTCGATACTACGTGCGTAGTAGTTGGCGAAATCGATTGCTTCGGAAAGTTCCGCATCGCCTTCCATGATGCTTTTTCCGGCGTCCTTGACCATGGTGGCAATGGATTCGCCACGGATTTTTGCCAGCTCTACGGCGACTTCGCGTAGTAAATCTGCACGTTTTTCAAAACCCAGGGCAACCCATTTGTTTCGAGAATTCACAGCGGTTGCCAGTGCTCGTTCGATTTGCTCGGAGCCAGCCATCGCGTGCCTGTAGGAGACTTGTCCGGGGTCGGATGGGTCTTCCACCGTGTCATTGCTGAAGCCTTCCTCCTCATGTCCGTTAATGACCAAAGGCACTAGTGGGATTTCTGAAGCATGGAGCTCATCGACTTTGTTCCGTGCCCACTTGGAATTTACCCGCAGAGCCCAGTCGGTATCCGCAACGTTTTCAAATTCAGCATCGGCTGGCTGTTGTGCAAAGACTTCCTTGTTTCGGTCTTCTTTTCGCTTTGCTTGGAACGCTACGTCATCCTTCCGTGCGCAGGCGGCGAGGAAACGTTTCTTCTGGCTGTCCCAGGCGGCATTGCCTTTCTCGATAGCGAACAGATCGTGGAGGAAATTTTCCTCGGAGGTGTTTTCATCCAGCCTGCGCACTAGGTAGGAAATGGCGTGGTGGAAATCTTCCCTGCGGACAATCGGCGCGTAGAGAAGAAGGCCGGATGCCGCATCGCGCACCACCCGTGCCTGATGGTTCGCCATGCCCTCGAGCATCTCGAACTCGATTCTGTCCGCCACACCTTCGCGTTCGCGCAGTAGAAGTGCGTAGGCGATATCAAAAAGATTGTGGCTACCCACGCCGATTCTTACAGCGGCGGCGTTTTCAGGCTTGCAACCCTCGTGGAGCATCCTTTTGTAATTCGCATCGACCTCTTCTTTGGAATCGTATGGAGCGGTCTCCCATCCGTGTAGCTCGGAATCGACGGCTTCCATGGCGAGGTTCGCGCCTTTTACGATACGAATTTTTATGCCGGCACCGCCTCTTTGCTTTCTCGCCACTGCCCAGGCATTCAGTTCTTTTTGGAAATTCCATGAATCCGCCAGGTAGGCCTGAAGCACGATCCCGGCTTCCAGTTCTAAGAACTCTGGCTCATCTAACAGCTGGCGAAAGACGTCGCAGGTGAAGCGTAGATCCCGGTATTCCTCCATATCCAGATTCACGAATTTCGCCCGGCCATTCACCGGGTTGGCCATCGCCGCGCGATACAACAGGCGCATACGCTCTTTCACCTCAGCCACGGTCTCATCGTAGGCAACCAAGTGGATCTGACTGTGGATGGCGGAAATTTTCACCGAAATGTATGTCACATCCGGATCCGCAATTTTCTCAAGCAGCGCTTGAATTCTCTTTCCCGCCTCGTCCTCTCCGAGAATCGCTTCACCCAGCAGATTCAGGTTCATCCGCATTCCGTCGGCCTTCCGTTTCTTGAGTAAGGGTTTCAGCTTGTCGTTTTCCGCGGGTAAAATTACCGAGCTGCTCTCGTGGCGCACCGCTCCGGTGACGGCGGGCATCACGACCCCCGGAAGGATCGCCGAGACAGCCGAGCCGACAGCCATCGCTACTTTTTCGTGCGCGGGCAAATATTCCGGCACTCCATGAGTTTCCACCAAATTGCGGAACTGCGAAGCCGAGCGCTGTGCGGAAGGCGGCCGGAAAACCTGATCTGCCATTGCCAGGGTAAACGCTTTTCCGGGCGCGTCTTTCATCATCCGCGCAAGCTTCGCCCCCTGCCGCTTTTCCGGCCCCTTGATCACCTCTCTGCTTTCGCTCAGTAGCTCGCCCGCTAGCTCCACTGCCATTTCCGCCAGCATCGCGTCGTCCTGCGGATGATTTTTGATTTCTGAGATAATTTGGTCGGTTCGCTTCTGGTTCATATGGAAATAATTTCCTGCGTCGTGAAAAGTCCGAGGGTTGCGGAGATCCGCTGTAGTGCACCATGACAGGGACGCAGTGGTTAGCAACCGCTCGTCTGAGGAATATTGGAGAGCCGGTCTGTGGCCGGCTTCTTTCCCAAGTTCACAGCAAGAACCTACTTCTCTGCAAAGGAGTTGGAAACTTCTTCTCCATATTGAAGATCCTTATTCTTCCACGATACAGGGAACCAGTATCCCGTCACTCATGCCGTGGATCTTTTTCTTGTCCGCTGGAACCAGGGTGGCGAGGCATCCGCCCAGTTTTGTTTCGCCATTTCCGTCTGTGAAAAAGTAAGGGCAGAGCCTGGCGCGGACATCGATCATCGTGACATTGCCGTCTTCCTCGTAGACCGGGTGTTCGAAACGCCGGCCTTCCTGGAATTCCTGCATGAGCCAGGGTTGTTCACCGGATTGCTCCAAGGCAATTTCGAGGCGCTCCTTCCACTCGGCGGAGGAAAGGTCGTGGCCGATGAAGACACCCCTAGAGCCCCAGGCGGACTCGTGGAAACCGCTGATTTTCAGGACGAGCTGCCGTTCCTTTTGGGAAAATTTCATCACCTCTTCCCATGAGTGGGCGTTCATTCTCGGGAGGGCGGCGTGGGGAGGGAGTGGCTCTGGATCGACCACCCAGCCGAAGGGGATCAGGCTACGCAGCCTCCGCAAATGACTGCCCCGGAGGTGCTTTTCCCACACGGTCTTCATCGCGGGAGACCAGAAGAGGGCGAGCCAGAGCTTGTCCTCAAGATGCGCTTTAAAAGGTGGGGTGACGGTGATTTCCCCTTTGGAGGATTTCACGGCGATGTCCCGGAAAAAGGGCATGGACTCCCAGTCGAACAGCTCGAAGAAACGGTAGATCGCGCGACCGCATTCCTCGTATTCCTCCGCGCTCTGCGTTTTCCAGGCGTCGCCGAGTTTCTCCGCGAGCCAACTCATTTCAGGCAGGTAGTCGGCGGATTCCTCGGAGACGAGGATATCGCCGCCTTCCGGCAAGATGGAGCGGAAGCCCTCGACCATGCCATCGGCTCCTCCGAGGACGTCATAGCCTGCTTTGGAATATGTCTGGGAAAGCCAGGCCGTGGTGCCGATCCCGCCCGGCACGCTATCGAGTTCGGTGACAGAGAAGTGGCCTTTTCCAAGGATGAGATCCGGGCGGATCACACGGGGGAACTGGGTGGCCATCCCGCCCTCGCGCTGGAGGCTTGCCAGCCAGTCGGGCTTGCCCTCGTCCAGCAGCTCCGCTAGCCAGGAAGCGTCTTTTTCAGCGGCGGAGCGACGGTAGAGGAGATCGCAGGTCTGCTGGAACTTTGCCAGCGGGTGCCCCATGGCGGAAATTTCCTTCGCCTCACTTGCGGTGAGCGTCAGCGGCTCCGGAGACCAGCGCCACGCGCCTCCCCCGAACAAGCCTCCCTCGGGAAGCGCGGACTTAAGTTCTGCTAGGTCGATTGGCACGGGTTTGACCATTCCCCAAGACTCGGAAAATGCAAAGTCGGATTCTTCAAATGGCAGGGACGTGTGTCCTCACGCGTCCGCTTCTTGAGGAAGGGCTGAAAAGAGAAGCGGTTCTGATTTTTTCGGTCGTTTGGGATAAGACTCGCCGCCAAAACGGACGTGTGGGGACACGCGTCCCTGCCTGGAAGAAGAAATGCGTCCGGATCCAAATAGAGGCAATGGAGGCAGGGACGCTTATCACTAAGCGTCCGTTTCTTGCGGCTCGCCTTATGGGAATTCGCTCGTCTGATTTTTTGTAGCTCTTTGAATGAATTTCAACCGTCATAACGGACGTGTGGGGACACACGTCCCTGCCAGAAAAATCATTTGCGCTTAACCTCTTCCGCGCGATCAGGTAGTTTCGCAGCAATTCCAAAAAAACCTATGCAACATCACCAGAACTTCATCGACGGCGCCTTTCACGAATCCAGCTCCACAGACAGGATCGAAAACCGTAATCCATCCACAGGGGAACTCCTCTCCACCGTGCCAGACAGCAGTGACGCGGATGTGGATATGGCACTAGATGCCGCAAAAAAAGCCCAGCCAGCCTGGGGCAGGCGACCCGCCATTGAGCGTGCCGGTTACTTGAGAGCCATCGCGGTGAAACTCCGTGAAAACGTCGATTCCCTTGCGGAAACGATCACCCTGGAGCAAGGCAAGACCCTTGGACTGGCGAAGGTGGAAGTGAATTTCACCGCAGACTACATGGACTACATGGCGGAGTGGGCGCGCAGGATCGAAGGTGAAATCATCCCCAGCGACCGTCCGAATGAGAACATTTTTCTCTTCAAGAAACCCATCGGAGTGATCGGTGGCATCCTGCCATGGAATTTCCCGTTTTTCCTCATTGCCCGGAAAATGGCTCCGGCACTTGTTTGCGGAAATACGATCGTTATCAAGCCCAGTGAGGAAACTCCGAACAACGCGGCGGAGTTCTGCAAGCTAGTCGCCCAGACGGATCTTCCGGCGGGTGTTTTCAACGTCGTCCATGGTCTTGGGCGCAGCGTGGGGGCGAAGCTTTCTTCGAGCGACAAGATCGGCATGATCACCTTCACCGGTAGCGTGGAAACCGGCTCGCGCATTATGCAGGCGGCCGCAGCGAATATCACCAAAGTGAACCTTGAACTGGGTGGCAAGGCTCCGGCCATCGTCCTCGCGGATGCCGATATTGATATGGCTGTGAAAGCGGTGAAGGACTCACGCGTGATCAATAGCGGCCAGGTCTGCAACTGCGCGGAGCGGGTCTACGTGCAACGTGCGGTGGCAGCGGAGTTCACTGAGAAACTGACCGCCGCGATGGCCGGGACGAAGTTTGGCGATCCGATGAAACATGCGGATGTTGAATACGGTCCGCTGATCAACAATGCAGGTGGGGCGAAAGTCGACGGGATCGTTCAGGCCGCTTTGCAGGAAGGTGCGCAGATCACCACCGGCGGAAAACGCGCGGACATGGATGGTGGGTATTTCTACGAGCCGACGGTTCTCGCCAATTGCACACACGATATGAAAGTGCTCCATGAGGAAATTTTCGGGCCTGTGATTCCGGTGGTTGCTTTCGATGAGCTTGATGAAGCGATTGGCTTTGCAAACGACTCCGACTACGGCCTGACCTCATCGATCTACACGCGTGATCTTTCGTCTGCGATGCATGCGACGAAGGAGCTGTTGTTTGGAGAAACTTACATCAACCGTGAGAACTTCGAGGCAATGCAAGGCTACCACGCCGGATGCAGAAAATCCGGGATCGGCGGCGCGGACGGGAAGCACGGGCTGGAGGAGTTCCTGCAGACCCAAGTGGTTTATATGAACTACTGATGGAGAGCCGTGTCTTTGACCGGCTTATTGGTGTGGCGATCCCTCAGAAAAGGACGCGTGGGGACACACGTCCCTGCCTTTTACTCAACCTTGCCGCAGCACTGTTTGAACTTTTTGCCTGATCCGCATGGGCAGGGGGCGTTGCGGCCGGTGGTCTCGATGGAGAAGCTTGGTTTCCTTTTCGGGAGGTTCAGCTTCAGTTCACTGCCTTTTTTCGAGGGCATGGTTGTCGGATCCATGGTCTCGGTGCTGCCGCTGGTGGACATGTTGTCGGGGCCGATGGCGGACGGGTCGTTCTGGACTTGTGCCTGGCTGTGAAGGTTCTTGAGGAAGTCCTCAAGGTTCGCCGCGGAGCGGAAGAGGTTGGTGAGCGCCTCTTGCTGGATCTGATCCATGAGGGTGACGAAGAGGGTGTAGGCTTCGTTCTTATACTCGACGAGGGGGTCTTTCTGTCCCTGGGCGCGGAGGCTGACACCTTCGCGGAGGGCGTCCATGTTGTAGAGGTGCTCCATCCACTGCTTGTCGATGGCGACGAGAACCATGCGGCGCTCTTCCTGGTCGAGCACTTCGTAGGGGAGGTTCGCTACTTTTAGTTCGTAGGTTTCCTTCACTTTTCCAACGAGGAATTCGATGATCTGTTCCGGGGTTTGGTTGAGATCGAATTGTTCCGTATCCACTTCGATCGGGAGCGTCGCACTGACCCAGCCGAGAAGCTCGGCGAAGTCCGGTGCGCCCGCATCGCGCTCTTCCATGTATTCGAGGACTTTCTGCTCGATGGATTTCTCGATGATTTCGTTTACCAGATCGCGTGGGCTTTCGGTGCCGAGGACTTCGTTGCGGTAGCCGTAGACGACTTCGCGCTGCTTGTTCATGACGTCATCGAAGTCGAGGACGCGCTTGCGCCATGTGTAGTTGCGCTGCTCGACGCGCTTCTGGGCGGTTTCCACGGAGCGGTTGAGCCATGAGTGTTCGAGGGCTTCGCCGTCCTTCATGCCGAAGCGCTCCATCATGTTGGTCATTTTGTCGGCTGCGGCGAAGTTCCGCATTAGGTCATCCTCGAAGGAGATGAAGAACTGGGAGCGGCCCGGGTCACCCTGGCGTGCGCAACGACCACGGAGCTGGCGGTCGACGCGGCGTGATTCGTAACGTTCCGTGCCGATGACGAAGAGGCCGCCGACTTCCGGGACGCCTTTGCCAAGTTTGATATCGGTTCCGCGTCCGGCCATGTTGGTGGAGACTGTGACGGCGCCGGGCTGACCTGCGCTGGAAATGATTTCCGCTTCCTGTTGGTGGAACTTCGCGTTGAGGACGGAGTGTGGGATCTTCGCGCGCTGAAGCATGCGGGCGAGCGTCTGGGAGGCCTCGACAGAGGCGGTTCCGCAGAGGACGGGCTGGCCTTTTTCGTTGGCTTCCTTGATTTTCTCGATGACGGCGTTGAATTTCTCGCGGCGGGTTTTGAAAACCTGATCGTTCTCATCGACGCGGACGTTTGGCGTATTGGTCGGGATGGGAAGGACGTCGAGGCGGTAGATGTCGTGGAACTCGGCGGCTTCGGTTTCCGCGGTTCCGGTCATGCCGGCGAGTTTCTCGTAGAGGCGGAAGTAGTTCTGGATGGTGATGGTGGCGAAGGTCTGGGTCTCCTTTTCGATGGCGACTCCTTCTTTGGCTTCCACGGCCTGGTGGAGGCCGTCCGACCAGCGGCGGCCTGGCATTTCACGGCCGGTGTTGTCATCGACGATGATGACCTTGCCGTCCTTGACGACGTATTGGTTGTCTTTTTCGTAAACGCAGTATGCCTTGAGAAGCTGGGAGATGTTGTGGATTTTCTCCGCCTGGACGCTCATGAGACCCTGGGCTTCTTCCTTGGCGGCGACGCGCTCTTCCGGGGTGAGGTCGAGGTTCGCATCGATGTCCGCGAAGGCCATGCCGAGATCGGGGAGGGTGAAGGATTCCGCTTCGCCTGGTGCGAGGAATTCGCGGCCTTTTTCCATGAGGTCGGAGTCGTTGCCCTTTTCATCGAGAGTGAAGTAGAGCTCTTCCTTGAGGGCGAAGAGTTCTTTCTTCTGGGCGTCCTGGTAGAAGGAAAGCTCGGTCTTGTCGATGAGGCGGCGGTTTTCCGGCTCTTCCATGAAGCGCATGAGCATGCGGTTGCGCGGTTGGCCGAGTTTGATTTTGAAAAGGAGACGACCGGCTTCTTCCATGTCTCCGGCTTCGGCGGCGCGTTTGGCCTCTTGTGCGAGATCGTTGCACATCTGGGTCTGCTTTTTCACCAGGCTGTCGACGAGCGGCTTATACTTGTCGAACTGGTGAGAGGTGTGGGCGGTGGGGCCGGAAATGATAAGCGGTGTCCGGGCTTCATCGATGAGGATGGAGTCGACCTCATCGATAATGGCGAAGTAGTAGCCGCGCTGCACCTGCTCGTCGCTGGTGGAGGCCATGCCGTTGTCGCGGAGGTAGTCGAAGCCGAACTCGGAGTTGGTGCCGTAGGTGATGTCACAGGCGTATTGCTCGCGGCGATCCCATGGTGCCATCTGGTTCTGTATGCAACCGACGGTGAGACCGAGGTAGCGGAAAAGGGAGCCCATCCAGTCCGAGTCCCGCTTGGCGAGGTAGTCATTGACTGTGATGACGTGGACGCCGAGGCCGGTGAGGGCGTTGAGGAATACCGGGAGGGTGGCGGTGAGGGTTTTGCCTTCACCTGTCTGCATCTCTGCGATCATGCCGCGGTGGAGGGCTGTGCCACCGACAAGCTGGACATCGAAGGGAACCATTTCCCAGAGAATTTCCTGCTCGCCGAGCTGGATGGTGGTGCCACACATGCGGCGGGCTCCGTTTTTCACAACGGCGTAGGCGTCCGGGAGAATGTCTTCGAGATATTTGGCGCGGGCTTTCTGGAAGCCGGGCTCGATTTCATAGAAGGCTTGCTTGGCATCCTCGATGGCTTCCGGAGTTGCCTCGATTTTGGCAGGGAGGGATGGGAATTCTTCGCGCAATGCGCCAAGGCGTATCTCCAGATCGGCTGCGGTCTGGGCGAGATCCTCGGGGGACATTTTCTCGACGAGTGGCTTTGCCGGGGCTTTGAGATCGTGGTAGCGGGCGAGGTGTCCCTGCCATTTCGTGGTGAGTTCGCGTAGCTTTTCCTCTGGCTCCTTTTGCAAGGCTTCTTCGATTTCGGTGATACGGGTGACTGTCGGGCGTATGCGGCGTATTTCGCGCGTGTTTTTACTGCCGACGATTTTTTGGAGAATCCACTTGATCATGAGAAATTTGGCTAGGCCTGTTTGGGGCTAAGGGGAAGGTTGGATACACTGGCGGGGCCGATGACGCAAGTGTTTGGGAAACCTCAAATTTTAATTTTCAAACTTCAATTTTGCAACTTGATACGGGCGTTTGGGCTTTTGGCTGCTATCCTGGGATATGGAGTTGTTTGATTCCCACAATCATTTGCAGAGCGGGCGGTTCGGGAAACCGGTGGGGGAAATTGTAAGTGAGATGAGGGCGGTGGGGATAGCCGGGTGTGTGGTGAACGGGACGCGGGAGGAGGATTGGGAAGCTGTCTCTTGTTTAGCGGAGGAGTTCCCAGGGTTTGTTTATCCGGCGTATGGGATTCATCCCTGGTGGGCGGATACCGCGGGGGATGAATGGGAGGAGAGGTTGCGCGGGTTGCTGGCTGAAAATCCGTTGGCGACGGTGGGGGAAATCGGGGTGGATGGATGGGTGGCCTCGCCAGTGATGGCGGTGCAGAGGGAGGTTTTTGTGAAGCAGGTTAGGATTGCGGTGGAGACGGGGAGGGGGATGACGGTGCATTGTCTCAAAGCATGGGGGGAGCTTTTCGAGGTGATGGATGAGATTCCGGAATGGCCGGAGAAATTCCTCATGCATTCCTTTGGCGGCTCGATCGAAGTTGCCGAGAGGCTGGCGAAGAAGGGGGCTTGGTTTTCCTTTTCCGGGTATTTCCTGGAGGAGAGGAAAGCGAAGGTGCGGGAGGTGTTTCGGAAGATCCCGAAGGACAGGATTTTATTGGAAACGGATGCTCCGGAAATGATGCCGCCGGAGGATTTTGTGAAATTCCCGCTGGGGGAGGGAGTGAATCATCCGGGGAATCTGGTGAGGGTCGCGGAAGGTCTTGGGATGGATCTGGAGATGATCCGGGAGAACGGGGAGAGGTTCTGGGGGTTTTGAAGGCTCGTTCTCCGGGTTTCGGAGCTTGAACCTCTTGCATTGCAAAGGACTTGGAAAGTCCTTCTCCATGTTGCCGCGGCTCAGTCTGGCTGGGTGGCGAACCAGGCTTTCGTTTTCGGGCGGTTCAGGAGGATGAGTGTGAGTGTGGGGTAGATTGCCGAAATGAGCGTGCCCACAACCATTGAGCCGATCATGATCCCTTCCGCCATTCCGCTCAAGGAGCCGGCGCCTTCAAGGGTGCTACCCATGGTTTCCTTCATGATGGGAACCGTGAATACAAACGCCAGGATCATGTTGATGACCTTGGTTCCGAGGGACGTCCAAGCATAGCGGTTGGACCATGTCAGACCGCTTTTCCTTTTTTTCAGGAGACGGATGCCCGCTATGATCATGAGTATGGCAACTATCAGCGTAATGGCGCTTCCGATGATAGTAAGTGGCAACATCTTCGCCTGCATGGCGGCCTGCTGTTCCACTTGTGCGATTATCTCCGGACTTTTCGTAGCGAAGGCCAGGAAGGGATTTCCGATGACAGCCATTACCAAGGCCCAGGCAAGGCTGAGGAGGCCAAAGCCTGCGAAAACCAGATGCATGATGCCGAAGACTTTCACGGTCTGTGGCTCGCCGAGCATGTTGTGATCCGCGAAAGCAGGGTCACCAGATGTTTGGGGATTGTAGGGTGGTGGCTGTTCCATTTCACGATTCAGACAGGGAATACCCCCGGGAGTCGAGTCAAGATGTGGGGGGCAATGTCTCCGGAGTAGGGCGATCCGGAGATAGGGTTCGTGAAATTGCTGTCGTCTGGTTTGCGGTGGCCTGTTACTAGAGGTCTATGGATTCACCGATATTGTGGCTGATTCTCATCGGATTGCCTTTGGTCTGGGTGCTGCTGGCTTACAACGGGCTGGTGAACGGGCGGAATCAGGTGGCTTTTGCTTTCGCAACGATCGATGTGCAGTTGAAAAAGCGCTTCGATCTGGTGCCGAATCTAGTGGAGACGGTGAAGGGATATGCGGCGCATGAGCGCGAGGCGATGGAGGCGGTGACTTTGGCACGGCAGGAAGTGGCGAAGCCGGAGGCAGGATGGGGCGACGAGAGAAATTTGCAGGATGCGGTGGGGCGGCTTGTCGCCAGGGCGGAGGCGTATCCGGATCTGAAGGCGGACGGGCATTTCATGCTCTTGCAACGCCAGCTGACGGAGTGCGAGGCGCAGATCGCCGCCGCGAGACGCGCTTACAATGCCTCTGTCATGGATTACAATAACCGGGTGGAGATGGTTCCGTCCTCGTTGGTGGCGGGTATGTTCAATTTCCGGAAGATGTCGGAATTCGAGATCGCGATTGCGGAAAGGGGGGTGCCGGATGTCCGTTTCTGAAGAAAAATCAGTGAACTGGAGACCGGATGTGGCGGAGGTGATGGAGAGGATTTTCCCGGCGATTGAGCGGGTGGAAAATGTCAGGCAGATGGCTCTGGCAAAGGGGGCGAAGGCTCGCAAGCTGGCGGCAATTATTGGTGGGATCGGAACCGTAGTGCTGCTGGTGGTTTTGGCTGCTGATAGTGCTCCCGGGTTTGCTGTCTTGGTGCTGGCGGTGTTGTTCGGAGGAGGTGCTGTCGCGGCATACTTGGTGACTAATGGTGGTGCGAAGGGTGCCTATAAGGCTATTTTCAAGCGCGAGATCTTCGGACGGGCGGCTGCGGAGGTGGCACCGGGTATGGAGTATCTTCCGGAGTCCATGGTCTCGCAGAATCTGTTCAAGAGCAGTGGGCTGTTTAGATCCCGGATCGACCGCTACTCAGGGGAGGATTATTTCAAGGGCAAGGCAGGGCGGACGGATCTGATCTTCAGCGAGCTCCACGTGCAGCGGAAAGATACCAGCACCGACAGCAAGGGACGGACGAGGACGAACTGGGTCACGGTATTCAAAGGGATCTATCTGATCGCGGATTTTCACAAGGATTTCACCTGCGAGGTGAAAATCGAGCCGGACGTGGCGGAGGCGAATTTTGGTTGGGTAGGTAGGAAGCTGCAGTCGTTTTCCGGGGATCTGATCCGGCTGGAGAATCCGGATTTCGAAAAAGCGTTCAAAGTCCGCTCATCGGATGAGGTCGGGGCGAGGTATTTGCTGACGCCCGATATGCAGGAGAGGCTTCTAAAGTTGCGGAGCCATTGGTCGACCGGTCTCCGGGTTGCGCTCAAGGATTCGTGCATGCACATCGCGATCCCCCAGAGGAAGAATTGGTTCGAGGTAAACCCGAATGTTCCCGCTGGAGATGAGGGCTCTGTGAGGGCTTTCGTGATCGATCTTCTGAGCATCCTGAAGATCACGGAGACAATGGATCTGAATACAAGGATCTGGACGAAAGAATGATTCTTGACAGCGATCCGCAATCGATGCTTTCTTTCCCGCCCGCAGCAAACGGTAATGCACTCGTAGCTCAGCTGGATAGAGCACCTGACTACGAATCAGGGGGTCAGGGGTTCGAATCCCTTCGAGTGTACCATTTTCAAGCCCATAGTCCGGGCGGGTTTGCCGGACAACTGTTCGTGGTGTTTTCCCTATAAAACATTGGCAAGGGAAAGCCGTTGGGTTGGAATCCACCCCGCTGATCAATCGGGTCGGCAGTTCGCTTTTTTAAGCCATCGAAAAATGGATTCCCTTGATAAGATTTTTGACCGGTTCCCGGCTTTGGTCGACGCACTGCAGGAGAGAGGTTGGGAGGATTTTTTCGACCAGCGCACTTTGGGGCGTGCAAAGGACTATGCGAACGGCTCGCGAATCCAAACGCTGCGGATCAAAGAGGACAGCCCTGGGCAGGGTTCGATTGTTGCTGAGGTGAAGGGTACTTCGAGCAAGCCTTACGTGACCCGCATCTTTTTTGAAAGTTTCAACAGCAGGATGGATCTGAATCCCGCGTCTTGCAGCTGCCCGGTCGGCTACGAGTGCAAGCACCTTGCGGCAGTGATGTCATACCTCGAAAAGCGGGCGTTGAAATATAGTCCTGAGGCCAAGTTGCGCGAGCCGGTCTTCGATTGGGAGACGGAGGATTGGCTGAAGAGGATACAAGCGGTGGCCGCTACTAACGAAGCATCCAAAAACAGCCCGGCAACACCCTACAACAAAATCCTCGCCTATTGCATTGAGAAAAACGCCTACCGGGAAGAAGTGGTGTTGAATCTACGTGTGGGGACTTTGAAAAAATCCGGCGATGTCACCCTGGATCGCTCGCTTGCCACGGCGGATATCTCACGTCCGCCGAAGTACATGGCCGAGGAAGATCTGCCGCTTGTTATCAAATACCGGAATCTGCAGCGTCAGCACTACGACTACCAGGGGCTGAAGTTGGAGGGGAAGGATTGCGGGGCTTTTGTCAAAGAGCTGCTTTCTACCGGTAGGCTTTTCATCGTCATGGACATCGGTTCCGGGCAATCCATCTATTCGGTGAAAGCCAAGCTAGGAAAGGCGGAAAGTGTCCGGGCGGTCTGGCAGCAGCTTGATGGAAACAGGACGAAGCCGGCGCTTGAATTTTCCCGGGAAGGCATCGTATTCACACCTACGGAGCCACCTTTCTACATTGATTTCCCCACCGGAGATTTCGGAAAACTCAAGAGCAACCTTCCGGGAAATCTCTTGAAAATGTGGAAAGCCGGCCCCGCCATCCAAGAGGCATCCGCCGCGGTTCTTGGCGAGAAACTCCGGAAGCTCCCGGGTAAATCCGTACCCCTGCCGGTGAAGCTGGAGGAAAAACAAATGCCCGCCTCCAAGCCCGAGGGTATTCTGAGGATCCACCGCACGGAGATCGCGCGGGAGCAGACCATTCTCGCGACGCCACATTTCCGCTATGGAGAAAGCTCCCTGATCATTCCAGATGATGATGCCGATCTCATCACGACCCATACGGAGATACGTGATAAGATACGCTTGGTCTGGCAGCGTGACCTGGTTGCGGAGAAAAAACTCCTCAAGCGCCTTGGAAAGAAATGCTTCGAGCCGCTTGCTGCCTTTACCCCCACGCATTTACTCGATAGCACCACCTTCCGTTCTTTGCTGCTCCGGGATGTGGATTACAATGACGTCGTCTCTTGGTTCGATTTCCTCGACAGCGATGACGCGAAAGCTCTCGAAAAAAGCGGTTGGAAGATGGAGGTCGACCCGGAATCCGGCTTGGCCTTGCGCGAGGTTTCCGATTTTTTTCCTGAAATTGAGGACGACCCGGATCATGGGATCGATTGGTTCCGCTTCGATGTCAGCGGCGAGGTGGACGGGAAACGCTTCAGCCTCATCCCGCACATTGCCGCCGCCATCCAAGAGGGTATCCTGGACAGCGTACCTTACTCCGAAGATGACGAGGAGCCGCCGGAGAACATGGTGGGCGAGTTCATTCTTATCCAGTGCGAGAATCCCGAGGACGGCTACATCCGCTTCCCGTCGGCGCGGTTTGTGGAAATCTGTCAGCAGATCGCCCACCTTTTCCAGGGTGGGAATCCCGACGGGCCTTTGCGCTTGGATCGTCTCGGAGCCGCCGATGTCGCGGACAGCATGGCCATCGATTCCTCCGAGACCACCCGCAGCCTTGCCCGCCTTGCAAAGAACCTGAAAAATATCGGTGCGATGGCACCCGCGCCTCTGCCCACCGGGGTGAAAGCGGATCTCCGCGCCTACCAAGCGGAGGGTTTTTCCTGGCTCCAGTTCCTCGCGGAAAACGGCCTGCACGGCATCCTCGCGGATGACATGGGGCTGGGAAAAACCCTACAGACTCTCGCCCACCTCTCCGCCGAGATGGAGAAAAAACCGGGACGCCCTTCCCTCGTCATTGCGCCCACCTCCGTCGTGCCGAACTGGGCGCTGGAGGCGGAGAAATTCACTCCCGGGATGAAAATCCTGGTGCTGCATGGAGCCGATCGCAGCGGACGTTTCAAAGAGATTCCTACTGCGAACGTAGTAATTACATCATATCCGCTCCTCACCCGCGACATGGATGTGCTGGGAGAGCAGGACTGGCACACCGTCGTGCTGGACGAGGCGCAATACATCAAGAACCCGAAAGCCATCGTCGCGAAAAACGCTTGCAAGCTGAAGTCCGCCCACCGCCTCTGCCTTTCCGGCACGCCGATGGAAAACCACCTCGGAGAGCTCTGGAGCCTCATGCGCTTCCTGATGCCCGGCTTCCTCGGCGATGAGAAAACCTTCAATACCCATCTCCGCCGCCCCATCGAGCGGGATCGCTCCGGCGATGCCCAGAAAACGCTGAACCGCCGCGTCTCTCCCCTCATCCTGCGCCGTACGAAAGACCAGGTCGCCACTGAGCTACCTGAGAAAACCGAGATCATCCACCACATCGATCTCACGAAAAAACAGACCGATCTCTACGAGTCCGTCCGCGCTGCCATGGACAAGCGTGTGCGCGATGCCATCTCTGCAAAAGGCCTCGCAAAGTCCCATATCATCGTTCTGGATGCCCTGCTGAAACTCCGTCAGATCTGTTGCCATCCACAGCTGCTCAAGCTCCCCGCCGCGCAGAAAATCACTGAGTCCGCCAAGCTCGCTTTTCTTACAAAAGAGCTTCTCCCCACTCTGTTGGAAGAAGGCCGTCGCATACTGCTATTCTCCCAATTCACCTCTATGCTAGCTCTCATCGAGGCGCATTTGGAAAAAGAAAAAATCCCTTTTCTCAAGCTGACAGGCCAGACGAAAGACCGCGCCTCATTGGTGAAGAAATTTCAAGCGGGGGAAGTTCCTGTTTTCCTGATTTCCTTGAAAGCAGGTGGCACCGGACTGAATCTAACAGCAGCGGATACAGTAATTCACTACGATCCGTGGTGGAATCCTGCCGCCGAAAACCAGGCGACAGACCGTGCCCACCGCATTGGCCAGAAAAAGCCTGTCTTCGTCCACAAGCTGGCGTGTAGCGGGACGATCGAAGACCGAATTCTGGAGTTGCAGAAGCATAAGTCCGCTCTTGTGGAGGCGTTGCTGTCTGATGAGACTTCCAAGCTGAAGATCGATTCGGAAACGCTCTCGCATCTGCTCTCGCCGCTGGATTGAGCGCATTGTCTACAGCAGGGCTGTAGCACTCCATGTCTATTCTGCAGCAGGCGTGATCTCGATCCAGCCCTTGACGCATAGGTTCTGATCTGAAGTAGAGGCTTTAGTGAAAATTTCGTCGAGCTGTTGTTTCAATTCATTTAGATGCTGAAGTTTCTTTTCAGAGGGAGACACGCCTTCGCTACCAGTCTCACCGTGACTGTATTTTTGCATCCTGTGGTAATTCACTTTGCTCGTCACAAGGTCTCCGAGGAGGTGGTTCGCCTCGGCGGGGGTGAAAGTTCCATCGATGAGTTGGAAAGCCTGCTTCGTGTTCATAAGGATATTTCTACGGAACGCTAAGCGAAGGCGCGATCTTTTCCAGAGATCTTATTGATGTTCTTTTGCCCGCGCTTCATTGATCCAGGTGAAAAGAATGACCCAGAGGGATAAGGCCAGGGCGAAGAGTGGAACCTGTAGGAGAGAGGGTAGGGAATATACGATTGAGACCAGCGGAATCCAGACGCTCCATGTGGCGAATAGGATGGGGATGACTACCCGGGAGTAATATCTCCATGTGAAAAACCGGCGGATTTTTTTGAAGTTGTAGCCCGAGTTTTTCAGGTCGTAACACCATGCACCGACGGGTGCGGCGTAGAATGGATTGAAAAGAAACTGATCTACTATGACCTTCGTAGCAACAACGCCGAAGGTGGCTTCGGATCCGAACCAGGCTGCCTGGGCACGGTAAAAAAAATCCACGATCACTCCGGAGCAGCCCCAGAAGGGAATGGTGAAGAGGAGGTTGGAAAAATTCGAGCGGTTGATGCGGCCTTTCTGGAAGACGATGACACGCATGATTTCCGGAACGAAGCCTCCGGCGATGACTGCGGCGATGGCGGCATAGCCGTAGCTCCACTGCTCTTTCAGATCGGCGAGGTGATTGAGCCAGCGGGTGGTGGGAGGGTAGAAGTAGTAAGCGAGAAGTAGGCCGAGCATGATCGCCTGGACGATGAGTGCGGGGATGAGGTTCGCCCTCGCGGCACGCAGCCCGGCCATCCATGGGGCTTCTGCTTTTGGCTCCGTGTTCATTCCGGAGGGAAGCTGCTTTTCGGTGGGTTGCTTTACAAGACCGTTCCACAGGTATGAGTGATTTGCTGGACGGGGTGTAAATTCTCGGCAGGTTCAGGAGTATGGAGAGACGCAAAGCGGAATTTTTCACACAACATCCGGTGAAGTGCGCGCGGGAGCTGGTTGGAGATGTGTTTTTCTGGAAAGGATGTTCGGGAACGATCGTCGAGACGGAAGCGTATCATTGGGTGGACGATGAGGCCTGTCACACGTGGCACCGGCCATCGGCGCGAGCCTACATCAAGAAGCACAAGGCGGGGGATGCGTATGTGTATCTGAACTACGGGGTTCACTGGCTTTTCAATATGCTGGTGAAGGGGGAGGAGGGTTGCGGGTTTGTGCTGATCCGGGCTCTGGAGCCACTGGAGGGTGTTGCGGAAATGATGGAGCGCAGGGGTGCGATGAAGGAAACGAACCTGACCACGGGGCCGGGGAAACTGACGCGGGCGTTGGGCATCGATGGCAGTGACCATAGGGCTGATTTTCTCAGCAGAGATGATTGCGGGATCTTTGCACAGGAGTGCGGGAATATCCTAGCCGGGCCACGTATCGGAATTTCCAAGGCAGTGGATCTGCCGTGGAGGTTTGGGAAGGCAGGGTCGCGGTTTTTGAGCAGGAAATTCTAGCGCGGTATGATGACGACAGCGTGTTCATCGTAGCGGGCTTTGGTGCCGGCCTGGTTGTGGATGTAGTCGAGGATGGCTTTTACGGGGATGTTTTTGAGCTGCATGGAGACCGTGGCGCTTTTGAGGCGGCCTTGTGGGTCTTCGATTACGAAGTTGGGGGCGATGGTTCCTTCGGATGATTTATCGATGGCGATGGAGAGGAGCTGGATGGCTTCGCTGACCGGGGTATCTTCAATCTGATAGGCGGGAATGATGACTGCTCCGATTTTCTTTTCGCGGGCGGAGGCTTTGATGGCTCCGCCTTGGATTTTCATCTGACCGGCGCGGTAGCGGGCGTTGGCGTGGTTCGGGTTGAGCTGGAGGGCGGCTTTGTAGGCGGTGCTTGCTTTGGAGGGGTCGCCGACTTTTTCGGCGGCGAGGCCGGCTTTGTAGTAGGCTTCGGCCTTTTCAAGGGCGGACTGGGAAAAAGCCGTGGAAGCGAGGCAGAATGAGGCGACGAGTACAATGAGGGTTTTCATGATTTATCAACTTATATCAAAAGTTCGCCCGATGCCATGGGAAAATGGCTGGTGGGGGAGGATTGACAAAGATTTTCTGATGGCTTGTCTGGGTGTTGTGCGAGTTTTGAAAGTGCCTGAGACCGGGGCGAAGCGGAAGTTGTTGGATGCGGCGGAGATGCTGGTGGTGGAGAAGGGGTTTGACCTGGTCTCGGTGCGGGATGTGACGGGGGCTGTGAAGGCGAATGTGGCGGCGGTGAATTATCACTTCGGCACGCGGGAGGGGATGCTGGATCTGGTGGTGGCAAGGGTGCTTGCGCCGCTTTGTGAGGAGAGGCTGAAACGGCTGAACAAGGTGGAGAGGGATGCGGGGGTGGATGTTCTGGTGGAGGCTTATGTGGGTGGGCTGGGTGTGACCGCTTCACGGATGGGGATGGAGCTGGGGTATTTCCTAAAGCTCTGCGGGCGGGTGGAGGTGCTTGGCGCGGACAAGATGCCGATGGAGCTTGCGGTGTCGCGGGAGCGTGTCGCGGAGAGGTTTGTGAAGGCGCTCTCGGGTGCTTTGCCGGATCTGCCGCAAAAGGAGCTGGCGGTGGGCTGGAAATTTTTTGAGGCGGGGCTGGGTCAGGCTATGACGGGCATCGGTAAGAAGGACGATGCGGAGGAGCTGCTGGCGTATTGGAGCGGCTTTGGCGTGAAGGGGCTTTGTGGAGCTGGCGCTGCGCCTGTGGTGAAGAAGGATGACGGGCAGGCGCTGTTGTTTGAGTTTTGAGGGAGGATGAGTGTGGCAGGGACGCTTGTCCTTAAGCGTCCGGTGTTTTTTTTTGATTATGGGTGGACGTTAGAACGGACGTGTGGGGACACACGTCCCTGCCTTTGGAAGCCGGCCGGAGACTGGCTCTCCATTATTGGTTCCGTTATTTTTTGGCGTTTTTTTGGCGCTTTTTCGGGGTGGCCCAGTGGTCGACGGAGGAGTCGACGAGGAAGTCGTGACCAAGTGCCTCACGGCCGAGGAGGACGCGGTGGATCATGTTTTTCCGGCAAACCAGTGAGACAAGGATGATCTTTTTTGTGCGGCCTAGCTTGAGGGTGGTTTTGACAAAAATGCGCCTGGTAGGGTGTCCGGTGCTGCTGCGGACTTCCTTGCGGGTAACGATGTCTTCCTCGAGGGTGACAAGTTTTTTATCCTTCCTGTCGAGGCGGACGGTGAAGCGGACGCGGTCGCCAGGGAGTTCTTCGATTTCCGCGCAATCGATGGCGCTGCTTTTTGCTCCGGTATCTGCTTTTGCGCGGATGTGGACGTCCCAGTCCGGGAAATCAACCCACTCTCGCCAGCCAATGATCATGCTCATGGTTTTACTCTGCTGAGGGTTCGATGGCTGGTTTCGGAAGCTTTTTCATCTTCCGGGGTTTTTTCTCGGATGGGATGAGATTTTTCATGTGCTCGGTTTTTCCGTAGCAGAGGAGGGTGTCGTCCGCTTCCAAGACGCGGGAGCTCTTGGGGTTGGAGATGACGGAGTTGCCGCGCTTCAGGGTCAGGACGACGACGTCGTCATCGCGGAGACCGGTTTCCTCGATTGTTTTGCCTTCGTAGGTGCTGCCTTCCGGGATGTTGATGTCTGCGACGGAGTAGCCGCGGCTGATGGTGAGGCGCTGGCGGATGTCGATGTCGGGGAATTTTACCTGATCCGCGATGTAGTCGATGACTTCGCCGGCGATGTCGAGGCCGGTTGCTCCCTCGATGCCTTCGAAGCCGGGGGAGGAATTGACTTCCATGATCTGGGGGCCGTCCTTGCCCTCGAGCATGTCGACGCCGCAGATGCGCAGACCCATGATCTGGGCGGCGCGGACGGCGGCTTCCTCGTAGGCAGGCTCAAGGGTGATGCACTCTGCTTTACCTCCGCGGTGGACGTTGGAGCGGAATTCCTGGCCTTGGGCGACGCGGCGTATGGCTGCTACGACGCGGTCTCCGATGACGAAGGCGCGGACGTCCTTGCCTTTGCTTTCGGCAACGAATTTCTGAAGGAGAACCTGTTGCTTGGTGGAGTGGAGGGTCTCGACGATGGCTTTTGCGATCTCAATCTTATCCGCGAGGATGACGCCGACGCCCTGGGTGCCTTCGAGGAGCTTGATGATGACTGGTGCGCCGCCGACGCGCATGAGGGCGTCTTCGACGTCGCGCTTGTCATCGACGTAAGCGGAGGTGGGGATGCCGACATCGTGGCGGGAGAGGATCTGGAGGGAGCGGAGTTTGTCGCGGGAGTTGCCGATTCCCGCAGCGGTGTTTGGGGTGAAGATGTCCATTTGCTCGAACTGGCGGACGACGGCTGTGCCGTAGCGGGTGATGGAGGTGCCGATGCGGGGGAGGATGGCATCGGTTTCCTTGAGTCGCTTTCCGCGGTAGTAAAGATCCGGATCTCCCTGATCCAGGCCGATGGTGAGGCGGAGGGTGTTGAGAACCTCGATCTTATGGCCACGTTTTTCCCCTGCCTCGACGAGGCGGCGTGTGGAGTAGCATTGGGGAGAGCAGGAGAGGATGGAAAGTTTCATATGTTTTGATTCGAGAGCTGGGATGAAATTGCCGCAGGTATCGTTAGAAATAGGTGAGGGATGTCCCTGCGTCAAAGTAAAGACAGAGGTATTTTCCGACAGGCGAGGGCTGTCAAAGGCTCCAGGTTTCCGAGACAAGGCGGCGGATAAACGGGAGGGGTTTGATCCCGGTGCCGGTATTTGTCGTTTTCCAGACGAGCTCCAGGATTACCGGGAGTTATCCGGGATTAGTGCTACGGGGTAGCTTGAGCCTGAGTAGGGCTCGACCTCGAAGATGGCCACTTTCTTTTCCGCGAAGTGTGCCAGACGTCCGGCTGAGACCCTGCCGAGCGAGGGAAACGGGTGCCGGCGGGTGAGGTGGTAGTCGCGCATCAGGGGGAGAACCCGTGCTGTGTCGCGAACGAACTGAGCTTTTGTCTCGAGGTCGGGTGCCTCGAAGAATTTCTCAAGGTCATGGAGGGCTCTTTCCGGTGCGGAGGGGGTCGTGATGGGTTCGGGCTTCAATTCCAACAGGCTGGAGGCGGGAAGTGGCTCGTTTTTTTTGGGTGAGGTGGTGAAGAATATGACCGCGCAAGCGAAAACAACCACTATGGATGTAGTAGCTGGAAGGATGAGCCTGGCCAGATTTTTTTCGCTTTTCCACCCATGTTTTTCACTTCCTACGCCTTAGGATCATGGCGTTCCGCACGGCGGAATAAGACGCGGCCTGGCCAGTGGAGACGGTGGTGGCGAGGCTGGAGCCAAGGGAGTCATCGAAGCGGATTTCCAGATTGATTGTGATATCGGTGGAGATTGTTGACTCCCAGATTCCGGTGGCCTGCAGGAAGCCGGCAAATGCCTCGGCAGCCATTCCGCCCACCGTGGTGTCTTCCAAGTTGAACGAGAGGGCGCTTGCCGGGGCAGAGGAAAAAGTTATCCCAGTGACAATGGAGAGAAACAGTGGTTTCCACGAAGCGTAAGGATTTTGTGGTGAATCATCGCAACTACCTAACATGATATGAAGAAACCCAGATGGACTGATAAAGCAAGATCGATCTTTTTGGTTTGCGTAATAAGTGTCAGGATTTGACTTTTGGTCGCTCGCGGTGGATTGCTGGTTGCTTGCAACTGGAAGGTAAGAATTTTTTCATGCTGTCGGGGATATTGCCATTGGCGATTTTCCTTGCTGGATGTGCTGCGGTTTCCCCTGAAAGCAGGATGGGTGAGGTGGGGGTGCCGAGTGCATGGGCTGCGACCCGTGAGGCGGAGGCGGGAGTGGATGACAAGTGGGTGCGGAAAATCGGTGGCAGTGAGCTCGATGGGCTGGTGGATACTGCACTGGCAAACAATCCTGACATGCGGGCGGCTGCGGCGCGGGTGGAGCGTGCGGGTGCGGAGGCGAAGATTGCGGGAGCGGGGCGCTTGCCAAGTCTTGGGCTGGGGGGGGATGGATCGCGGAGTAAGCAGAATCTCATTGGCTTTCCGGTTGGGGAGCAGAATAGCCTTTCCTATATTTCCCAGCAGTTCGGGGTGGCTCTGGATGCTGCGTGGGAGGTGGATGTATGGGGGCGTGCGAAGGCGGGGCAAGAGGCGGCTATCGCGGATGCGGAGGCGCGGAAATACGAGTTTCAGGCAGCACGGGTGTCGCTGGCGGGGCAGGTAACCAAGGCGTGGCTGGCGTTGGGCGAGGCGAATGAGCAGGTGGAGCTGGCGCAGAAGGCGGTGGATGCGACGCAAGTGCTGGCCGGTGCGGTGAGGGAGAGGTTTGAGCGGGCGATCCTGGACGACGGTGGCTCTGCCTCGCAGGTGAGGCTGACGGAATCCGAGGTGGCTGGTCGCAAGGGTGCACTGGCGGAGAGGAAGCAGGAGCGGGAGCGGGTTTTGCGGCAGTTGGAGATTTTACTGGGGAAATATCCTGCGGGGAATCTGGCGTCCGGGGTGCGTTTGCCACGTTTTCCGGGAGCTACTCCATCGGGGCTGCCTTCCGAGCTGCTTTTGCGTAGGCCGGATATTTTGGCGGCGGAGCGGAGTCTGGCTTCTGCCGGGAGAAAGGTGAAGCAGAGCAAGTTGGCACGTTTCCCGAGTCTGAGTATCACGGGATCATCCGGGACTACGACGGAGAGTCTGAGGGATGTGCTGAAAAGTGACTTCGGCGTGTGGTCGCTGGGTGGAAGTGTGAGCCAGCCGATTTTCCAAGGAGGCGAGATCCGTGGGGGTATAGAGAGTGCGCAGGCGACAGAGCGGGAGGAGGTGGCTACGCTGCAGAAGGTGGTGCTGGATGCTTTTGGCGAGGTGGAGCAGGCATTGGTGGCTGAGGCGTTTTTAGCGGAGCGGGAAAAAGCGGGGAAACGGGCTGCGGAGCTGTCCAAGGATGCGGCGGAGCGGGCTGGGCAGGAGTTTGCAGCGGGGACCGGGGATGTGCTGACTTTGATCGATGCGACGCAGCAGGAGATTGACTCGGCGAGCCAGTATGCGGCGGTGAGGCGGTTGCGGCTGGAAAATCGGGTGGATATGCACTTGGCGTTGGCAGGGGATTTCCGGGTGCGGAAATAGGCTGGGAGTATTTTTTACAGGGTAGGGGACGGGAATCTTTTGCAATGCAAAGGAGTTGAAAACTCCTTCCCCATATTTGGAATCAGGACTTCCGGCCATTGACAAGAGTTGTTGGAGAACTGAACTTCCGGAGGTGAACGAGAAGCTGGAGAAAGATCGTAAGACGCAGCTGAGGGCTGTGATTTCCTTTGTACTGATCTTGGTGATCCTGGGGGTGGTGGTGCTGGGAATAATTATTCTGGTGATGAACAGGCGGGTGGCTGCGGTGAAGGAGAGGGAGCGGATTGTGCCGGCTGTGGAGGTTGCTCTGATCGAAGAGCTTGCCTACAAGGTGGAGATCTTGACTCAAGGTGTGGTGGAGAGCTCGCGGGAGACGAAGCTGGCGGCTGAGGTGAGTGGGCGTGTAATGGAGATTTCCCCAAGTCTGAGACGGGGCGGGATGGTGAAGAAAGGCGAGAGGCTGGTGCAGCTGGATCCATCTGATTACCGCTCGGCTCTGGCGAGTGCGGAGGTGGCTGCGGCGGAGATGAAGCTGGCGCTGGAGCAGGAGCGGGCGAAGGTGCAGCAAGCGCAGCTGGACTGGAAGGCACTGGGGAGTGGTAAGCCGCTCAATCCGTTAGTACTACGTGAGCCGTATTTGAAGGCGGCGGAGGCGAAGCTTGCCTCATCGATGGAGGAGGCTGCACGGGCGAGGCGCGATGTGGAGCGGACGGAGATTTTGGCACCATTTGATGCCGGGGTGCGGATGGCGAGTGTGGAGGTGGGTGCGGTGGCAAGCCCGGGAATGATGGTGGCGGAACTTTATGCAAGTGAGGATCTGGAGGTGAGGCTGCCGCTGGGTCTGGAGGATTTCGGGTTTCTGAAACGGAATGCGGAGGGCGCTGTGGAGGGGAAGGTTCTTTTGAAAGGGAAGATCGGGCTGGAGGAGTATGAGTGGGAGGCGCGGGTGTCTCGGGTGGATCCGGAGATCGACCGGGAGACGCTTTCCGCGAGCGTGGTGGTGCAGGTTTCAAAAAAGGAGGACGGGGAGTTTTCCTTGCCGCCGGTGGGGTTGTTTGTGGATGTGGTTTTGGAAGGGAAGATGCTGGACGGGGTGACTGTGATTCCGAGGCGTGGATTGTTGGAGGGGGATCGGGTAATCGTGGTAGGGGCTGACAATACAATTGAATTTAAAGAGGTGGCTGTGGTGAGGCTGAACGAGGAGACGGCGGTAATCGGCAATGGGCTGGGGGCGAATGAAAGGATTGTGCTGACGAGGCTTTCCGCGCCGGTGGTGGGGATGGAGGTAGAGATACAGAATACCGGAGAGGACGCGGAATGAATGCGGTGAAATGGTTCACCCGCAACCATGTGGCGGGCAATTTCATGATGCTACTGATCGTGGTGGCGGGGTTCTCCACGTGGTTCACGCTGAAGAAGGAGATTTTCCCGGAGATCGCGATCGATGCGGTCTCGGTAAGCATCCCGTATCCGAATGCCACGCCGGAGGAGTCTGAGCGGGGTGTGGTGGTGCCGGTGGAGGAGGCGATCGCGGACTTGCAGGGGATCAAGAAAATCCGGGGGATCGGCTCGCAGAACATTGGCTCCGTGGTGGTGGAGGTGGAGACGGGCTACGATGTGCGCGATGTGATGAGCGATGTGAAATCACGGGTGGATGCGATAGAGAATTTCCCGGAAGAGGCGGAGACTCCGGTGCTGGAAGAGATCATTGTGAAGGCTCCTGTAATGAGCATCACGCTGACGGCGGATACGGATGAGACGACGATGCGGAAGCTGGCGGAGCGGGTGCGGGATGATTTGCTGACGTATGAGGCTCCGAAGGCATCGACCTTGGGTGGTTTTTTTGGAAGAGCGTTCAGCGGGGTGCCGAAGATCAGCCAGGTGTCTATCGCGGGGACTCGGCCGTATGAGATTTCCATAGAGGTCTCCGAGGAAAAGCTGAGGAACCTGGGGCTGAGGCTTTCCGATATCGCGATGGCGGTGAGGGAGAGCACGCTGGATCTTCCGGGTGGTTCTGTAAGGACGGAGCGCGGTGAGGTGATCCTGCGCGCGCTGGGGAAACGTTACGAGGCGAGCGAGATGGCGAACGTGCCGGTGAAGACGAATCCGGATGGCAGCGTGGTGAGGCTGGGTGAGATTGCGGCGCTGGTGGATGGATTTGAGGATGTGGATCTTAGCAGCAGGTTCGATGGGAAAGAGGCGCTGGTGATCAATGTCTACCGGGTGGGGAATGAGGATACGTTGGCGTTGGCGGAGCTGGTGCGGACGTATGTGGCGGATTCGAAAAGCGTTTTCCCGGAGGGGGTGGAGCTTTCGATCTGGAATGACCAGAGTGTGTATCTGATCGGGCGGCTGGATCTGCTGAAGAAGAATGCGATTTTCGGGCTGGTGCTTGTGCTGGGTGTTCTGACGCTTTTCCTGCGGCCTACGCTGGCGTTGCTGGTGGCGGTGGGGATTCCGATTTCCTTTGCAGGTGGGATCTGGCTGATGCCTTACATGGGGATCTCGGTGAATATGATTTCGCTTTTCGCCTTCATCCTGGTGCTGGGGATCGTGGTGGATGATGCGATTGTGACCGGGGAAAATGTGTATACTCGGATTCAGCGCGGGGAGCATCCGAGCATAGCGGCATGGAAGGGGACGAGTGAGGTGGGGACTGTTGTGGTATTCGGTGTTTTGACAACGATGATGGCTTTCACGCCGATGCTGGGGCTGAGCGGGGTGAGTGGGAAAATCTGGCCGAACATCCCGCTGGTGGTGATCCCGACTCTGGCGTTTTCCCTGATCCAATCGAAGTTCGTGATGCCGGCTCATCTGGCGCTTCTTGCACCATCGGATCGGGAGAAGAAGGTGAATCCGTTGCTGCGGCTTCAGCGTAGGATTGCGGATGGTTTGGAGCGTTTTGTGGAAAAGGTCTACAAGCCTGCGCTCAATTTTTCTCTGTGCTGGAGGTATGTGACGGCGGCGGCGTTCATCGCGGTGCTGGTGCTGACCCTTGCAACGGTGGCTACAGGTCTCATTCAGTTCAAGTTCATGCCGGATGTGGAAGGGGATATCCTGAGTGCGAAGGTGGAGCTGGCGCAGGGAGTGCCGTTTGAGGAGACGGAGGCGGTTGTCAAAAACATCGAGGAGGCGGCTATCGAGCTTTCCAAAAAATATAAGACGAGGGAAGGCGACGATATTCTGAAGCATGTGCTGACGAGTGCGGGAACACAGCCGTTTCTGACTGGGATCGGGATAGGCGGGGCACCGCAGGCGACCCATCTCGGCGAGGTGACTTTGGAGCTGGCACCGGCGGCGGATCGGGCGGTGGGATCCGAGGAGCTGGTTGCTGAGTGGCGGCGGTTGGTGGGTACGTTGCCGGGTGTGGTGGAGCTGAGTATCCAGGCGGAGACGGCTACGGCTGGAAATGCGATTGATGTATCGATCACCGGGCCGAATCTGGAGCGGCTGGTGGAGGCGACTGCGTTTGCGAAGGAGGGTTTGGCGAATCTGGAGGGGACGATTGATATTTCCGATTCGAACCGGGCGGGCAAAGACGAGCTGAGGTTCAGCGAGCTGACTCCGGCGGGGCGTGCGATGGGTTTCCGGTTGGAGGATGTGGCCTCGCAGGTGCGCGATGCGTTTTATGGAAACGAAGTGCAGCGGCTGCAGCGCGGGCGCGATGAGGTGAAGGTGATGGTGCGTTTTCCTGAAAAAGACAGGCGCACTCTGGAGAGCCTGGAGACGATGAAGATCCGTACAGCCGCTGGTGATGAGGTGCCTTTGCTACAAGTGGTGAAGCTGGAGCCGGGGCGTGGGCCGGCTATGATCGAGCGGACGGACAGGCAGAGATCGATCAAGGTGACTGCGGATGTGGAGCCGGGGGTGAACGCGAATGTGGTGGTGGGACGTTTTACCGAAGAAGTGCTTGATGAGATCCCGAAGCGATTTCCCGGGGTGAGGTATGCTTTCGAGGGGGAGCAGAAGGATCAGAATGACAGTGTGAGGGAGATCGGGATCGGGTTCCTGTTCGCGCTGCTGGGGATGTATGTGCTGATCGCGATTCCGTTGCGGTCGTATTTGCAGCCGCTGATTATTATGTCGGTGATTCCCTTTGGCCTTGTCGGGGCGATCTGGGGGCATGCGCTGCTGGGGATGGATCTGAGCATCATGTCGATGTGCGGGCTGGTGGCGTTGGCGGGTGTGGTGGTGAACGACTCGCTGGTGATGGTGGACTATGTGAACCGTCACCGGGAGGAGTCGGATAGTCTGCAAGAGGCGGCAGTCTCAGCAGGAGCGAGGCGTTTCCGGGCGATTTTGCTGACTTCGCTCACGACCTTTGTGGGGATCATGCCGATGATCATCGAGACGGACATGCAGGCGCGGTTCCTGATTCCGATGGCTGTTTCGCTGGCGTTCGGAATCTTGTTCGCGACTTTTATCACGTTGTTCCTAGTGCCAGGGGTTTACCTGATCTTGGAGGATGTGAAGGGGGTAAGTGGAAGGATCTTCAAGGGAAGAGGGTGATTTCCTTTGGTTGAGCTGTGGACAGCCATTTCTAGGTGAGCTTGACGGAGTTTTTCGTGGGGGCGATGGCGCGGCCACGGTGCCTTGCATAGACTTGGGTGAACTCCGCTCCGAGGAGCAGGATGTTCGCGGAGTAATAGACCCAGCTCAGGAGTAGTATGAGCGCTCCGGCAGCACCGTATGCGGAGGATGCGGCCTCGCGGCCAAGATATAGAGCCAGAAACATTTTTCCGACGGAGAACAGGATCGCTGTAAGAAACGCGCCGCTCCAGACGTCCCGCCACTCGATTTCCGCATCGGGGAGGACTTTGAAAATCATGGCGAAGAGGAGGGTCACAATCGCGATGGAGAATATGAAGGTGAAGATTTGAAATAAAAATCCAGGAAGGGGGAGCTGGTTTCCCAACCAATCTGTCAGTGCGGCTACGGAGGTGGAGAGCGCCAGGGAAATCAAAAGCAGAAAGCCGATGACCAGAACCATTGAGAGGGCTACAAGTTTGCCTTTGAGGAGCAGCTTGAGATTGAAGCCGGGCTTGAGGGCAATGTCCCAGACGGTGTTCATGGCGTCCTTAAGCTGGGAGAAGACTCCGGAAGCTGCCACGAGAAGGATCATCACGCCGACGATTGTCATGAGGCCGCTGTTATCGCTGGCGTGAGAGCCGCTGATCATTTCCTGCACGGCCGCAGCGGATTCCGCGCCGATGGCTTCCGAGAGCTGGCCTTCGATGGCTCCCTGGGCGGCTTTTTCTCCAAAGACTGCCCCGGCTATCGAGATGGCGATGATGAGGAGCGGTGCCAGGGAGAAGACGGAATAATAGGCGAGCGCCGCGCTGAGGCGCATGGCCTTGTCCTCCATGAATTCCGAGAAAGTCTCCTTGAGGAGCGAGATGATATTCAGTTTTGGCATCACGCGATGTTTTGCATTTCATCGTCCATGTCATCACCTTCCGCGGGGAGACTCGTCTCGGCCATAGCTCTTCTGACGACAAGTCGCGCTAGCGCTCCCACTATACCAGAGACGACAGTCCAGACGAGGGCGTCTTTCCACTCAACATCCGGACTGGCGGGATTCATGGGCGGGTCTTCGTTGGTGATCAGGCTGTAGCCTTTTCCTGTGACGGCTCTGGCTCCGCGGGCGGCAAGCATGGGTACGAGAATGCCTACAGCCACAAGGACTAGTGATTTTGTATCCGGTGTTTTCATACGTAATTTTTGGAAGCTCGCACAATTTTAAACGGGATCAACTGGTAGATGAAACGAAAGCTTCCTAAAGTGTGATACTGTGCCTGTTCCAGAATGCGCGGAGACCGCCGTTGTCGCCTTTGAAGACGTTGCGCTCCATGGGCATGGAAAGATTCCCGAAGAAGCGGGGGCTGCGCCATGAGGAGGTGCTGTAGTGCTTGGAGCGGGAGGCACCGTTTCCCCAGACGACTCCGCCGTATTGCCACATGGCCCAGCTGTTCCAGACGCCATAGAGCTCGGTGAGGCTATCCGGGGTGAGCGCGCCGGCACGGGACATGGTGCGCTCCGTGCCGCCCGGGCCGTAGAGAGCAAGCCAGTAGGGGGAACGGCGGATGATGCTTTTCTGCTGGGGGCTGGCGGCTCTCATGCGGGCGCGGAGGCCATCGCTGTTTTCCAGGTAGGTGACCGGATAGATGCCGGTGAGCTGGTGGACGCGGAGGATGAATTTCACGAGGCGGTCCGGGGTGGACTTGGTATCGAAATCGCCGACGAGGAGCATTTTTTTCCCGGAAAGGCCTTTTGCCCTGCCGATGGAGCGGACGCGTTTGACGAAGCTTTCCGCCTGGTAGGCGGGATCCTGATCCATGGTGACGTAGTGGTAGGCTCCGAGCATCATGCCCGCGCGGTCGGCGGATTTTATGAAGTCGCCGAACTTGTCATCGAGGAGCGGGCCTTTCGCGGAGCGGGCGATGAGTGCCTGGCCGCCGTTTTGCCGCAGGGCGGAGACGTTGTGCTGGGAGTATTTCGCACCACCGCGCTGGACTTCCTTGGGATCCCAGCCGGAGACGTTGAGAACGGCGGGGGA
>JBPOGC010000089.1:0-12219 GCA_051251795.1 Luteolibacter sp. | reverse complement strand
GTGTCGCCGTTGAGGTCAATAGTGAGGGTGGTGGTGTCGCTTTCGGTGATCTCGTAGAATTTGCCTTCGGAAAGGCCTGAGGTAAACAGGACGTAGTAGGCCGAGGCGTAGTCGGTCGAGAAGGTGGTGTCGAAGGTAAGTGTGACGATGCTGACATCGGTTCCATCAACTTCCGGGTCTTCGCTGGTGGCTCCAGAGAAGCTTGCGGTCTGGCGTAAAGGGACACCGACGATGGTGTCCGCGTTTGCCGGGCAGGTGATGCTCACATAGCCTACCGGGTCTGAATAAACCGTCTCGGCTGAAATGGTAAGGGGTGATGCCAGAAAGCTGGCTACCAGTGTTGTGGGGAGGATGGAATGTTTCACGTTGGGATTTATGGTTTTTTAATCGTTCATGTCAATCTATGGAGGAAGGGGATCAATGGCAAGTGTGCATTTTTTAAAAAATATGGACAGGTGGGGTGCGTCATCCAGTCTTCCCGGCCTTGTGCTTTCTGCCGCTGCCGGATGCGATCTTGTGCCGGCAGAATCCCGGTTTCTTCCCTGTGACGGGAGAAAAATGGCATGAACAAGGTTCCCCGGTGGTTGTTTCTGTGTGTTGAAGCGCAGTGGGAGCCGAACCAATGAGGGGATGGCTCCCGCTATTTTCCGGGCGTCGCGAGTTGTGCGGCGCGGGATTACTTTTTACTGGGTACGACGATCCTGCGGCGTGGAGGCTGCTCTGTCTTTTCAGTGGTTTTGGCAGGTTTCTTTTTTTCGGTATCCGGGGCGGGTTTCGCGTCGACTTTGGGGTTTTGCTGAGGTGGCGGCGGTGCGATGGGGGTGAGTAGTTCCGGCTCGAAGGAGACGGTGCCTTGGATTCTGCCGTCTGTGAGGGTCACGATGGTTCCGAGCAGCTTGTTGGGATCACGCCTCAGCGAGACGAAGGAGTAGGGGGCACTGCTGCCAGGCTCGATGACGAGTCTTTCGGTCTGGTTTTTCCTGTTTATGAGTGTGATGCGGTATCCGCCTGGAATGGGGGCGACACCGGACAAGGTGTAGTCATCAAGAGGGTTGTTGGCTGGGGCTGCCTGGGCCGGAGGCGGCTTGGATGTGAAGGGGCTGTTTGTCCAGAGGCCGGTGTAGCGGGTGAGGGGTGCTTTGCGCGGGGTTTCTGCAAAGGCTTTCCCTGAAACGAGAACCGCAGCTACCAATATGGACGCATACCGGAGGATGGGAATTCTGTTTTTGTGGATGGCGAGCATTGTTTCCTGAGCTTTTAGGCTGAAATTCCGATTGTTTCAAACAACAACTCGTTGGTTTGATGAAATTGGTGGAAACGGTAGAATCCCAGGCAAGATGGCGCTGCTCGCAAATCATGCTGGGTTTTTCGGTGAAAAGGGGAAGTGGGGGAGGTGCCGTGGCTTGTCTTGACATCGTTTGGGCGACATCTTTCCTACATGTTCATGGATACGCGGGCGCAGACGAAGAGGTTGCTGGGATCTTATGAGCGGGATGAGCTCAAGGGGATACTGAAGACCTTGGGTTGCATGGCGCTGGCGGCGGCAGTTGTGTTCGGGCCGGGGCTTTTCGGGATGGCTCCTTATGCGGGTCTGGGAGCAGGGGGGCGGGCGGCGCTTGGGATCATGGTGCTGGCGGCGGCGCTATGGGTGACGGAGGCTATGCCTGCTTTCGCGGTGGCGCTGCTGGTGATTGGTCTGGAAATCGCGATTCTGGGAAATCCCGGGGGAGTTTGGGCGGCGGAGGGGGATACGGAGACGTGGACTACTTTTGTTGCGCCGTGGGCTTCGCCGACGATGTGGCTTTTCCTGGGGGGATTTGTTTTGGCTCACGCCTGTTCGAAGACGCATCTGGACAAGTGGATGGCGGGGATGGTGCTGGGGAGGTTTGCGACGAATCCGGCGAAGCTGGTGGCCGGGGTGATGGGGATTACATTTTTATTCAGTATGTTCATGTCGAACACGGCAACGGCGGCGATGATGATTGCTGTGACAGCTCCGGTGCTGGCGGGACTGCCGAAAGGGAGCAGGCTTGCGAAGGGAATCGTGCTGGGGGTAGCTGCGGCGGCGAACCTGGGGGGGGTGGGGACGATCATCGGGACGCCTCCGAATGCGATCGCGGCGGGGCAGTTGCAGGGTAAAATTGATTTTGTCAGGTGGATGATGATCGCGTTGCCGCCTGCGCTGTTGCTGGCGGTCGCGGTGTATTTCCTAATTTGGAGGCTTTATGTAAAAGGAGGAGAGGATGCCACGATTTCACTGGATGCGAAGGTGGGGGGAGACGCGAGGGAGAAGCGGCACAGGATCACGGTGATGGTGGTTTTTACCGTGACAGTAGCGCTGTGGATGGGTGAGTCGCTGACGGGGATTCCCTCTTCGGTGGTTTCGTTTGTGCCGATCGTGGCGCTTGCGGTTTCCGGGGTGATAGGGGCGCGGGACATGCGGGAGTTGCCGTGGGATGTTTTGTTATTGCTGGCGGGCGGGCTTTCGCTGGGTGTGGGTGTGGAGGTGACCGGGTTGGCACAATGGCTGGCGAATCAGGTGCCGGGGGATCTGTCTGTGGTGGCGATTGCGATAACTTTCAGTGTGCTGGGTCTGTTTCTTTCGAATCTGATGAGCAATACGGCGGCTGCGGCTCTATTGATCCCGCTGGCGGCGAGTCTGGTGCCTGATGGGCAGGAGGCTCTGGTGATCACTTCGATAGCGATCAGTTGCTCTGCGGCTATGGCGTTACCAATTTCCACTCCGCCAAATGCGATCGCGTACGGGACGGAGAGGCTGGCGGCGAAGGATTATCTGCTGCCGGGGCTGCTGGTGGCGGCTGGGATGGCATTGGTGTTGCCTTGGCTGGTTATGGTGATGTGAGCCGGGGTTGGTTTTTTTTGTGAACCACGAATATCACGGATCCAACGAATTTCTTTTTTGGGTGGGAAATGCCCATTGGGGCAGGCTGAACCCCCGCGGTTCGTTATGTTATTGTACAAGGTGGGGGGCTAGGAAATTCAGGAGGTAGCCGGTGGCGATGATGCCCAGGGAGGTGATGGCGAAAAAGATGGCGATGAGGGGTAGGCGCATGGTGCGGCGCAGCATGATGGCCTCCGGGAGGCTGAGGGCGGCCATGCCCATCATGAAGGCGAGGGCGGTGCCGAGGGGAATCCCTTTTTCAAAAAGAACGACGGCAACGGGGACGATGGCGGCACAACTGCCATACATGGGCACTCCGAGTATGGTGGCGATGGGTACTGAGAAGACGCCGGTGGCGGCGATGAGGTTGCGGATGGTTTCCTGGGGAACGTAGTTGTGTATGAAGGCTCCGATGCCTACTCCGACGAGAACCCAGAGCCAGATCTGTTTGATGACGCTGACAGCCTCGTCCCAGCCGAAACGGAGGCGGGTTTTCCAGGTGTGTTTTGTTTCGGTTTCCTCGTTGTGGGCAGAGGTGAGAATGTCGCTCTCGAGAAAGCGTTCCAGCTTCATGCGGCCGAGGATGGCGCCGGAAATAGTGCCGATGAGGAGGCCGCTGATGACGTATGCGGCGGCGATGGGCAGGCCGAATTCACCGGCCATGAGGATGACCAGGTATTCATTGATGAGTGGGGAGGTGATGAGGAAGGAAAAGGTGACGCCGAGAGGGGCTCCGGCTTTCAGGAGACTGATGAATATGGGGACGGAGGAGCAGGAGCAGAAGGGGGTGATGGCTCCGAAGAGGGCGGCGACGCTGTTGCCGAGGATGCCGCCGGAGCTCATCCATTTCTTGAGTTTCTGTTCGGGGAGCCAGGTGCGGATGACGCCGATGGCGAAGATCATGACCGCGAGGAGCAGGAAGATCTTGAGGGTGTCGTGGATGAAAAAATGGATGGCCGCGTGGAGGCGTGACCTGGGATCCAGGCCGAGGAGGTCGTAAAGAAGGAAATCCGTGAGCTCTAGCAGCATTTGCCGCCTCCCTTTTTATTGGGGTCGCAGCATTCGCTTTCCTTGGCCTTCTGGTCGGCTTTTTTCTTCATGGAGCCATCGATACGGGTGAGCATTTTTGAGAAAAATCCGCGTTCGGTGGTTTTTTGAGTGGTTTGCTTTGGGGTGTTTTCGGTCATGGGGATGCTGTGTTTTGTGGGGAGGGGGCTGGAATCCCCCTCAACGGCCTGGGGCAGGATGCCCCAGCTACGTTTTTCATTCGGAGGCTGCGTGGAAGCCGGCGGCGTATGCTTCGAAGACGGTGCGAATCTCGTCGCGGATGCGGCGGAAGGCGTCCATTTCGGTTTCGCCGGGGCGGATGGCTTTCGGGGGATCCTCGAAGCCCCAGTGGTGCCGGGTGACTTTTCCGGGGAAGGCCGGGCAGGCTTGGTCGGCATTTCCGCAGACGGTGACGACGGTGTTGATGCCGGCGTCCAGGAATTGATCGAGGTGCTTTGAGGTGTGGGTGGAGATGTCGATTCCGATCTCGTCGAGGGCGGCGATTGAGCTGGGGTGGACGTAGCCGGCGGGGGCGGAGCCTGCGGAGTGGACTTCGAGGAGATCTCCGGCGGCGTGGCGGAGGATGCCCTCGGCCATGTGGCTGCGGCAGGAGTTTCCGGTGCAGAGGATGAGTATTTTGTGTTTTGAGGTCATGGTTGGAGGATGGTTGTGGCGCATGGGGAGCAGTCTTTCGCGAGGCGCTTGATGAGTTTCTTGCGGACTTTTTTGTCTTTCTTGAAAGGGAGGTCTTCTTGTTCGGAAAGGTAGTTGAGGTTTTCCGTAATGAGTGGGGGGACGGGCTCGGCGAGGCGGTAGGCCATCCATTGGGCGGAGCGCCGGCCTTCGATGAGGCCGAGGTCTTTCATGTAGCGGAGTTGCTTGGAGATTTTCACCTGATCCGAATCGAGGATTTCCATGATGTGGCATACGCAGAGCGGGCCTTTTTGCAGGAGATTGAGGATTCTCAGCCTCTGGTCGTCTGAGAGGCATTTGTAAATCGGGGTTAATTCCATGGGGTGTATATGTATAAATTGGTATATACTGTCAATGGTATGTTATAGTTTTTTGCAGATGGTGGATTGAAGCTTACGCTCCTTTCCGGGACATGTGTTTGATGCGCGCTAGGTAGAGAGAGCCGCTTGACGAGGACGCGTAGGGATGCGCGCCCCTGTCTTTCCTTTTCGCTGGCATGGAATGCGCTGGATGCTTCCATTAGGAAATGTCTCTGCTAATTAAAAATGCCACTGTTGTCACCGAGGATTCACAATTTCTCGGTGATGTTCTTTGTTCGGACGGAATCATCAGTGAGGTGGGAGATGGTCTGTCTTGCGAAGCTGCTGAGGTCATTGACGGGACGGGAAAATATCTTTTTCCGGGGTTCATCGATCCGCATGTGCATATCTATCTGCCGTTCATGGGTACTGTTTCCAAGGATGATTACGCGACAGGGAGCAAGGCGGCGCTGATGGGGGGGACGACGACTTTGATCGAGATGTGCTGTCCGGCACGGACGGAAGATCCGCGTGATGCGATCAAGCTCTGGAAAAGCAAGGCGGCAGGGATTTCATCATGTGACTACACGTTTCATATGGGTGTGACGCGGTTTGATGAGACGACGGCGGAGGCGATCCGGGGGATTGTTTCCGAGGAGAAGATCACGTCGTTGAAGATCTTCCTGGCTTACAAGGGGGCGTTCGGCATCGAGGACAGCGAGCTTTACAAGACGTTGGCACTGGCGGCGGAGCTGGGGGTGGTGGTGACGGCGCATTGCGAGAATGCGGAGCTGATTTCCGAAACACAGCAGAAGCTTTTGGGCGAAGGGAAGACCGGTCCCGAGTGGCATGAGCCGTCCCGGCCGGTGAGTGTGGAGGCGGAGGGTTGCCATCATCTAATGGCCTTCGCGGAGCTGACGGGCGCGGAGGTTTATGTGGTGCATACGAGCTGCATTCCGGCTGTGGAGGTGGTGGTTGAGGCTCGTGAGAGGGGTGTGAAGGCGTGGATCGAGACTGTGGCTCCTTACCTGGTATTGGACAGTTCTCATGCGGAGTTGCCGGAATTCGAGGGGGCGAAGTTTGTGATGTCGCCGCCGCTGAGGGCGAAAAAACACGGGGATTATCTTTGGGAGAAAATCGCGGATGGTACTATAGACACTGTGGGAACGGATCACGCGCCGTTTGATTTTAACACCCAGAAGCGCATGGGTCATCCTGTGGAGGCGCTGGATGCGGAAATGAGTCCGACCGGTAAGCCCGGGAATTTCACGCTGATTCCAAATGGCATTCCAAGTGTGGAGGAGCGGGTAAAGCTGCTATACACGGATGGTGTATGTGAGGGGAAAATCGATCTCCAGACACTTGTCCGCTCATGCAGCACGAAGGCGGCGAAAATCTTCGGACTGTATCCGAGAAAAGGTGTGATCGCGGTTGGCAGCGATGCGGATCTGGTGCTTTGGGATCCTGGGTTTGAAGGTGAGATTTCCGTGGCTACGCATTCCATGGCGACGGATTACTCCGCTTTTGAAGGCAAGAAGATCAAGGGGCGTGCGGAAGTGGTCACAGTCCGCGGCCAGGTAATGGTGCGGGATGGCGAGTGGAAAGGGGAAGGCGGAGAGGGTCGGTTTCTCGAGCGTGAGGTATGAAAAGGCTCGCCTGGTGAGGTGGGTATTAGGTGGATTTCAGGATTTTTCGCAGTCGGGCCCGAGCCTGAAGGCTAGGATTCGGCGGGCTCGTCTCCGAGTATTTTGTCGATGTGGGCCACGCGCTCCCATGGGCAGCGCTTCCTCTGGTATTTTTTCCAGACAATGTCGCGTAATTCGCGCCAGACTTCCTCCGGGGGGTTCTCGAGTGTTTCCCAGTCAGGGTCGGTTTTGAGTGAGGTGATGATGCGCCATTCCTTTCCGTGGTAGGTGGCGCGGAAAAAACGTTTTCCCTCATCAGTCTTCTCGTTCCACTCGTGTGATTCCATGTGGCTTAGGAAAGGCGGGGATGGCTTGGATTGCAAGCACTGGACGCTTCAGGATTGGTCTAGCGCAGTCGGTTTGGGATAGTTACCAGTTGATTACCTTGACCGGGAATTTTTCTCGGATGCGCTGTGTTCCATCGTTTTCGATCAGTTTGGTGATCTGTTCTGCCCAGTATTTGGTCTCCCTGCGCTGTGTCCCGTAGTAGGTGAATTTCTGACCATCAATCAGTGAAATTGGCGGAGACTCAAGATCAGAGAACACGAAGAGAATTTTCCCGGAGCGTGCGTCCTTCAGCCTGCCTTCGATGCCGACTTCGGGGCGGTTTACCAATCCGGTGAAAGGGATGAAATAGTTCAGGATTTGGAAGCCCGGTTTTCCGGGGACGGCTTTCACCAAATTTGTTTCGAGGATCATCGCGTTGCTGGTGCGAGGTGGGGTGGAGGTGATGGTTGCGGAGCGTCCCGGACTTGCGCCGATCTTTGTCTGGAATTGATTGGTAGCATAGTCGGCTAGCTGCGCGGAGTCTCGTGCATGTGTATCGCCGATGTTGCGCTCGCTGGCTGCTGCAAGACCGGTGCCCAGTGGCTGGAGCTTATCGGTTTCCATGGGTTTTACGGAGATTTCCTTATATTTTGAAAGGTCTGAATCCTTGGCTTTCCATGAGCGTTGGAAAGGAAGGAGGGGGTTTTTCTCCATTTTCGCATCGTCTTTGCCAAGGAACCCGGAAGGGGAAACGGTGCTGCCACAAGATGCAAGGAAGAGGGGGAGGACTATGAATGAGAGAGCGGAAATCTTTATCTTCATTTCCAAGAATAGTCATACTTTGCATTCGGGCAATCGCCTTTTTCCAAAGTTGGCGAGCTGCTTTCCAGGAGTAATTCGCAGAGCCTTATACCGCTCCGGGAATTAACTCTCGAAGTAGGTATAGCCGCCGAGGCCGTCGCGGTAGAGATTTAGGATCTGCTTGCGTTCCTTGGGAGAAATCCGGCCTTGGGAAACTGCTTTCTCGGCGAAGTTGCGGAATTTCGAAATGAGTTCCTTGGGGTCGAACTCGACGTAGGTGAGGACGTCCGAAACGGTATCGCCCTCGACTTCGTGGGTATAAACGGGCTTTCCGTTTTCCAAGTGGACTCCGACAACATTGGTGTCGCCGAGTAGGTTGTGAAGGTCGCCGAGGGTTTCCTGGTAGGCGCCGACGAGGAAGACGGCGACGTAGTAGGGCTCGTCCTGTTTGAAATCATGAAGCGGGAGGGATTTGGCGACGTCTTCCCTCTCGATGAAGCGGTCGATCTTGCCGTCGCAATCGCAGGTGATGTCAGCGAGGACGGCGCGGTGTTTCGGGCGCTCGTCGAGGCGGTGGATGGGCATGACGGGGAAGAGCTGGTCGATAGCCCAGGAGTCCGGGAGGGACTGGAAGAGCGAGAAGTTTCCGTAGTAGAAATCGACGAGGCCGTTGGAGAGTTCCTTGAGGTCTTCCGGGATGTCATCCATGTCGGAAATGAGATTCGAGATGCGGGTGAGGATGTGCCAGTACCATGCCTCCGCGATGCCGCGCTCACGCAGGGTGGCGCCGGAGTAGATGAACTGGGCACGCACCTGGTCGCGGTAATACTCCGCATCGTTTATGCATTCCTGGAGGTTTTCCCGGGAGAGGGTTTTGTTTACGTGGAAAAGGTTTGTGAGATTCTGCGGAGGGTTCTCCGGGTTGACAGGTTCCTTTTCCGAGGTCTGGGCTGAGGTGACGTCGAGGATGTTGAAGACAAGGACGGAGTAGTAGCAGACGACGGCGCGGCCGGATTCCGAGATGATGTCCGGGTGCTTGATGCCGGCCTTGTCGCATTGCTGGGAGACGACTTCGAGAATGTCGGTGCAGTATTCCTGGACGGAGTAGTTGCAGGAGGAGGCGAAGTTCGTATGGGAGCCATCGTAGTCCACGGCCATGCCTCCGCCGATGTCCAGTACGCCCATGGGCGCGCCTTCCTTGACGAGGTCGCAGTAGATGCGGACGGCCTCGGTCGCACCCTCACGGATGGCGGCGATGTTCGGGATCTGGCTGCCCTGGTGGTAGTGCAGCATTTTCAAGCAAGGGAGGTGGCCGGATGCTTTGAGTGAATCGACCACTTCGATGACCTGGGCGGCATTGAGGCCGAAGACGGATTTGTCACCGGCGGATTCCTGCCAGTGGCCGGAGCCTTTTGTGGAAAGGCGGATGCGGATGCCGAGGTTTGGCAGCACTCCGATTTTCCGGGAGCGCTCCATGATGAGGTTCAGCTCGCTGGGCATTTCCAGGACGAGCATGATTTTCAATCCCATTTTCTGGGAGTGGAGTGCTAGATCGATGAACTCCTCGTCCTTGTAGCCGTTGCAAATGATGTATGCCTCGGTGTCGTGCATGTGGGCGAGGGCGGCGATGAGCTCGGGCTTGGAGCCGGCTTCGAGGCCGTAGTGGTATTTTTTCCCGAACTCGGCGATCTCCTCGATGACCTGGCGCTGCTGGTTCACCTTGATGGGGTAGACGCCGCGGTAGTTCCCCTTGTATTTCGTGACGCGGATGGCTTCCTGGAAGGATTCGTTGATCTCGGTGATGCGGGAGTCCAGCAGGTCGCGGAAGCGGAGGAGGACGGGGAGGTGAGTGCCGCGGTCGCGCAGGCCTTCGACGATATTGTAGAGGGAGACGTCCTCATTGCCGGTGTCATCTGTCAGGCTGACGGTGACGTGGCCGTCTTCGTTTACGTCAAAAAACTTATGCCCCCAGGCTTCAACTCCGTAGAGGTCGGCTGATTTTTTTGGAGTCCAGGAATTTTTCGACTTCGGAGGTGCGGTTGCGGACGGCGGAATCACGTGCGAAGCTTGCACGGACACGCTACGGATTCAATCTGTTTCAACATTGAACATCGTGGTAAAATGGCGCGTAATCAGGGAATGAAAAACGCCCGCCTGCTTCTGGTTCTGCTCATTGCCGCGGGTGTCATCGGCTTTGCGGTCTGGCGTGGATCGAATACCGAGGCGGGGCGCTCGAAGCTCGTCGGTTTCCAGGATTTTGAACCTCCTCTGGAAATGCCGGAGGATGGAAAGCCGGACATGCGTTTCCATTTCCTGACAGCGTGGGAGGCGAACCAGGTGCCGACGGTGACGCGTATGGACACGCCGATGGGTTCGGAAAACGGGGCTCTGGTTTACAATGCGCAGAAGTTTATGGAAATGAACGCGAAGCGTGGGGGCAAGCACAGCGGGGATGACCTGAACGGGATCGGCGGGATGAACACGGATCTGGGCGATCCGGTTTTCGCAGCGGGAGACGGGCTGGTGGTGTTTACCGGGAATCCCTCGCCCGGCTGGGGAAATATCGTGATTCTGGCGCACCGCGATGCTGAGGGGAAACCGCTTCATACGATGTATGCGCATCTGCTTTCCATAGAGGTGAAGCTGGGTGCGCTGGCCGCGCGCGGGACGGAGGTTGGCACTGTCGGCACGTCGAACGGGTACTATCCGGCGCACTTGCACTTTGAGATGCGGGAAAGCGACGGGGTGGACATTGGCTCGGGCTATACCGCGCTGCCGTTGAACCGGCTTAATCCGGCAAGTGTGATCGCGGCGCTGCACGACGTGAAGGCGGACGGGATTTCCCCGGCACCACTTGCGTTTGCGACTCTCGAGGCAGAGCAACCGTGGACTTCGCTGGAAATCAAAAATGCGGAGAAGCTGACTGAGCTGGAGGAGTGAGGCCGGGCGCCGCAGGCTTTTGGCCTGCTGCGGTTCTTATCCGCAGCTTTGTCTGAGGGGTGTCTTTATTGCGGGTTGGAACAATCAGGATGAGTCGTGGCGTTTCCCGAAGAGCTGGGAATAAGAATCCCAGCAGTCCAAAAGCCTGCGGCGATTCTTGCTAGAGACTGGTGATCAGTTCTACGGCCGGGAAGGATTTCTTGAGGCCGGCGATTGCTTCTTCGGAAACGGGGCTCTGCCAGAGGTAGATGGTTTTCAGATCCGGAAGGCGGGAGAGTTTTTTCATACCTTCTGTCGTCACGTTGGTGCCGGAGAGGTTGACTGACTCCAGGCTTTTCAGTTCCGAGACGATTTCCAAAGAGCTATCGGTGATACCGGTTTCTGAAAGCCGCAGAGTCCGAAGAGTTTCCGCTTTTTTCAGTAAAGCGAGAGAGCGATCCGAGACAGCGGTGGCGGAGAGATCTACGGAAACAAAATTCGGAATCACTGGAATCAGCTTTTCGAATTCCTCATCGGTCAGCTTGTTGCGCATGGGTAGACCGTTGAACACGAGATCGTCGGAACCCTCGGACGAGTAGCTGATCATTTTCGGAAATTCTTCTTCAAGGCCTGCAACGATGGCTCTGAGCACATTGTCAGGTTCCTCGATCATCGCTGTTCCGGGCGCATCTTCGAGCAGGGAAAAAGCGGCACGGATATCATCTGTGATTTGCAACTCCCCGGCGGTCTTTTTCGGATCGGCTCCTTCGTCGATCCACCACTTCACTAGCAAGAGTTCATGATCGAGAATGTCGTTCTTACCCTCAGGTGGCATGTGTTCCTCATCGTCGTCCGGGAGTTCCGCGCGGAAGACGATGTTGGAATCGATGGCGTTGCCCGGCTCGATCGCTTCGCCCTCCTTGCCGCCCTCGACCAACATCTCGAAAGTGTCCATGCGGAACTTGCCTTTTGATTTGTCCGCCTTGTGGCACTCCACGCAGCGTTGGTTGAAAATCGGCTGGATGATTTCATCGTAGACCAAAAGCTCTTCGAGCGGCTTTTTCTCGGCCTTGTCGTCGTTTTTCTTTTTGGGCTCTAGGCCGAGCATTTCCCGGATCGGATCCGGCGCATACTCTGTTAGATAATCAGAGCCGTGAGTGATGGATGCACCATCGTGACTGGCATAGCCCATGACGCCGACAGTCGCTAACAACGAAAGACGAAAGGGGATCTGCGAGGCTACTCCCACAGGCTTCCAGAGTTTCACGAGAAACGTCAGGATCGCAGCCGAGGCGAAATACAAGCCGCCCCAAAGGTGATCATTTACAAGTTCGCTGCCCTCGAACCCTCCTCCGAGGTAGAGCAGAAACCCAAGCACAGCGGCCATCACCGCGCTACCTGCCGCGAAGAACATCGGCAGGACTGTGTCACCGCGTTCCTTTTTCGAAAACATTGCCAGAAACTCCTGGATCAGGATCAGCGCGAAAATGCCGATGGGAAGGTGGAGCAGGACGGGATGGAAGTGCCCGAAGAAACGAACGATGTCCGGCATCTTGTCTCCATCCGGCTCGCCGAACAGGAAGGGCATCACCAGCAGCGTGATGAT
>JBPOGC010000088.1:0-12367 GCA_051251795.1 Luteolibacter sp. | reverse complement strand
CTCAGGCTGCCTCAGCTCAGGCGAAGGCCAGGCGATTTTCGGCTCTGTCCACTCCGGCTTCGGTTCTTCCGGAGCATGAAGCGCGGGATCCTCGGTCGCTACCGGCTCGGGAGCACTCACTGGCTCAGTAACACTTTCCTCAAAATCCGAAAAACCTGGCGCGGACGTAAATGCCGCTATCGCAGCCTCCGGCGAGAAATTAGTCGGTTGGTCATACCCAACAACGGGATCCACTTCCTTCTCCTCGATTGCCTCCTCCGTGACTTCCTCCGGCTTAGCCTCTTCCTGCTCATCATCGGTCAGTGAAACTGGCGCCGGATCGTCTACCAGATCCTTGCCATCAGTATCTTCCTCTGATTCCGCCGGCACTTCAGCCTTGAGTGCAGCAGCGACAGGCAGCGCGTCTCCAATCGAAAGCTTCCCTTTCTTCTGCTCCTCCTCCCACACCTTTGCCGCTTCCTTTACAATTCCTCGTGCGTAGTTCGGCTTCTCATCGCTTTCGATTTCCTTGAAAAGTTTCTCCCCGGAGCCCGGCGATCTCGAATCGATAATCGCAATCATCGCCTCCCTGTCCAGCGGCTCCAGCTCCACCACCACCTCGGAAAGCCTGTCTGCAAGCCCTCCACTCATACGCGGTAGAAAGGCGTTTTCCCAGACATCCTGGTTGATGGAAAGAATCACATCCAGTCTCTCCACCGATTGCCTCAGCGAGCCGATGAACGATGCGAACTTCAAAGCGGACGCCTCATCCGTGGAAAGCCCCTCCACCTCATCCGCCACCAGCACCACGCGCATCAGCGAGGTCATCAGCCCCAGCAGCGCGATCAGCCTTTCAAAAGAAACAACCTCGGCCGCGCCATTGTCAAAAACCGTCTCATTCAGCGTGCTTGCCCTCGATGGCTCGTCCACCGCAGTCGCAGCGAACCGGAACATCGCATCCAGCCAGAAGGCAACCTGCGTTACGGAAAGCCCGTTGTCCTGCGCCAGCTCCTGGGCCAGACGCGGTGAAAGCAGCTCGAAGTTGTCTCGAGCCCAATGCGCCGTCACGGCAGTCGGATGATGGAAATCAAATGTCTCGATAGGCCTCGTCCGCAGCGCGGAAAGCGCACCCTCCCTGTCCTGGCAAGGAACCTCCCCGGACTTCACAAGCGGCTGAAGAGCAGTGGAAAACAATCTCCGCGATACCAAGTCCAGCACCGTCAGCCCGCCCGCTGCCGGCAGACCTCGCACAAGACGCCGCAGCGTGTCATCCAGCACCGTCATCGCATCAATCCTGTTCCCACCTATCGCATGAAGCGGGATGAACTCACTCTTCCCACCCAGATCATGCTGCAAGCGCGTCAGCAAATGCGTCTTCCCATGCCCCGCCCTCGGCGCCTTCAGCAGAATGCAGTGCCCAGCCTTCTTTACATCCACAGCCAGCAGCTCCCGCATCCTCTCGCGAGGCTTTAGGTTCACCGACTCGGCATGGGCTACGGAAAGTTTTCCGAAAGTTTCAAAAAGCAGTTGGAATGGATGGTCACCGGGCATGAGATTCTGGAAGTCTTAACTGCCGGAATCATGGGAAGCTTTTCCAATGCCCACAAGCGTTTTCAGACCACCCGCACCTCACTCCCCCGCAGCCTACTTGTTCAGCGCACTCTTCTCCGGTGGGATTCCGAACTCTTTCTCCAACAAAGGAATGGCCTTCGCGATCCCATGAATCGGAAAACGATCCCTCGTTCGCGTCCACTGATTGCTCAATACCCTGTAAGCAGCCACCCTGTCTGGAAAAACCTCGTCCACCAGCTTCATCACATCCTGATCCGGATCCAAATAATACTTCAGCGAGTAGGTCAGCCCAAGGACTGAGGGCAGCTTCCGCTCCAGCGGCGTCAGCTCCTCCACCAGATCCAACGCCTCCCGCTCACGCCCCGGCACTCTCGCCAGTGCGTAGATCATCGTCCGCCCCACAAGATCACGTGCCCTACCCGTATCGACAGCTTTCTTGAAGGCCTCATACGCCGCCTCATACGATTTGTAAGGATCACCGAAAGCCTCGATCTTGTTCGTATCCGCGTGTAGAGTGCCCAGCGTCTGATACAGCACCGGATCATCGGGATTGTTTTTGATACCCCTTTCCAGAAAGTCCCGCCCCCTCAGGATCGACTCCCGCCACGCCAGCTTCCGCCGCAGTGGAGGCAACTCGGACTCACCATACAAGTAGTACGAAGCCGCATTGTATGCCTGATGCCAGCTCCCTGTCTCCCAATAGTAACGGGTACGCGGAGCCAGATCCACGATCACATTGTAAGTCTCATCCACCTTCGCCCACTTCTGTTCGCTGAAAAAAGTAAACGCCCTGAGATTCAGGAAAGTCGCCACCAAAGTCCGTAGCCCTCCCAGCGCCACCACGGAAAACGTCTGGCCTATCCTCTCCCCGGTCCCCACAGCCAGCCTCGGCGGCATCAGCTTCGCCGCCATCATCTCCTCCGTCAGTCCCTTCTCGAAAGGAAGCCGCACCGCCCCAGTTGCCAGTATCGCCAGCCCCACAACAAAGTATTTCCGCACCTGGGTCATACGCTTCAAAACTCCTTCTCAGCAAAAATGAACCACGAGGCAAAGATGTAAAACACCAGGTAAAACAGCCCCACCAACGTCAGTTTCCCCATGATCACCAGCGGCATCACCTGCCCCTCGATCACCGAGTCGATCACATTGAAAAGCTGGAAATCCGGCAGTATCAGCGACAGCAAAAGCCCCAGCCCCCGCGCGCACCAACTGTCACTCATCCCAGCACCATCGCTGAAATAAATCGCCCGCGCATCCGCCTGGAAGTGCCCGATGAAATAGATCAGGAAACTGATCACCGTCGTGAAAAGCGTGCTGCTAGAGAAAGTCGAAATCAGCAGCGCCATCGAGGCAATGATCGTCGATCTCAGGAACACCGAAAACACCGCCCCCTGCAGCGACCACGTGTTCCCCTGCGCCATGATATCCGCCTTCAGCTTGTTAATATCGCCTTGCGGCCAGCCCAGTTCCTTCGCCATCGCCATCTGCTGGTTCATCACCAGATTCGTCCTCAGCTCCAGAATCCCCACCATCAGCACATCCATCAGTGCCAGCGAAACGAACACCAAAAGCAGCACCCCCAGCAACCTCCCGGCCAGATAATCCAACCTCGGCACCGGTTTAGCCAAAATCGTATAAAGTGTCCTATCCTCCACATCCTTAGGCAACAGCAACGCCGTCGCCACAATCGAAAGCACCACCGAGAACAATGTCATCGCACCCAGCGACCAACTTTTAATCGATGTCAGGATATTGATCCCCGCACTCTCCGGCCCCGCATGCTGCGGCAGATTGAAAAAATTGCTCGCGATCGCAATCACCGCGAAAAACGCCAAAAAGTAAAACACCTTCATCCGCACCAGCTGCGTAAACGCATGCCTCGCGATCACCCCCGTCCGGCTCACATGCCCTGTCAAAGATCCAATCATAAATCAGCCCTCCCCCTTCTCATTTTTTAAAACCGTATTTCTAACAGTTTCCCTCAGGAAAAGCCTCTCCAGCGTAGTCCTCGGCTTCCCCGTCCGCACCAGCTTCGCCTCCGCGTCCCTCGCGATCAGCGCCTCGATCTCCGCCACCAGCTCCGGACTCGCATCCTTCATCACCATCTCCGTCTGATCCTCGATCGCGATCAGATCCTCCAGCTTCCCCTCCTTCACCATCTTTCCCTGGAAAATAATCCCCACATGATCACAAACCTCCTGCACCTGCTCCAGCAAGTGCGAACACAAGAACACCGTGATCCCCTGCTCCCTCAACTTGAAAATCAGATCCCGTATCTCCCGCGAGCCCACAGGATCCACCCCCGCAGTAGGCTCGTCCAGGATCACCAGCCGCGGCTCCTGCACCAGCGCCTGCGCCAGCCCGATCCGTTGCAACATCCCCTTCGAGTAGCCCCCGATCCGCCGATGGCTCGCCCCCGTCAAATCCACTAGCTCCAAAAGCTCCTTCACCCTGTCCCTCAACTTCTTCCCCTTGATCCCACACAGCTTCCCATAAAACATCAGAGTCTCCTCCCCACTCAGGTGTTTGTAAAAATAAGGATTCTCCGGCAGGAACCCCACCTCGTTCCGCGAATCCACCTTCATCGAGTCCTTCCCGAAGATCGCGCATTGTCCCGCCGTAGGAGCCACCAGCCCCAGCAAAGCCTTCATCGTAGTCGATTTCCCAGACCCATTCGGCCCGATCAACCCATAAACCTCACCTGGCATAATCCGAATCGAAACCCCATCCACCGCCCGCAGCTTCTCCTTCTTAAAAGACGTCTTAAAATCCTTCACCAAATGGCGGATCTCAACAGCTGGCGGGTTCTCAGTCATGCGTGAAACCAAACTGCTACCACTCCCCCCCCGATGCAATTTCTTTCCTCACCAACTCAACCGTAGCTGGGGATTCCAGCCCCAGGCCGTAGAGGGGGATTCCAGCCCCCTCATCTTCCCACCGCCCCAGCCTTTCGGCTACCGCAAGCAATCACCACATTCACCCATCCACCACCGTAGGCTTCTGAACCACTGCCCCCCCAACCCACAGAACACAGAACCCCAGCTTCCGTGTATTCGGTGTAATCCGTGGTTACAAACTCTCCCCTCAACCCCAGAAACAGATCCCTAGTTCACCCCGCCCTCTCAATCCCCTCCAACTTCTCCAAATACGAAATACTATAAATCCCCGTCCCATGCCCATCCGCCCAGAAAAGCTGCAACCCATACCCCCCCACCATCTCAAAGCGCTTCAACACAAACGCCCCCGCCCCATGCTCCACCAACGGCCTCATCACCCGCCCCATCGCATCCGGCTCCCCCTGGCACTGCGCGCAAGGACAAGCCCTCCGCAACATCGCCAAAGGAAAATACATTTCCTTCCCCCCGCTAAGACTGAGCGCCAGCTCCTCCCCAATCACACACACCGATTCAATGCTCTTCATTTCAAAAATTCCTTCCCCGCAATCCTGCCCAGAAACCCCACCCCCGCAACCCACAATATGGAGAAGGAGTTTCCAACTCCTTTACTAAGCCAATCCACTCACTCCAATCCTATGGCAGTCTCAATAACATCGTAATAGATCTACATTTCACCAATTCTAGCGATAAACATCCCGACGATGCCCAGCCTTGACCACCTCCACTACTAGCTCTTCATCGTAAATTTCATAAAGAACACGGTAGTCACCCACCCGAATCCGGTAGGCATTTTCGCTTCCGGTCAACTTAGTCGAGCCAGCGGGATACGGGTTTTCAGCAAGAGCCTCTACAGCGTCGATAATCCGAGGCACGACCTGGCGATCAATCTTTCGCAGATCCTTTCTAGTCGATTTACGCCACTCAATTCGAAATGAGTCCATCTTTCTTCAGTTCTTCTACAAAATCAGAATGCGAAATCGTGGGCTCAGCCTTTCGATCCGCTATCGCCCCTAGATCAGCTAGATCCTCAAGAAGCGCCTCGTAATCCTTGATCGAGAGAATCACTTCCGTCCGAGCCCCTGTCTCATCAGTCACATACCGTGGAGCAAGTTTCATGTTAGGTAACATCACACCTTTAAGTTGAAAAGTCGAGCGAAGCGTTGTCCAACAGTCAATTGTTACCCTCTTCTATGGCTAACCTTCTCTGCCTTACTGCGGTTGGATCCACCCAAATTGAATAATCTCGGACTACGGATAAAAACATCTGGGCAGATCCAAACCGAGAACTTTGACTTCAAACAATCCCATCGGATGAAGTATCACCAAATTTCCGTGCTTCAGATCGAGTAACACTTCGGAATCAACCAATGATTTACTCTAATTTTGATCGAATAGCTACGTTTCATAACTGTCTATTGAACTTTCTGAATCCCAGGGAGATCAACTTCAGTCTTACAATAAAACGGTATCTCTGTAGCTCCGGCCAAGATCGCGACACAATCCTTGGTAGTCTAGATCAGCAAAAAATTCCGAATCAGCCTGAGCATTAGTCCGCGAGTTTTGAAAGAAATCCTTACGCCCACCCTGAAAGCTATTCCTGGTCATCACTCTTCTTCCGCCAGCCTCTTCGCCTCCCGATAATTCCCACGGAACCACTCCCCCAGTTCCCTCATCCTAGCGGCCTGAACCATAGAGTCCCGACTATCCAATCCCGGATCACCGTTCCCCGCGATTTCATAACTCACCTTGGAAACATCATTAAAAACTTTTAGCGCATCCTCCGGCATTCCCGCCTCGATGATCGCTTGCCACGCCTCCGTCATTTCATCGTGCGAATCAATACACATCACCTTCACCAGCTTCCGTAGCGTATTGAAAACCTTTCCCGTCAGCGCCTTGTCATACGTCAGGTTCCCCACATCCTCATAAGGCGTGGCACCCGGCATCGTCGTCTTCGCAAGGATCTCCGGCGTATACATGTCCTTCCGAATCGGCGTCCGGTGCAGCGCCCGCTCCTTCGGCCCGCCTTCCACACCCGGTTCACCGAACCACAACATCTGCGCCCGCTTCGTCAGACAGAACTCCACAAATCGCTGCGCAATCTCCTCATTCGGCGCCCCCTTCAGCACCGCGATCGGATCCGCGCTCAGGGTCGTCCCCCGCTCTGGCGCGATCCACACCACCCGCGCATGCCCGTCGCTTGTGGAAAGCTCACCCGCATAGCTCCTGCCATAGAAATCAATGCACATACCCGCCGCCGCATTCCCCTGCCCCACATCCAGCGGGATCTTCGAGGCACTGTCTGTGAAATACCGCGCATTCGCCGCCATCCGCTGAATCAACCGCAACCCCTCATCCCAGCCCTCCGAAATATTCCGCTCCCTGTCCGCATCAGCCCCACCTTCCAGAGCCCGCTGAATCTCCCCCTGCACCAGCAGCTCGAACGTCCTCGCCACCGATCCGCTCTTCGTAGGATCCGCCAGCGCCAGCGCCCCCACATACTCCGGCCGCCCCAGATCCTGCCACTTCGTCGGAGCCTCCAGCTTCAGTCGTTTAAGGAAATCCGGATTATAACAGATCCCGAACTGCGACATACAAGTCCCCACCCACACCCTGTCCTCCGCATAATACCTTTCCCCCGTGAACGTCTCCGGGATCACCCCGTCTTCCCCGAACAGCTCCGGCATGTCCTCGAAAATTTTCAGCGGAGCCAACCTCCCCGCTCTCGCCTGCCCGGAAAAGTCCGGCTCACCACCCCCGAAAAACAAATCAACACCCATCCCCTCGCGCCCCGTCTCATCCGCCGCCTTGAATCCCGCATCGATCACCATCCGGATCTCCGACGTCCCGCCCGGCGTCCGCCAGTCCACATACACCGTCCGCCCCGTCTTCTCTCTCCACCACCCTGCGAACGCCTCGCCGAACTCATTCCGGATCGACTCATTGTGCGGCGAGAGGATCACCAGCCTGTCATCCGCACTTTTCGGCGAGGCCGTCTGCGTCTCCGTCTTCAGCAGCAAAGGCACCGCCACGATCACTGCCAGCAACCCCACAATCCCGAAAATGCGCCCCTTCATATCATTATTTGGCGAAAACAACCACATCCGCATGCCGCGCATGCAGCACCACCTGCTCACCTTTCTGATGAATCACCTGCGGATTCATTTCCACCACTTGCTGCACACCGATTGCCGTTTTGATAAAATACTCGATCCTCTGACCCAGGTAATTCCGCCCCACAATCTCGCCGGAGACCTCATTCTCCCCGCCCGATTTATGCAGCCGCCACACCTCCGGACGTATCGAAACCATCGCCGCATCACCCGGCTTCGCCTGCCAGTCCGCCACTGTCACTTTTCCTACCATCGCCGCCCCGTTCACTTTCACAAAGCAATACCCCTCTTGCATTTCCATCACCTCACCCTCGATCAGGTTCGTCTCCCCGATGAAGCCCGCCACATAGGAATTCACCGGCCTGCGGTAAACCTCCTCAGGCGTTCCCACCTGCCCGATCTTTCCCCGGGAAAGCACCGCCATCCTGTCCGCCATCGCCAGCGCCTCCTCCTGGTCATGCGTCACATAAATCCCCGTCAGCCCGTTTTCCTTCACGATCCGCCGGATCTCCCGCCGCATCTCCACCCGCAGCTGCGCGTCCAGATTTGATAGCGGCTCATCCAGCAAAAGACACCGCGGCTTCACCACCAGCGCCCTCGCCAGACTCACTCGCTGCTGCTGCCCGCCCGACATCTGATCAATCGACCTGCCGCCATAACCTTCCAGCTTCACCATCGCCAAAGCCTCCTCCACCCGCTGTTTGATCTCCGCCTTCGGCACCTTCCGTTCCTCCAGCCCGAAGGCGATGTTCTGCCCCACCGTCAGATGTGGCCACAGAGCATAGCTTTGGAAAACCATCGCCGCCTCCCGCTTGTGCGGCGCCAGCTTCGTCACATCCGTTTCTCCGAAAAACACCTGACCGTCCGTCGGCGTTTCCAGCCCAGCGATACATCTCAGCAGAGTCGTCTTCCCGCACCCGGAAGCACCCAGCAGGAAAAACAACTCCCCCGGCTCGATCTCAAGGTCGATCCCGTCCAGAGCCACCACATCGCCCCCGAATTCCTTCCGCACATTCTTGATTCGTATCGCTTCCATAGGTTCCAGCTTCGCAGAGCCAGTTTCATGCCCACCCGCCCCAAAGCAAGCTTCAAGCTGATCCCAGCCGTCCATTCATCGGAAATCCAATCCGCCAGCTGAACCTACGAATTGTGACACAACCGTCACAATTCCCATAGCGTATATGAATCTCCGCCGCAGCCCTACAAACTTTATGAATTATTTAATAAATAATTCCATTGCATATATGGCTCGGAAAGAGCTACGCCCCTTTAAAACATTCCACTCCTATGAGACATTCTTCCTTCAGACCACTTGGGGCAATACTCGCATTGCTCCTGACCACAGCATTCCTGTATGCTGTTCCCGTTGCATTGACCGATACTCAAGGCCGCACCATGAATGCAGAAATCATAAATTCTGACGGTACCAATATCGAAGTCATCCGCTCCGGCGATGCCAAACGCTTCCAGATCCCGCTGAACTCCCTCAACAAGCCGACCAACAAAATGATCAAAGCCTGGATCAAGGCTGGCGGCCATCTTTCCACCGAATTCGAAGTGGAAGTGGACACCGGGAAGACCAGCAAAACCACAGGAGCGGAGGACTTCGATGACAAAAGGGTCAACCTGCAACCCATAGTGGAGGTCACAAACTCGGATACATCGCAATTCTCTAAGCCCCTGAAAATCACAGTCTTTTTCCTCGGTCGCCTCGTTACCGGCTCCAAGGACATGTATGTTTTCAGGAAACAGGAATTCGATCTGCCAAAGCTCGGCCCTGTCAGCAGTTCCAAACTCAAAATCAAGCCAATTTCGGAACCCTATGATGACCGCGGCTATTCCAAGTTCGGCGCCCGCTATCTCGGCTACGCATGGGTCATTCACGAAAAAGATAATAAAACCATAATCTCCAGCGGCTCCGTCCCCTCATCTCTGACACAGGACGAGAAAGCATCCCTCATCCTCGCGATGAAAGAGAAATCCGCTTACGACAAGGATCTCACCATATCCTCCCAGTAATGGCCGCCTGTGGGAATCTTAGAGGCTGTCTGAAAAATGCAGGAATGAGTGCTGCGAGAGATTTTTGTTTGAGGCAAGGCGCGTTGAGGGAATGGATCGGGATCCATGACCGAGGCGTAACAAAGCCTGAAACAGAAAGATCCGCAGCCCTTCAGGGTTACTTTATACCTCATCCGGCGAAGCCACTCCCTTCAGACTTAACCAATTTAAAAACACTCATCCGGCATTTTTCAGACGGCCTCTTATAGGAAAATCCTTGCCATTCTCCCAGCCCCGGCTATTGCCACTCCACACGGCACACGTTGCCACCATCGTTCGCACCATTGCGACGGCGCTTTTTCCGGTCTTCATCGATGAGAGATTGTAAGAGGTTCACCCTACACTCATCGACACCGCTTGCCGCCGGACACCACGGTTGAGGCACGCATCACGTAATATTATGACCGCTACATTTGAAGCGATGGCTCTTGCCGCGCCCTTGAAAGAAGTTCTCAACGAACTCGAATACACCACCCCGTCCCCAGTCCAGGAACAAGCCATCCCCTTCCTTCTCGAAGGCCGCGACCTCCTCGGCTGTGCCCAGACCGGCACCGGGAAAACCGCATCTTTCGCCCTCCCCGTCCTCGATGCCCTTCACCGGGATCAGAAACGCATGGCCACACGCCAGTGCCGCTGCCTCGTCCTCGCCCCCACCCGCGAGCTCGCCATCCAGGTCGGAAAAAGCTTCAACACCTACGGCCAGAAAATCCGCTTCTCCCAGACACTCATCTACGGAGGCGTTGGCCAGAACCCACAGGTCTCCGCCATGCGTCGTGGAGTCGATGTCCTCGTAGCCTGCCCAGGCCGCCTGCTCGACCTTATCGAGCAAGGCCACGTCGATCTCTCCGCAGTCCAGTTCCTCGTCCTCGATGAGGTGGATCGCATGCTCGACATGGGTTTCCTACGCGATGTGAAGAAAATCCTCGCCCTCGTTCCAAAGAAAAAACAATCCCTCTTCTTCTCCGCAACCCTCGCGCCGAACATCGTCTCACTGGCAAACACCATCCTCCAGGATCCCGCCCGCGTCTCCATCACGCCAAAGGTCACCACCGCAGAGCGCATCGAGCAGAAGCTTTGCTTCGTAGATCGCGGCAACAAGATGTATCTCCTCCAGGAACTCCTGGAAAAGCAAAGCCACGCGGAAACCGGAAAACTCACCATCGTTTTCAACCGCACAAAACACGGTGCCAACAAACTCGCCAAGGCCATCTCCGAAGCAGGCTTTGAAGCCGAAGCCATCCACGGAAACAAATCACAGGCACAGCGCGAACGCGCCCTCGCCAAGTTCAAGCAAGGCCTCATCCCCGTTCTTGTAGCCACAGACGTCGCCGCACGCGGAGTCGATGTCAAAGACGTCGGCCTCGTCATCAACTACGACCTGCCCAACGAACCCGAAGCCTACGTCCACCGCATCGGCCGCACAGGTCGCGCCGGAGCCGATGGCCTCGCCATCTCATTCTGTGCTGAGGACGAAATCGATTTCCTCCGCGACATCGAGAGAGTCATCAAATGCGCCATCCCACGCGACACCACCCAACAGTGGCACAGCGAGGCACTCGTCGAAAAACACCGCTCCGGCTTCAAGCCCCCCAAAGTCAAACAAGGCGGCGGAGGTGGAAACCGTGGCGGTGGCCGCGGACGCCAGCAAGGCGGCGGCGGTGGCAGACAACAAGGCGGAGGCGGCAATTCCGGTGGCCAGAGCCGCTCCAGCGGAGCAGCCCGCCGCAGATCCCGCTACGCAGGATAAATAACGAAAAGCCGGTCAAAGACCGGCTATAAGGAGCAACGACACTCCTGTCGTTGTCTTCAAAGATGGGGACAGGACAAAGATGGGGACAGGAGTGTCCCCGCTCCTCAACGTACCCATATTTGGCATCCGTGCCGTGCGTCTAGGCTGAGTCCCGCTTGCTCGGCAACACTAAGCTCCATCCAAAGCCCACTTTCTCATTCGGCACCGGAGCAAACCGACCAAAACTCTTCATTGAAGTTTAGAGTTTAAAATTTGAAGTTTCCGGCAGCAATGATCTACCAAACCGAACACGCCGACATCGCCACCCCCACCGGCACCATGCGCACCCACATCTTCCGCCCCGTCGCGGAAGGCAAATTCCCCGCCATCATCCTCTACTCGGAGATCTACCAGGTCACCAAGCCCATCCGCCGCGCCGCCCAGTACCTTGCAGGCCATGGCTTCCTTGTTGCCGCCCCCGAGGTCTACCACGAATTCGAACCTCTCGGAAAAGTCCTCAACTACGACAAGCCCGATACAGACCGTGGCAACGAGCTCAAGATCACCAAGGAAATCCCCGCTTTCGATTCCGACGCCAAAGCCCTCGTCGCATTCCTGGAAAACCACCCGAACTGCACCGGCAAGATCGGAGCCCTTGGCATCTGCCTCGGCGGCCACCTCAGCTACCGCGCCTGCGTCACAGAGCCAGGCATCACCGCCGGAGCCTGCTTCTACGCCACGGATCTCCACACCAACACCCTCGGGAAAGACAAGTCAGACGACACCCTCCAGCGCTCCTCCGAGATCAATGCCAAGATGCTTATGGTCTGGGGAAAACAGGATCCCCACATCTCCCGCGAAGGCCGCCGTAAGATCTACGAGACCATGACCGACTCCGACCTCACCTTTGAGTGGCACGAATTCAACGGCCAGCACGCATTCATGCGCGACACCGGCCACCGCCACGACCCCGAGATCGCCCACCAAGTCTGGTCACTCACAACAGCCCACTTCACCCG
>JBPOGC010000087.1:0-12385 GCA_051251795.1 Luteolibacter sp. | reverse complement strand
TGCGGGAAAGTGCTGTGCTGAGAAAGGTTTAGTTTCCTGAAATGACGATGTCAATGAAAGTGAAGGGTTATACATGGTGCGAGGATGTTGGTTTTCAGCTACTCCTTGACTCGGCATGAAGGGGGGCGCATCTCTTGTGTCATGAAGTATTTTTTCTTGTTTCTGGTGATGATCGGTCTTTCCCGGGCGCAGGACGCGGTGGTGGAAAGGGCTTCGCCACAGGTGGTCGCCTCGGCAGTGGATGCTGTGAACGCGCTGGGGAAAGAGGTGGTGCTGGGGCGATATCAAGTGGCGGTGGACAGGATGTATCCGCAGTGGAAGGAGCGGGAGGCAAAGCGCGTGGGCGGGATGGAGAAGCTGGAGAAGCAACTGGAAGAAGTGCCCAAGGAGATGTTGAGACGGGGCATTTCCGTGACGAATTTCACCTCGGCAGGGCAGGCAAAAGCCTTTGAGGTGTCTCCGGGAAAAACGGTAATAACAGTGGATGGACAACAGGTGGAGCGTTTGCGCTATACGAAATGGATGATCCTGGTGCCGACGGTGACAAACTTCCGCATCCTGCTGGAGGGCAATCCGAAACCTGTGGTTATCGAAAACAAAGGATTCCAGGTGGCAATCTCGGACAAGGGTGCGAACAGCTGGTCTTTTATCGATGGCTCCAGCCTGACGATCAATGACCTGAGAAAACTTTTCGGAAATTTACCTCAGGATTTGCAACTTCCTGCTTTGGAACGGAAGCAAATCAAGTAAACATCCGGCGCATGGCGAAAGGGATAAAGACGAGCAGGAAGGTGGCAAGTGAGCGGCAGCTTTATAAGAAGCTGCGTGAGCTTTGGGATCGAGGTCAGAGTGAGTTTTGCGAAGTGAGAGGGTCTGAAATCCACGGACGCGGGGTGTATGCTACCCGGGACATTGCCGCGGGGGAAAAGATCATCGAGTATGTGGGCGAGATCATCGACAAGGATGAGAGTTCGGAGCGAGGAGTGGAGCAGCATGAGCGTTCGGTGAAGAATGGCGATGCGGCGGTATATATTTTCAACCTGACAAAGAAATACGACATCGACGGGAACGTGCCATGGAACACGGCGCGGCTGATCAACCACTCCTGCGAGCCGAACTGTGAAGCATGGCAAAGCGGGAAGAAGATTTTCATCCACGCGCTGACCGATGTGGCGGAGGGCGATGAGCTTACGTTTGACTACGGCTTTGACGTGGAGTGCTACGAGGATCATCCGTGTCTTTGCGGGCGCGAGGGGTGCGTGGGCTACATTGTGAGCCGCGAGCAGTGGGAGATCCTGGATGAAAAACTAGGGCGTGGGAAATTTTCAGAACAAGCGAGCTGAACTGTGGGACTGGTAGCCAGAGAAACGATCGAGCAGGTATTGGCATCGACCGATATCGTGGATCTGATTTCCAGTTACATTCCACTGAAACGGGCGGGAAGCGGCTACAAGGCGAACTGTCCGTTTCACAATGAGAAGACGCCATCATTCAACGTGAGCGCGCAGAAGCAGTTCTATCACTGCTTTGGCTGTGGTAAGAGCGGGAATGCGATTGGCTTTGTGATGGAGCATGAAGGCCTTCTCTTCATGGATGCACTTAAGAAACTGGCATCGAAGGCCGGGGTGCATCTGGAGCAGGAGCCGGATGACCCGAAGGCTCGGGCGGCGAGGAAATCACGTGGGAGGCTGCTGGATCTGCACAGGGAGGCGGCGGCGTTTTTCTACGAGCAGATCAAGACGAATCCGCAGTGCCAGCATGCGAGGGAGTATCTGAAGGGGAGGGGATTTGGCAGGGAAATGGCAGAGCGGTGGGAGATCGGATGGATGCCGGAAAGTCCGCAGAGTTTTTTGGATTGGGCCAGAGAGCGGAAATTCACGGGGAAAGAGCTGGTGGATTGTGGATTTGCGGGCTTGCGGGATGAACAGCGGCCATCGTCAGGGATTTATGTGAGATTCAGGGATAGGCTGATGTTTCCGATCCGGAACGAGGTAGGGGATGTGATCGCTTTTAGTGGTAGGCAGCTCAGGGAGGATCCGAAGACCGGGAAATACATCAACTCGCCGGAGACGGAGATTTTCAAGAAATCAAATGTGCTCTTCGGGCTGGATCGGGCGAAGAAGGGGATCCTGAAGGAACAGACGGTCATTCTCTGCGAAGGGCAGATCGATGCGATCGCCTGCCATGAGAGCGGGGTCGAGAATGCGATTGCTCCACTGGGAACCGCGACGACCGCACAGCATGCGAAGATCCTAAAGCGATATGCGAAGACGGCGGTGGTGTGCTTTGACGCCGACAATGCTGGGCTCAAGGCAAGCGAGCGGGCATTCCGCGAGCTGGCGGCAGAAGGGGTCTTGGTAAAAGTGGCGGAGCTGCCGGAAGGAGACGATCCTGATACTTTCATCAAGGCGAACGGGGTGGATGCTTTCCGGGAAAAGATCAGAACGGCGCGGGATTTCTTCGATTTCAAGATCGAGCTCGGGCGGAGCAGGGGACGTTTGGAAACGGCCGAGGGGCGGGCGGAGATGTCGCGCGAGTGTACGGAGCTGCTGGGAGTGATGTCGGATCATGCGACCCGGGACCAGCAGATCAATGTGGTCTCGTCATTACTGGGGCTCACCTCGGCGACTCTGCGTGAAGAGATCGGGAAATCGATAAAGCGGGCGGCGCGGCAAGCGAGTCGGCCGGTGAGACGGCGAGATGATGAACCGGTGGAAAAGATCGTCCGGCCAGTGCCGATGGATCGGACGGTGGGATATCTTTGTCAGCTGGCATTGAGCTCGGCTCCGGCGCAGCATTTCCTGGGGGAACAGTTTGAGACATTGCATGAGGCGAAGGCCTGGGTGGAAGGGGTCGGGCTGCTGGAGAAGATTCTGAGCGCGGCTCCGGATCCCGGATCAAGTGCGGCGGTGAATGCGTTTTTGGCAGAACTGAAGCGAGGTGAGCAAATGGCTTTGAATGGGGAGATGGGCTCTTCGGATGCTGTGGTGGCTGATGGCTTGCAGGCGGCGGAACAGGCTCTCGGGATGCTTTCCTCGGTTGTCCTGCAGAAGCGGGATGCTTCAGTGAAAAGCGCGCTGAAAGAGCCGGGAATTTCGCCGGAGAGAATGAAAGATCTGCTGGAGGAGGCGAAGGAAATTGCGGGACTGTTGCGGTGGACCGGGCGATCCCAGTATGACGACGAGCTTCCTCAGGAGACGATCAAGACGGAGAAGAAGCCTTGGGAGAAAAAGTGGAAGAAGTAAGGCTTTGCTCTGGGAGTGTGAAGTGATCAGTTCCGGGTCGTTATCTACACGGATTTGTCCGGGTAGCGGATGGCTGTCCTTGATCCGTCCTGTTTTTCGGGGGGACGGCCACATAAAAAGACTTTTTGAGAGAAAAGAATTGGAAACAGTTATTTGGATCAGTGAAGAAATTTACGGAATTATTTATTAAATTCAAATCATTCAAAATCAAACTATTAGGAGATCAAATCGATTTTGAATGGAGTAATTTCTTGCCAGCTGAATTTTTTTTTGAGGTTATAAGTCGAGTTCCAAGGAAGCGTCCTAGCCTCAACACTCGTTTGCTAGAATTATGGATCCAGCAAAACCATACAAAACAAGGTAGTCAATCACCTGATTTTTCAAAACCTTCTCAATTCCACTAAACATCCTGATGCGAAATTTTTGGTTTAAGCATATTGTCAATTCATTGTTGGTTCCGATTCTCTTTTGGAGCCCTATTTTACAACAATGCCTTCTGTTGCAACAGGCGGAGGCAAATCCAGCGGAACCGCTTTGGTGGAGTGAGCGCGACGTTGTGGATTCCGAAAAGGCTTCAGAGCATTCGAGCATGGTGAACAGTGGCCAACTGAAGTGGCTGGCTCAAAATCTTCACAACGAACTCGACACGATTCTTCCATTAGGGGCGGAGTTTTCAATTGATGAGGTGATTCCAGCAGCGAAATCACCGTTCGACGACGGATACGATCTTTGGGCAGGTGCCAATTTTGCAGCTGCGAACCAGGGTCAATCGAAGCATGTTGTCCATAAATTTTATGAACAGTTGAACGGTATTAGTCCCGCATGGGTGAAAGATCAGTTGCTGCAAAACGGTCTTGATGAGACTGTTGTTGAGGCTAGTAACAAGGATCCGAATACTGGCTACTATTATCCTTGGACCGTTGATTCCGGCGACAACGAGCATTTGGCTCCAATCAACCAAGGGCAGGTGAAGCTTATGTTCTCACTTCGAATCCGACAGGATAATGAAGCAACGCCTGATGGTCTTCCCGATATCTTCGAACTGGCATTGATCAGTCTTACCGATCCCGAATATTCCCAGTTCATTGGGCAAAGTGGGGTCACTAACCCCTTTGCAGGACTTTCTTTGGATCAAATTACCACTTCGGAGGGATTTCACCAAGTCGCTATCGTCGAGGGTTCGAGTATCACAAATACCCCGGTAACCGTTCCTTCAGTGGGATTAGCCGAGGCAAATGCGGCTGTATCAGGACTTTTGTCGGAACATCAGCCAATTGGAACACCAAGTGGCTCGTTCGAAGTCAGTGGAGATGGCTCAGCTGCCTATTCAATCCCCATTGACCTCCCAGCAGGAACAGCAGGTATGGCTCCAAAGCTTAGCGTTTCTTACTCCAGTTCAGGAGGAAACGGGCTTGTCGGACTAGGATTTGATCTTGTTGGTTTACAGAGAATTACACGAGGCCCGGCAACTGAGGCGAATGATGGCTACATTGATGGAATCGACTTCGATTCCAATGACCAATTTTACTTGGACGGGGAGAGGCTGGTCTGCGTTTCGGGAACATACGGAAAAAACGCTGCAGAATATCGAATTCAAGATGATGTGTTTTCTCGGATCACCAGTTACGGTAGCTTAGGTTCCGGCCCGGCTTATTGGAAAATTGAGACGAAATCCGGGCTTACTGTATACTTAGGTGGAAGCCCGAGTGGTATAGATGGCAATTCTATGATAGCGCCAGTTACCAAGGACGGGTTTGTCTTGGGCGGGGCAGTATGGGCAGTTTGTAAAGTTGTTGACAGTCTAGGGAATTATTATTCTGTCGAATATGAACGAGAAGGAGGGGTGGGGTCACAGGTGAATGCGGTGGACTATCGTCCTTCTAGGATTTTGTATACGGGTAACTCCAACACTAACATGGCTCCTTACAATGTGATACAGTTTCACTATGCAAAGAGAAACGACAAGGTCTTCGCGCATTTTGCTGGTGGTAAGCTCAGAACTATCAAACGCCTGACTGACATCACAGTAGGAAGCGCGAATTCAAACGGTGATCTTTCCCAAAGTTTGTACAGTTACCACTTTGAGTACTTGGATGAAAATGAATCCGTTTATCCTGGAGGCTGGAGCAGCTATATAGCAGCACATGAGGCTGGTCTGAGCATTCTCTCACGCGTGAGCAAGGTAAACGGCCAAACAGGCGAATCTCTTCCACCATTGGAGTTTACTTGGTCTGACCTTGGAGGCAGTGGTTTGCAGGAGGGAAACGGTATTGAAACTCTGGTTGGTGACAATTATGAAGCCAGTAAAACGGATATCAACCGAATCAAATTCGCTGACTTTGATGGTGATGGAATAAAGGACATTTACTACATCAATGGTTTTGGCAGTTATGAGAATGATACGATCCATCTTGGTTGTGGAAGTGGGAGTTACGAATCATGCCCAGGGATACCATCCATTTCTACCAGCGTTCAAGGCGATCACGAAATTGCGCAATTTGATGTGGAACGGCTGAAGTTTATCGATTTGAACGGGGACGGCAGGACTGATATCTACGAGATACGCGGCTGGGGTGCCACCAAAGTTCATACTGACAGGATTCACATTTCCAACGGTAGAAATGCGAACGGGGATATTACTTTCAATACTCAAAATGGGATATTCTCATACATAGGTGGCGATATTGCTTCTGCTAATACTGATGCGAGCCGCATCAATTTCACTGACTTCAATGGGGATGGGTTGATCGATATATATTATGTGAATGGATTTGATTCAAGTGAACCGGATAATATCTATATCGCAAATATAGAAGAGGGTCATATTTCTTACGAGACCCTAACGACGGGATTTGAAACACCAGTTGGTTCCGACCACGAAAGGGCTAGTTTCGATATTTCCAGATTGAAATTCCTCGATATCAATGGAGATGGCAGGACTGACATCTACGAGATACGCGGCTGGGGAAACAGTATTCCGGATTTGATCCGGCTTTCTACCGGGGAAGTGGTGGACGGACAGTTGCGCTTCATTCTCAAGGGAGGAATCAATAGCTATATTGGAGATAATATTGATGCCGCCCTGACAGACAGCAGCCGGATTAATTTCGGGGAGTTCAATGGAGACGGTCTGGCTGATATCTACTATGTCAATGGTTTTGATGCTGGTAATAGCACCACCCAGGATACACTTTGGTTGAATGAAGCCAACGGTTCGTTCCGTGACTACCCGGCTCTTGTAGGGGTCGATTCTTCGGTTGCGAATGATCATGAGCGTGCCCTCATGGACATCAACAGGTTGAAATTCATCGATATGAATTCTGATGGATTGACAGATATCTATTATGTTCGAGGGCTTGACGGAGGAGGACAGGGTTCCAAGGATCATATCTACACCTCGCGTGGAAATGGAACTTTTCAATTTAGGAATAAGGGATTCAATAGCTTCGTGGGTAGTAGTATCGAGGCGGGAAAAGTTGATATTGATAGAATTAAGTTTGCTGATTTCAACGGAGACGGTCTCATCGACCTATATTACATAAAGCCCAATAATTCTCCTGATGAGTTGAAACTTGGAAACACCGACGGCTACTTCCGTGATGTTGAAGACGGACTGAACAATCCGCACACAGTCACCGTCAACTATCATGAAGGTGCAGAAATTGACATCAACAGGCTGAAATTTATAGACCTAGACGGTGATGGAATGACTGATATCTACAATGTAAAGGGTTTCCATGGAACTGCTCACGAGGTGGACGAGGTATGGAGGAGTAGAGCCAAGATTCCCCATATCGAGAGATTTACTGACGGTCTGGGAGCAGAGATCCTTGTCGAGTATCAGCGGATGTGGGAGCCGAACTCCACATCACGTGTCGCAAACTGGGGTGGGCCTGAGGCTTGGAAAACTGAAACCTACATAAAGGGCACGGACACACATGCTGATGTTAGCAACCGGGTGAAGCGCATCAAGGACGGCAGGCTTTTGGTCAGCCGTTACGCGGAAGAGGATGGTATGGGTGGTCTCCGTTGGAAGAGGCACCACTACGCGGAACTCAAAATTGACAGGGAAAATGAAGTTTCTCTTGGGTTTGAGCGAATCACCGTGATCGATGAGACCCGCTGGCAGAAGAGTGAATCATACTACCGCCAAGACTTTCCGTTCAATGGGCGACTTGCATCATCAAAAGGCTACTACTATAATGAAGGCGAATTATTTTGCATCAGTGAAGAGGAGCATCTTTATTCTCAATGGACTCCGCGCTCTGCAATTGATAACGCGAATCTGAAGATTCGCTTCATCTACAGCAATCAGTCGATCTCCTATGCCTTCGACGTAGCTGGAAAGAGGATTTCCGCTACATTTCTCCAACAGGACTTTCCTGAGAGTCAATATGGACATCTGGGAACCTCCACTGTCCTCACAATCCCTTATACCGGGTTGACTGGGATTTCGCGTTCGGGCGCTTCCTATTCCTTGGCGGAAGTGGAGGCATCAAGGTCTCCGGGTGATTGGCAGAAAATCACTACCTCGAACACCTATTCCCACGATGTGGCGAATTGGTTTCTGGGAAGGTTGTCAGCCTCGTCTGTCAGTAAGACTCTCACCAGAGCGGATGGCTCTACGGACAGCAGCTCAAAGAACAGTGCCTTCACCTACTATACTTCCACTGGCCTGGTGCATACTGACACCGTCGAGCCGGGCACTGATCTGGCAACCACCACTTCGAGGGAATACGACTCCTACGGGAATGTCGTAAAAAGCACCACGACCACCTTTGATGGAAATGGTGGGCAGATTTCCCGCTATTCCAGCTCTTCCTATTCGGGAGGGACGAATGGTGAGCAGGACGGGCGTTTCCTTATCCGTAGTGAGAACCAGCTCGGACACTCCTCTTCCAACTCGTATGATCCGGCGCGCTCCCTGTTGCTCTCCACTACTGGAGCCAATGGTCTCACGACGAAGTTCCTTTATGACGAGTGGGGAACCAAAACCCTCACACGCACTCCGGACGGGCTGGAGTCCGCGGAAATCACGAAATGGGCCACCGATTCTGATCGTCCCTCGGGAGTTACCAATGGGGTGGCACCCTTCGACACCTATCCCGAAATCGTATTTATACGCAAGGCACACTCAAGCGGCGGGGCACCGGGTGTGGTCTTCATCGACTCGCAGGGGCGCCAGGTCATGTCCTGCACCAGAACATTGCAATCCGTCTCCGCGGATGGTGTTCCTACTTATACCACCGTATACCAGAGGACTGCCTATGACTCCAGGGGAAGGATGTTTGCGGAGTCACTGCCATTTTTTGCGGGGGAAGAGATTTTGTTCTCCCGCCACGAGTTCGACCAGTTCGACCGTGTTTTGAAAACTTACTATCCCGACGGAACCTTCAATTCCCTCGATTACAACCACGGTGGAGACTCCCTGGCCGCACTGGCCACAGACCAGAAAGGCCTGCAGATGATCCAGAAATACAATGTCCTGGAGCAGACGGTATCGAACACGAACATCGGCAACGGCGGAGGTACTGCCGACCAGATAGCCGAGTATTCACTGGATGCCGAGGGGCGCTTGGTTCAGGCCGATACAGTGGGTAATTTCGCCATCAGCACCCAATACAACAATCTCGGGCAGAATACAGGGATTTCCGATCCGGACGCGGGGGATTCATGGACAAAGCACAACGGCTTCGGCGAAGTCATGGAAGCAGGCTACGGTGCGAGCGAGAGCAGCGGGGTTAAGACCAGCTCCAGCAGCTATGATGTGCTCGGCAGGAAAACTTCCACCACCACCTATACCGCCAGCGGTGCCGTTGAGTATCATACCGTATCCACCTATGATACGGGAGGCTGGCTGGGAGCCGTGGCTTCCACGGCGCATTACAAGGACGGATTCCCAGGCGATGCCGGGGCGACCCTCATTTCCAGCAGCGTTCCCAGCTATGATCAGCTCGGGCGTGTCACCCGTGTCGATTCCACGGTTCTCGGCAACAACTACACATCCTCCAGTACCTACGATTCACTGGGCAGGGTCTATACTGAAACGGATGTGGCAGGGCTCACCGTCATGCACCAGTACACCGCGGATAGCTTTGAAGTGGGTGTGATCAATTACCACGATGGCACCGTCTACCATCGTCCGAGGGAATTTGACTCTGGAGGGAGGGTCGTTCAGGAACAATTGGGGAACGGTGTGATCCGGAACAACGGCTACGAGCGTAGCAATGGAAGGCTGGAGTCGATCGAAAGTTCACACAACGGGGTGGTCCTGCAGGATCTGGAATACGGCTGGGACAGCATCGCGAACCTGCGATACCGCCAGAACAAGCTGATCAACCGTTACGAGGAGTTTTCCTATGATCAGTACAGCCGCCTGATCGGGGCGGAGGTAAGCACCGGCACACATTCCCATACGAGCCACACGGGGCTCGATACCGAGCCTTCCCTTTCCGGGGAAAGCTATGGCTATGATTCCACGGGGAACCTGACGCAAAAGCCCGGCATTACCCTCGGCGCCGGCTCCTATGCAGGCCACCGTCTGACAAGCTACCAACGCGGGGCAGCGGATTTCACCCTGAACTATGACAGCCGTGGCAGGGTCTATGAGGAAAGGAAAGACGGCCAGCTGAACCGCTCGTTCACCTGGAATTCATTCAGCCAGCTCTCCGCGATCACCAAGCTGGATTCCATGGAAATGACAGAGGATGGAGTCCCCAGGTTGATTTCCTCCGCCAGTGCCTCAATCGAGTTCGGTGCTGATTTCTCGCGACTGCAGTCGGTCAAAACCGAGTATTTCACAGACGGCGAGGAACGGGTCACGAACACCACCTACCTGGGCAGCGTGGAGAAGGTCTCAGTCCATGAATATGCCGGGACCACAGATCTGAAAATGACCGAGACCACCAAGCACTACATAGGTGGCCTGGCGATCGTCGAGCAGGTCAAAGATCTTCTCGCCGCGCCCAATGCGCCCCCGGCGCAGACTACCAAGTATCTTTTGGGTGATCACCTGGGATCCACGGAGACAGTCACGGATCAGGATGGTGCGGTTGTGGAAAGAGTGTCTTACGATGCATGGGGGCAGCAACGGGACGCGGTGACATGGGGAGAGGCGGAATCCGTGGATTACGGAAAAGGGCGGACGCTCGCCTCCGTCACCCGGGGATTCACCGGACACGAGCAGTTCGACTCGCTGGGCATCACCCACATGAACGGGCGGATCTATGATTCCGTTCTCGGGCGTTTCCTCTCTCCGGATCCGGTGGTGCAGGCACCGGAGGAGGCTCAGAATTACAATGCATACAGCTACGTGCTGAACAACCCGCTCTCCTACACGGATCCCAGCGGCTACATCTTCAGTTTCATCAAGAAGGTGATCGATGCGATCATCGGCATCTTTGAGAAAGCGTCGAAGCTCAAGACCAAGTGGCTCAACAAGGCCGGCAAATGGCTGGCGAAGAAAGGGGCGCTGGAATACGTCACCACCGCGATCACGATCATCGGCTTCATTGTGGATTCTACCGTCGGTTTCGGATTCGGTTCTGCGGCGGCCAGCGGGATCAATACCGCGCTGGCCGGCGGCGATAACTGGGATGTTACAAAAGGTGTGGTGATCAGTTATGCTTCTTATGCAGCGACCACGAGTTTGCATGGATTGGGTAAGACAGCGAAAGCCGGAGGAAGTGCCGTTTCAGGAGGTGGTGCTGTCGCGAATGCTGCCAATGCGATTCACAACGCGACAAATGTTTCTTTCAAGGTGTTGTATGTGGCCGCCCATGGAGTTCTGGGAGGTGTCAAGAACGTGTTGCTAGGCGGGAAGTTCAAGGACGGCTTCCTTTCAGCAGCGGCGAGTACCGCATTCGGGGCTTACGTCAGTTACGAGAATATTGGCTTGGGCAGCCCAGGTGACTACTCAAAACCTTATCTCGTGGCGGCGCGGACTTCGGTCGCTGCCGTGATCGGTGGAACGGTCTCGGAAGTTGGTGGCGGCAAATTCGCAAACGGCGCCTACACAAGCGCGTTTCAGCATCTTTTTAATGCTGAGGTGGTTGCCGTTATTGTGCGGGCTAATGGACACGTCGAACTTTACGATGATGAGACAATCCGGGAATTTACCGGCTTCAATTCAGATGAGGTTCTGATTGAGGCCGCTGCAGGAGTCGGGTTGACAAAATTAGGTGGAAAACTCTTTAGTGGACTTCGTGCCCGTGCGGCTGGGCTTCTCAAATTCGGTAAGTTGACGGTTGACCCAGACAATCTAAAGTTGACAAACACAGTAGCGAATCATCTCACCGATAGAATAACCAAGGGCGCAAATGCAGGATTGTTATCAAGACCGTTTCTGGGTTCCAAAAGTTTCGCGAGAGAGATTATGAAGGCGGGTAAGCCAATTCCAGATCCCGGAGGCCTAGCAAAAGGGCTTCGATGGGACGTTTCAGGTTCTCTCAGAGGAAGCAGAGGCACTTTTCAGTTGGTAGTTGATACCGCTGACAACACTATAAAACACTTTAACTTCGTAGGGTCGAAATGAGTTCATTCCAGTTAGTAGAAGGGGCACTTGCTCAGACACGGGTCGGTTATGTAGAAACTGACCGTTCATGGCAAACGGCTCATTTGAAGGTAGATGGGACAAACGACATCGATTGCTTTGTCGCGCTAAACGAGGTAAATTTAGGATTCGACCACGTTGGTTGCCTCGTTTCCGTCGAGGGATATTGTCCGCATGAAGGATGGAAGAGACTTTGTTCAGAGTTAAATAGTGAACTTACTAAAAATGATATACTTGGAAATCTACACTATTCTGTGTCGGACTTTGATTATAACACAACAAAATTAATCCAGCCAAGTCATCCAGGGCGTTGGATAACAGAACTTCATGGCGATAATTTGGTTTTCGTATTGAGAGATGGGAACTTTGATCTGCGTCCGGCCAATATGATGCAGGTGATGAGCAACGTATTCGCAGATGTTGTGGAAGGCCATTTGACTTCCTTAGTGATTGCAAATGGGGTAAGGCCAGGGTCGCCGTCATAAATGGTAAATGGGGTCTAAATGGGGGGTATAAATGGGGTCAGGTGTCTCATTTGAACATTTTTCTTGAATGATGTTTCCTCGTCTCGGTAGATTTCCCCATGCCG
>JBPOGC010000086.1:0-12406 GCA_051251795.1 Luteolibacter sp. | reverse complement strand
CACCCTTCTTCGCTACACCCTTCTTCGCTACAGCCTTCTTCGCTACAGCCTTCTTCGGTGCAGCCTTCTTCGGTGCAGCCTTTTTAACCACAGCTTTCTTTGCTACGGCCTTGTTCGCCTTGGCCGGAGCCTTCTTGGCTGCTTTCTTCGCGGAAGTCTTCTTGGTTGTCTTTTTTGCGGGCATAACGGGAATTCTAAGAGAAAAATTAAGAAAATCGGGGGGGATCTAAGCCCGCAATTCAGAAAAATGCCATATGAGGGGCGCGGTGGGTTAGCTGCTGAGACACCTCCCTTCAAGGGGAAAGTTCATTCCAAGAGAAATATCTTTCCCTCTACTAACCAACCACAGAGCTTGAAATACCCCTCACCTTCCCTAATCTGGTGACCCGCCATGCAACTCAGCGCGATTTTAGAAGCACTCCTCATAGCCTCCCAGGAACCCCTTTCCTCCGAGGAGATGGCGCGACTTGTACGCGCCCGCGTAGCCGAAGCAGAAGACGTCCTTGTCCGGGAAAAAGATGAAGGAAAATCCCCTGACCCACTCCCCGACTTTCTTACCTCCCTCGCGAAAACAACACCAGAGGAAGCAACCGCCGCAGTGGAATCGCTCAACGCCCACTACACGGAAAGCAAACGCTCATTCACCATCCTGGAGCGCCCGCAGGGCTGGAAGCTCTACACCCGCACTGATTTCGGAGAATTCGTCAGACACCTCTTTCCAGGTAGGAAGCCCGAGCGCCTCTCCGGCCCGGCCATGGAGACACTTGCCATCGTAGCCTACCGCCAGCCCATCACAAAGGCAGCCATCGAGGCGGTTCGCGGCGTCTCCTGCGATGGGATGATCCAGAAGCTTCTCGACCGTGACCTCGTCCGCATCGGCGGCCGTGCCGAGCTCCCTGGCCGTCCCCTCCTTTACCTGACCACGGATCTTTTCTTCGAGCACTTCGGCATCAGTAGCATCGACGACCTCCCGAACGCGTCCGAGCTGCGCCGGGTAAAACTACCTGAGGCTCCCGAAGAGCCAGCTGCCGAACCCGAAAAACAACTCTCCCTCTCCGCCAACGGAAACGGAAACGCCGCTGCTGCCACCGCCCCGGACGAATCCGAAACCATAGCCGAGCCCCCCCCTTCCGATCCCCAATGAGCTTAGACGACATCAGAAAACAAATCGATCTCATCGATCAAGAACTCCTCGGCCTCCTTTCACAACGAGCTGACCTGGTTCATGAAGTAGGCGTCGTGAAAAAACGCGACAACCTCCAGATCTACGCCCCTGAGCGCGAACAGGCTCTCCTCGACCGCCTCGTAACTCTTAACGAAGGCCGTCTTCCGGAAAAATCCATCAAAGCAATTTACCGGGAAATCATGTCCGCAGCACTCGCTCTGGAAGACGATCTCAAAATCGCCTACCTCGGCCCGGAAGGAACCTGGACTCACCAGGCTTCCATCAAAAAATTCGGACATTCCGTAGGGTATTCACCCCAGCAGAATTTCTCCGATGTGTTCGACCAGGTAGCACGCCGGCAGGTCAGTTACGGTGTGGTGCCCATTGAAAACTCCACTGAAGGCGCCGTCTCACATACCCTCGATCTTTTCGTGGAATCCCCCCTCCACATCTGTGCCCAGATCCTCCTCCGCATAGAGAACTGCCTCATGGCGGGCATTCCCCGCGAGGAAATCAAAACCCTTTACTCCCACCCGCAGGTCTTCGGCCAGTGCCGCGCCTGGATCCTGAAAAATTTCCCCAAAGCGGATCTGGTGGAAGTCTCATCAACCACAAAGGCAGCCCAGCTCGCCAAGGACAAAGCCCACGAAGGAGCCGCCGCATTGGGTGGAGCGCTCGCCGCCGAGATCCACGAACTGACGCTTCTGGAAACCTCCATCCAGGATCGCGCCACCAACACCACTAGATTCCTAGTAATTGGTGAGAAGACCTGTCCACCAACCGGGAACGACCGCACCTCCATCCTTTTCGCAATCAACGATCGGCCAGGCTCCCTCGTAAAAGCCCTCCAGGCCTTCGAGCACCTTCACATCAACCTCTCAAAAATCGAATCCCGCCCCTCGAAACGGAAGGACTGGGAATACATCTTCCATGTGGATCTCACCGGTCATGCAGAGGACGAAAACGTGGCGAAGGCTCTTGAAGAACTGGCTCTCCACTGCTCCATGGTGAAAATCCTCGGAAGCTACCCGGATACCGGAGAATAACGGAGAGCCGCGTCTGCGACCGGCTTCTTTTTACGAACCTGAAATTTCCCCCGCGATATCCGCGTATCCAAAAATTGATGCGTTCACTTTTTTTCATCTTCGGACTTTCAAGCATCCTCCACGCGGAGGAGAAAATTTCCTATGATGACCACGTATTTCCCATCTTCGAGCAATCCTGCCTGAACTGCCACAACCCGGACAAAACCAAAGGCGGTCTCGATCTCTCCAGCTTTTCCGGAACACTCAAAGGCGGCTCCTCCGGAAAAATCGTCGAGCCCGGCGACACATCCTCCACCCTTATCGTCCTCGTTCGTCACACCGCGGAACCCGCAATGCCACCGGAGGGAGAAAAACTCTCACCGGCACAGATCGATACCCTGGAAAAATGGATCGGCGGCGGCCTACTCGAAAACAAGTCCTCCAAAGCCCGAAAGGCTGAGAAACCCAAATTCGAGACGACCCTCTCCTCAGATCCTATCACAAAACCTGACGGCCCGCCCCCCATGCCGCAGCACCTTCTGCTCGAGCCCCCGGTCATCACCGCACGTGCCAACGCAGTCCACGCCATCACCACCTCACCCTGGGCTCCACTTCTTGCCGTCACCAGCCAGAACCAAATCCTCCTCTATCACACGGAAACCCTCGATCTCATCGGCATCCTGCCTTTCCCCGAAGGCGACCCCATCTCACTCGCCTTCACGCCGGACGCCCGCTACCTCATCGTAGGCGGCGGCATCCCCGGGAAAAACGGCTCAACCATCACATTCGATGTCACCGATGGCTCCCGGATTCTCACCGTCGCGAAGGAATTCGATTCCATACTCGCCACCGACATCCGACCCTCATTCGACATAGTCGCCACCGGCGGCCCCTCGAAGCTTCTCAAAATCTGGAACACCAAGACCGGCGAGCTGACAGAGTCCATTAAGAAACACACCGACTGGATCACCGCGCTCGATATTTCCCCTGATGGAAAGCTCATAGCCAGCGCGGATCGTAACGGTGGAGTCCAGGTCTGGAACGCTCCCTCAGCAAACGAACTCCACACCCTTCGCGCCCATCAGAAAGCAATCACCTCACTCGCCTTCCGCTCTGACTCCAAGCTCCTCGCCTCCACCTCCGAGGATGGCACCCTGCGTTTCTGGGAAATGAAAAATGGCCGTGAAGTCAAAAAAATCGATACGCACAAGGAAGGCGTCACCGCCTTCGCCTTCGCAAAAGACGGCTCCTTCCTCACCGCAGGCCGCGATAAAAAAGCCCGCCTCTGGAAACCGGATTTCAAATCATTCCGCGAAATCAAACTCCCTTCACTCCCAACCGCTGCAGCAATCGGCTGGGAAGCAAAACGAGCCTTTGTTGCAGACGCGCAGGGAAACATTCACCGCATTGACTACACCCGGAAGGGAGATTCAAAACTCACAACTTTCCCGGCGAACCCGCAATCCATCCAAACCCGCCTCGACCTGATTGTGAACAGTATTTCCGAGCTTAAGAAAAATCCAAAAAATCCCGAATCAAAAATCGCAACCCTACAAGCCCGAGCCAAAGCCCTGAAAGCAGCAGCAATCAATACGCAAGCCATCACCGCAACCGCAGAGGCGGAAGCCCGTAGACAGGAATTTGAAGACAGTATCACGACATTCCGTGATACCCTTGAAACTCTCCACGCTCCCGCCGCCGCACTCAGCAAAAAGCGCTATCAGCTCAACCAATTTTCCATCGACCTGCAGTCGTCTCCACAAAACGCCGAAGCCCTTGCCTCCCTGAGCGCACTGGACTCTTCCGTCAAAAACCACAGCGAAATCCTCCAAAGAAAGGAACAGGAAATCGCCACCCTGCAGAAAACCATCACCATCTCCGGCAGGTCTTTTGCCGAGTCAAACACCCGTGTAGAACAGCTCAAGCAAACCTACCAGGACGCCCTGAAGTAGCCACTTACTTCCAGACGATCTCTCCCACTTCCTTCTCGATATCCACCCGCACCGAAGCATGGGCGAATTCCCGGGTGTAAACATATCCGTCCTTCACCGCAGGCCCCTTTGGCTCACCCAGCGGACGCTCACATTCCGCAGGACGCTTCAACCAGAGTTCGCTCTGCTTTGCATCATAGCTGTCGTGCGCGTTGAAATAACTGTGCTCCTCCGCACAAACCAAAAACATAGCCAGCAAATAGGTGAACCGTGCCTGGATCTCACCATCCGAGCCCAGACCCTGCCTGTATTCATCAGTCCTATCCTTGTTCCCCTGGTTGATCCCACCTTCTTTTCCCAGGCCTGCGGTAAAGGCGATCAAAGCCCCTCCTCGAGCCGCCGTCTGAAATGCCTCCATCCCCTTCGCCACATAATCCTTCTTCGCCATTTTCCCCACAGTCACCTCAAAAGCCTCAATGTAAGAGCCATCCACGACTTTCATCCCCCCCAACCCCGAGTCAGGAAAGCGAGCTCTAAGGGCATTCGAGACCATCAGTTTTTCAGGCTCCAGCACCTTGCGCAGATCATCCATCATCCGGTGATACCCGTTCTCCACCGCTTTCTTTTTCTCCGCTCCAATGTCCCGTTTCAGATATCCCGGTTCCAGCACCTTCACCACCCCATCGAGGAAAACACCATCAACATTCGGGTCATCACATACTTCCTTCGCATTCCCCAGCCACCAGTCACGCAACTTCACGTTCGATAAATCATAGGCTTCCACCTTCCCTCTCACCAGTTTGTCCTTGCCACTTTTTCCACGCAGAAATGCATCGGGAATATCCTCCAAAGCCTCATTGGCAGCGTAGGAACCGTAATGAACGATCACATTCCGGTAATACAAAACCTTCGCATCCGCATTGATTGCCTTGATCGCCCCGGCAGCCATGGCGGTTCCTTCTTCAGTCGAACCATACGTATTGTTCCCCGTCATCTTCTCTAACGTGATGAGAGGGAATGAAGCGAGATACTCAATCTCCTCTGGAGTAAAGGCCGTGTCCTTGCGTATATGGATGTAGCTGGGAATAGTCTCCCACGAAAATGCCGGCAAGCGTTCCGCTGTGGCAGAACCCCAGACTCCCAAAGTAATGGCAGTGACCAGGAAAAATTTTGAATGGATCATAGATATTAGTGCTCTGATTTTTTGCAGAACGACCACTTGTCCTCACTCATATCGAAGCGCTGCGAGCGGAAGTAACAGCGGGTTGAATTTCATTGGAAGACATACGCGACACAACAGGAAGAATTTTCACCAATGACCGAAGTCTGAACACAACAGCCATCTCACACCGGAAACAACTTCTTCACGGTTTTCCATTCACAAATCCCTAAAATGAAAACGCTTCAAACCTGAAGAAATCGGTTCGACATTTCTCAGTTATCAGGTCAGACAAGGCCAGCAATGAAGCGCATCGCAATCCTAGTAGAAACTTCTCTCGCCTCTGGCCGTGAAATCCTCGCGGGTATTTCCCGCTATCTGGATGAGCGCCCTGACTGGTCGATTTTCCAACATGTAGGTCCGCTTGGAGCCATGGCTCCGGAAGCAATCAGGGATTGGAATGGCGATGGCATCATCGCACGCGTCGCCAACGCGGAACTTCACGAACTCATCCAGTCCAAAGGCCTGCCAACAGTCGATGTCCTGGGAAACGTCACTCCATTGCCCTATCCCCTTTTCAAATGCGACGACCGCGCCCTCGGAATATCCGTCGCCAGGCATTTCCTCGAAGGAGGTCACAGGAACTTCGCCTTCATCGGACTGGCAAACGAAAGATGGTCCATCGAGCGAGAGGAGGCTTTCATCACCGAGCTGGAAACTGAGAAACACAACGCAAACGTCTTCCATATCAAGCAACGCCCCACCGATCATGTCGTGACCGGGCAGACATTCGAGTCTCTGAAAAAATGGCTCAAGACTCTCAAGACACCGACATCCATCATGGTGGCCAGCGATCAGTTCGGCCCCATCGTTTTCGAGGCATGCCACCAGCTCGGCCTTTCCATCCCGGAAAATGTCAGCGTCATCGGCGTCGACAATGACGCACCGTTTTACAACATGTGCCGCCCCCGGCTGAGCAGCATCATGCCGGATCACAGACGCGTCGGCTACCAGGCGGCAAAGGCTCTTGGCCAGCTCATGGATGGCAAAGCCCTACCTCAACAAGTTGTCGAGATAAGCTCCAATACCCTCCACCGCCGCCAATCCAGTGACTTCATCGCAATCAAGGATCCAGCCGTCGTCCTCGCAGTGAAATACATCCGCGAAAACGCTTCAAAAAGCCCGAGCCTTGATCTCGTTGCCCAGTCCGCCGGCCTTTCACGCACCGTTCTCCAGCGCCGCTTTCGCGAGCACCTGAACCGCACCGTTGGCGATGTGATCCTCCGCGAAAAACTCCGTCTAGCCCGCGAGATGCTTAGTGGAACGGACATGCCCATCCCCACCATCGCGGAGCGCAGCGGATTCACATCCCAGGAATACATGAACCACGTTTTCAAATCACATCTGAAAACAACGCCCAAGAAATACCGCTCTTACTGAAAGCACCGGCCGCTTCACTCCATGTAGCCCAGCGACTGGAGAAATTGGACGCTGCCCTCCATGGCCTTCTCATACGCTTCAGGGCTTTTCGTATTGGGGCGGAAAAAGGGTGAATTATAAAAACCATGCCCCGCACCCGGAAAAGGTTCCAGCTCACAACGGTTTCCCGCCTCTTTCATCAACTTCGCGAAACGCTCCGCATTCTCAAAAGGCACGGTCTTGTCGTTAGTCCCGTGCAGCAGAAGAGTAGGGTCAATCCCCTTACGCACATGGTGGGTCAGCGAGATTTCCGTTTTTCGATCTTCTCCCACACTCAGTAACCCATAGCCCTTCTCCGTCGTATCCAGCACGGGATTATACAGCATCATCGCATTCGGCTTCGAGCTCACCGAAAGATCCTCACCCTCCCTGTCCAGCCCCTCGATCACTGCCGTGCAGCCCGCGATATGTCCTCCGGCGGAGCCACCGGATGCCACGATTCTTTCCGGATCCACACCCAGCTCATCCGCGTGCTTCCGCACCCACCGAATCGCCGATTTCGCATCTTCCACCGCATCGAACGGAGTCGTCTTGTCGCGGTTTTTCACACGGTATTCCGCGGAAAAACAAACGATGCCTTTCTCAGCGAAAAAATCCGCCTGTTGATAAAACTGCCTCGCAGTGCCGCTTCTCCATCCTCCTCCGAAAAAGAAAACGATCGCAGGTCTCATATCACCCTCCTTCGTTCCTTCAGGTTTGAAAAGGTGAAGCTTCAGATCTTTCTCTCCCACGCTTTTATAAACAAGCGTTTCGTCAGGCGCAAAGTCCTGTGCGTATAAAGTCAGAGGCATCAGTGTAAGTGCAAAGAAAATGACAGCAACCGGGTTTCTCATGCCAGCCAGACTACATTTCACAGTCCGGCTGGAAAGCATGTTTCAAAGCACCGGCAACGCTCGCCTATTTCCTCTTTGGCGCTCCCTTTTTAGCTCTCTTATAGCCCACCTCTTTCCTGGCACCGGAAGACCCATTCCCCTTCCCATCCATTTCCCTCGTCCGCTTCCTCCAGTCCTTCTTCGCAACCGGCACACCCACCTCCCCCGGCACGCTCTTCGCATAATAATCAAAACCGCGCAGCCGCTTTCTCTCGATTCGCTCCCCGATGGTCATCTCCAGAATCCCCAACAGATTCAGATCCCCCTTCGGCACAAAACTGATCGCCTCACCATGCGCCTCCGCACGCCCAGTCCTACCCACCCGGTGCACATAGTCCTCGGGATTCACCGGGAAATCGTAATTCACCACATGCGTCACCCCGTCGATATCGATACCCCGTGCCACGATATCCGTCGCCACCAGCACCTGCGCCCCACCCTCCTTGAAGTCGCGAAGCGCCTTGCTCCGCTGATCCTGAGTCCTGCTTGAGTGCAGCTTCACCACCTTCACCCGTTCCTTTATCAGGAAATCAGTCAGCCGGTTCGCCCCATCCTTCATCCTCACAAAAACCAGCACCTTGCCAAACTCCGGCTCTTTTAGAAAAGCCAGCAGCAGCGCACTCTTCAGATGCGGAGGCACCTCGTAGACACTCTGCTTCACAGTCTCCGTAGGGTTCACCCGTTTCCCCACCTGCACCTTCTTCGGCTCATACAGGAAACGCTTTGCCAGAGACTCCACATCCTTCGGAAAAGTCGCGGAAAACATCAGCGTCTGCCTCCGTCTCGGCACTTCTTCCACGATCTTCTCGATATCCGGCAGAAAACCCATGTGCAACATCCTGTCAGCCTCGTCCAGCACCAGCACCTCCAGCCCTCTGAAGTCGACCTTCTGCCGCTCCATCAGATCCATCAGCCTACCCGGTGTGGCCACAATGATATTCGCCCCCTTCCTCACCGCCTTGATCTGCGCATGCTCATCCACCCCTCCGTAAATCGCCGCCACCCGCAGATGGAAATGCCGCCCATAGGACTCCACATTTTCCACAATCTGCACCGCCAGCTCCCGCGTCGGAGCCAGCACCAGACACTTCAATCCTGAAAACTTTTTCCCTGAAGCCGCTTCGGAAAGCCTGTGCAGTGTGGGCAAAACAAACGCCGCAGTCTTCCCCGTCCCCGTTTGTGCGATCGCGATCAGATCCTCCCCCTTCATCGCCTTCGGGATCGCCGCCACCTGGATCGGCGTGGGCTTCACATACCCCGCCTTCTCCACCGCCCGCACAATCCCCAGCTCCAACCCGAATTCACCAAACGTCATGCCCGGAGCCTAATCCCCTCAGCACCCGGAACACACGCAATTTCCCCTAAAACAAGTGGCTGGGGATTCCAGCCCCAGGCCGTTCGGAGGGATTCCACCCCCCCTTGCCATTACTCACTTCACCGCATCTTCCGACCATCCACCACCAGCGAAGTCATCCTCCACTCATGCGCCTTCGCATGGATCGGCCTCTGGATATGCTCAAGAAAACGCCCCGGCCACACCGATCCATCCTTCGCCTTCCATTTCTCCAGAAAAGTAACATCCACATCCGCCCCCACAGTCGATTCCAATCCGTTAAGCGAAAACTGAAACCTCTCCATCACCCCGCTCTCCTTCCCGATCCATGCGATAAAAGAATCTCCCGGAGAGTCGCCAATCCCTCCCTCCAGATTCCCGGAAACCAGATAACATATCCGCCCATCCAACTCCCTTTCTCCCGACAGCACAAACCCACTCCCTTTCTCCACCAATAGCGAAGACCGGTACAGAAACAACTCGTAGGCATCAGCCACCAAAGCAGCCGCCGCATTCTTCTCCGTATCCTCATCCTTCTCCCCATTGTAGGAAATCTCAATTCCATCTCCCTTCCTCACCACCCTCTTCGTCCCGGCTACCCCACTATGCACTTGAGTAATTCTCCCCGCCCGAGGCTCGTATACCTCCTCCGATGATTTCCGGAACTCCGGATCCGTAAGCACCGGCTGCACCCGCTTCGCCAGCCCCGACCATTCCCCGTCATATCCCACCTCCACCTTCCGGTAACTCCTCCACAAATCCCCCTCCGCTTTCGCGGCATTTCTCAAAATCACCTTCGCATCAGAAGAACCGTCTCCCCCGGTAGGCTCAGGAACCGGTAGACTCGAGCAACTCACACAACCCAACAAAACCAGCGCGGAACCAAACAACTTCATCCTGGAAACTCGCGCCACTTTCCTCCCCGTCAAGGAACTGGCCAGGGAAATGCGTTTGAACACTTCCACCTTCCCTGAAAGAGTTTCCACCAACACGCCGCAGGCTCCGGACTGCTGCGGTTCTCATCCGCAGCTTTCCCCGTGAGATCCCTTTATCAAAACAGTCCCAAAGAATCACTCAGAAGATGAACATGGGAAAAGCACTCAAATGGATCGCCGTTCTTGCCGCCATGGCAGCACTCATCGGCTCCGCCTCAGCCCTCTTCCTCTGGGGACTTGATGCCGCCACCCGCCAGCGCTTTTCCCATCCATGGCTTATCTACCTACTCCCAATCACGGGACTCGCCATGGGCTTTTACTACCGCCAGCTGGGCAAGCACGTCTCCTCCGGGAACCACGTCATCCTCTCATCCGTCCACCGCGAGAATTCGACAATCCCCTTCGTCCTCGCCCCCAGCGTCGTCATCGCAACCATCGCCACCCACCTCTGCGGAGGCTCCGCCGGACGCGAGGGAACAGCCGTCCAGATGGGCGCAGGCATCGCCTCACTTTTCGGAAAACACTTCGCAACTACCCGCAAAGCCACCCACCTCCTTCTCTTCTGCGGTATCGCCGCCGGCTTCGGAGCCGTATTCGGCACCCCATTTGCCGGAGCCGTATTCGCACTGGAATTCACACGCCACCGCCTAATTTCCCGCAAAATCATCCCATGCCTGCTCACCGCCCTCGCCGCCGACTACGTCTGCCACGCATGGGGAACCCACCACACCGTCTACCCCGCCATCGATTTCACCCGCACCGTTTCCACCTACATCCCCCTCATCCCCAAGCTTGCCTTCGCCGCCGTCTGCTTCGCCCTCGCCAGCCGCCTTTTCATTTACGCCTCCCACTACACTGCAGGGAAACTCAGACAATGGCTACCCCACGAAGCCCTCCGCGCCTTCGCCGGCGGCCTCGCCATCATCGCCCTCTTCCTCATCGTTGGCACCACCGACTACCTCGGCCTCGGCACCCTCGCACAAAACGAAAAATCCCTCACCCTCCCCCGCTTCTTCTCCCCGGAAGTCCACGCCCCCGCCACCGCCTGGCTTTGGAAACTCACATTCACAGTCATCACCCTCAGTGCCGGATTCAAAGGCGGCGAAGTCACCCCACTCTTCTTCATCGGAGCCGCCCTCGGCAACTCCCTCGCATGGTTTCTCAACGCCCCCGTCGATCTCTTCGCTGGCATCGGCATGATCTCCTTCTTCGCCGCCGCCACAAAAACCCCCTGCGCCTCCATCATCATGGGTATCGAGCTCCTGGGATGGCACGTCTACGCCCCCCTGGCAGTCTGCACCCTCCTGGCCTACAAACTCAGCGGCTCCAAATCCGTCTACCCGGAAATCAAAGACCTCTAGCCCCATTTTCCAGAAAAAATTTCGTTAGATTCGTTAGATTCGTGGTTCCAAAACACACAACCCAAGCTTCCGTGCATTCCATGGTTTAAGAATAACACAACCCCGCTCCCGCATTTGATTTTCACGAAACCCCGTCCCTTATTCCCCAGTGCCTAAAAACAACCCAGGAACCCCAAAAGAACTCTCCACCGCCTTCGAGCGCGGCGAGATCGACCGCACCGAATTCCAAACCCTCATGGCCATCCACGCCCGCGAGCTCATCGCCGAGATCGAAGAAGACCACCAAAACCCCTTCGCCGCCTGGATCGAATCCCGCCTAGCAAAATCCGCCATCAGGAAACTCCTCAAAGGCAACACCCACAGCCAAATCCGCGAAGTCCTGGTCGCCCTTTCGGAAACCCCGGACTTCCCCCTCGCAAACTACCTCTGGAACGCCTCCCACCCGGACATCCCCCTCCACTGCTTCTTCCGCATCAACAAAGAACCAGCCTTCAGCATCCTCTCCATAAAATCCACCGGAGACACCACCCAAGTCCAAATAGAGATCCACAAAAAGCGCAACCGCCAGACCATCACCTTCACCCGCAGCGCCACATGGCAACTCGTCGCAACCAAATGAAGGCCTTGGTTTGTTCGCGTCCTCTCCTCTTAAGCCATCCCGGCAATGCTTTTAATTTGCTCAATTCGCTCTTCACTTAAACCCTCAAGATTCGATTCAACAAACCAACCCTTACGAAGACTCATGGCAAAACAACTCACCAGTAATGAATACGAAAACTGAAAGTTGTCCCGGACTTCCTTTCGCCATTCTCGAATTTCAAGTTCATATCTCCATAGCTCTTCAGCGCCTACCGGCATTCCATACTCTTCGAAGAATCCGTTCCCAACGCTTTGCGAGGAACTGACTCCCACGAGAATCGAGATCGGCACCCTATCCCTCGCCCCTGTAAGCCGCTACTCGGAATCCATCACCCACATGAAAATGATCTGAGCAGACCCCGAAAAATCACCTCGCCGTTTCCTCTTGAAAAAACCAGAACCCACGCCATACTGAAGCTCGCTTAGCGACTGGGGGCGTTCTGGTTTCGACGGAATGTTTGAAGCGCTGGCTGCACGTAGAGGTTGATCGGTTGGCCTCTTTAAAAA
>JBPOGC010000085.1:0-12482 GCA_051251795.1 Luteolibacter sp. | reverse complement strand
CTTTTTCCAGGTCGCCTGCGAGGTAGAGATGGGTTGTCTCCGGGGTCATGCCGGCGGATGTGGGCGAGCTGATGAGCAGCTCGATTTTCCCCGGGCGGTATCCGGTTTCCTCCTCCAGCTCGCGGGCGGCGGTCTGGCTGAATTTTTCCCCGGCGAATTCATCCTCGTCACCAATGAGGCCTGCTGGGATCTCGATGACGTTCTTTCCCACTGGCACGCGGAATTGCTCGATGAGGATGACTTCTTTAGAGTCGGTAATGGCGAGAATGCCGACGCAATGGTCTGAGCCGGGGCGGCGGACATACTCCCAGTGGCCGGATTTGAAAAGTCCGAGCCATTTCGATTGGTAGAGTGTGGTTTCTTCTGGCACGCGGCAGCTTAGGGGCAGGTGGTGAGGATGGAAAAGGGAAAGAATGGTTGGCGGATAAAGCGTATGGAGGCTAATTAGAATACAGATAGATGGAGAGATTTGATTTTGATATAGCTGTTACCTTCAAGCACCGGGTGGTTTTTACCCGTGAGGCTTTTGCCGAGGGGAACCTGGCTTTGGCCGATTTGCTTGGTGAGGGCGGGGGCAGGAGGGTGCTGGTGTTTTTGGAAAGCGAGGTGGGAACCGCATGGAAAAGGCTGGAGGATGAGATCAATGGTTACTTCGGAGGCTTGCAGTTTGATTTCCGCGGGGTGAAGTCATATTCGGGCGGTGAAGCGTGCAAAAGCGACAGGGAGCTTGTGCGGAATGTGTGGAGTGATATTGATGAAGCGCATATCGACAGGCATTCCTATGTGCTGGCGATTGGTGGCGGGGCGTTTCTCGATGCGGTGGGTTTTGCCGCGTCCACTGCGCATAGAGGGGTGAGGCTGGTGCGCTTCCCGACGACGACCCTTTCCCAGGATGACAGTGGGGTGGGGGTGAAGAATGCGATCAACCAGTTCAAGAAGAAGAACTGGGTGGGCTCTTTTTCGGTGCCATTTGCAGTGATCAACGACTTCCGTTTTCTGGAGTCGCAGGAGGGAGCGATGGCGGTGGCGGGGTTGATCGAGGCAGTGAAGGTAGCACTGGTGAAGGATGCGGACTTTTTTGACTGGATCGAAGTGAATGCGGAAGCGCTTGCAAGGAGGGAGAAGGAGCCGTTTGAGCAGTGCGTGAAGAAATCCGCGTTGCTGCACGCTGAGCACATAGCGCTGGGTGGGGATGCCTTTGAGGCGGGATCGAGCAGGCCGCTGGACTTCGGCCACTGGGCGGCTCACAAGCTGGAGGCGCTTACGAATTACCAGCTATCACATGCGGAAGCTGTGGGCGTGGGCTTGGCTTTGGATACGGTCTACTCGCGTGCGATTGGATTTCTGGGGAAAAAGGACGAGGAGCGGATTCTCCGTGTTCTGGCGGATCTCGGTATGGAGATGTATCATCCGGCGCTGGATTGGGAAGATGCCGATGGGCGGCGCCGTGTATTTGCCGGGCTGGATGAGTTTCGTGAACATCTCGGAGGCGCGCTGACAGTTTTGTTGTTGAAGTCTCCTGGTTGCAGCCTGGATGTGCACGAGTTTGAGATGGATCTGCTTGGGAAAAGCATTGATGAGCTCAGGGCGCGCTGGGAGATGAAAAGCGGTAGCGAGGCTTTGCACTGAGATTTTTCCGCTCAGATCGAGCGTTTCGCACCGGTATCATCTACTGATACGAAGGTGATGTGCGTGGTGAAAATGGGTGGGGCACTTCCGTTTTTTTCGTCGTTCACGTGCACTTTGTAGGTGACCGATGTCTTGCCCGTCCGCGCTTTTGAACAATGGATTTTCAGGATAGTCCCGTCACGCACTCCATGGCGGAACTCGACCTTGTCCATCCCGATGGTAACGAACTGGCAGTGTGGAAAGTCGAGTGAGGCTGCGATCCAGCAAGCCTCGTCCACCCATGAGAGAAGCCGTCCGCCAAAAAGGAAGCCGTAGTGATTCAGATCACTGGGGAGGACTAGGCGGTGCGTTTCCAAAGTGCCGGAACGGTAGGATGTTTCACCACTTTGAGTGGCGGCGGCCTTCTTTCAACAGCTTGGCGTCTATTGAATACTTGCCAGCCCCTGCGAGCAGGATGGCGATGGCCGGGATCAGATAGAGGACGCCAGCTTCTTTCGGGCCGATTCCGCCTTTCGCGAACCAGGCTTCCCCTCCATTGATATTGAAAGCGGCGACAACCATAGTGAATGCCAATGCGAAGGCTGCCGGCCTGGTAGCAAGACCCAGAATGAGCAGCGCGGCACAGCCGACTTCCACGCCGATGGTCGATATCAGGCTGATGGGCGAGGACATGTATTTCAGCGGGAAAAAGTCCGGGACGGGGAACTTTTCCTTGGCCACAGCGTAGTTCTGGAGCTTCCCAAGCCCATGGCCGAAAAGTAGGAGCAAGCCGGTGCCGACGCGGAGCGCAAGCATGCCGAGAGATGCGTTTGTGTCACGGGTGCCGCAATCAAAGAAAAACTTTTTCATATTCAGAGAGTAAGTTATTTCGGTGAAATGCTGATGCGCTTGAGGCGATCATTGTTCGAGGGCGAGGTGGCGGTGATTTCATCATCCTCTGCGATCACGTTGTAGGCGAGCCTGCGGTAGTAAGCGTTCAGCGGGCGCAGGCGGTAGGTTTTGCTCTGGGTTTTGACCAAGTTGATCATCTCCCTGACTTCCTCCTGAAGGTTGTCTTCCTGCATGGAGCGGAAGTGCTCGCAATCCACTTTCACACGCACGGCTTCTGGCATCTGGCGGCGGATGATGCGGTTTACCAGGTATTGGATGTCGTCGAGGCGGTCACCGTTGTTGCCGATGATTGCTTCCTTTTCCGAGGAAAGGATCTGAAGGCACGGGCCGTCTTCGGTTTCCTGGATCTGGATTTCCGCAGCGAGCCCGAGGTGGCCGAGCATGGCATCCAGAGTTTTTTCAGCGAGCTGTGCGGCGGTCATATGAGTTCACTCTAGCTAAAACCGCGTAGGGGTCAACTTTCAGCGATTTTATATTGCTGATGAGTCATGAAACTTGAAAATGACGGGCATGACCAAGTTCCTGTGGAAAGAGTTCTTCACCTTTGCTCCCTTCGATATCGTGAAAGTGCTGCTAACCGCGGTGATCATCCTTTTTGTGACGAAGATCCAGGTTTTCAGCGACAAGCTCTCCGCTCTCCTGATCGCGCTGCCCCTCACTTCGCTCCTCGCGATGGTCTGGATGTGGCATGACGGGCAGTCCTCCGGGAAGATCGCCGGTCACGCGGAGGGGACCTTCTGGTTCGTGCTGCCGACTTTGCCCATGTTCCTGATCCTGCCGTGGATGTTGAAAAACGGCTGGTCATTCTGGGCGGCACTCACTGCGAACTGTTTTCTGACGACTGCGTTCTTCTGGCTGACTGTTGTCGTTCTGAGAAAATTCGGGATCGATCTGATGCCAAAATAGTTTTTGGAGAAAATTCTTTCGATTTCCGGTCTCAAGACCCAGTTTGGTCTTGCAAAAACCTGCGTGGTCTGGTTTCACACCCGACCCGCCACCGCGTGTAATTATTATTTTGAGCGAAGAAGCCCTGCCCACCACTCCTGAGAACGTTGTTTCTTTTGAGAAAGCGCGGCCTGCTTCGCAACTTCCCGGCTCCACTATGAAAAGCGAACTTGTCGATCAGGCTGCAGAAATTGTCACCGACCCTTTGGTCCTTATTAACCTCGTATCCCAGAGAGTACGCCAGCTGAACAGCGGCCGCTCTCCACTGATCGAAACACGCCCGAGCATGGGTGCAGCGGATATTGCCCTTATCGAGATCATCGAAGGCAAGCTCAAGCTCATCGAGCGCCCGCTCCCACAATAAGCGGTGCCGGAGCGATCCGGGAATTCCGCGTTATTCCATGAGTGCTGAAATCGCCACAAACAGAAAGGCGGCTCGCGATTTTCATATCATTGATAAATATGAGGCCGGCCTGGAGCTGAAAGGCACCGAGGTGAAATCCATCCGTGCCGGGAAAATCAATGTCTCGGATGCCTTCGCCCGCGTGGAGGGGCATCAGGTCTTTCTCTACGGCTGCGACATCCAGCCCTGGCAGACCGCGGGTGAGTGGTTCAACCACATGTCGAAGCGCCCCCGCCGCTTGCTTTTGCATAAAAAGGAGATTTTGAAGCTTTCCTCCGAGACGGCGATCAAAGGCTGCACCCTGCCGCTGCTCCGCATGTATTGGAAAGACCGCCGGGTAAAAGTGGAGATCGGAGTCGGAAAAGGAAAAACCCATTCGGATCAGCGTCAGGATCTGAAGAAGAAGGTGGAAATGCGCGAGGCCCAGCGCGAAATGGCCAGGTTCAACCGTCGCTAGGCCTGATTGGATCAGGGCTCTGGGATGATTGGTTAAATTTGATTTTGAAGTTTGATTCCCCGTGGAGAGCGGATCAGTATCGCTATCTCCTTTTGTACGAATATTGATATGCCAGACTCCTCGCCAGCGGTTCAGAACGATGTCACCAGACAACTTGTCCAACAACTCCGCCGCCATCCGAAGCGGGTGGTTTTCACCGAAGGTGAGGATGTCAGAGTAATCGAGGCAGCGGCTGAGATGGTGAAGCTTGAAGCCATTTCCCCCATCCTCCTCGGGCGTAAGGAACGCATCCGCCACCTAGCGGGTTTGAATCATATCCCGATGGATTTCATCCGGGTGATCGATCCGAAGACATCCTCCGATCTGCCTCTTTTCCTGAAGCGTGCTGAGAACATGGCTCGCTACCGTGCCACCCGGCAGGCGAATATCGAGGAAACCATGATCCGTCCGCATTACTTCGCGACGATGATGGTGCAGTATGGCCATGCGGATGCGATCGTTGGTGGAAACCAGTGCATCCCGGCAGTGTTTTTCCGTGCGTTGCTTCACAACATCAAGCCACTCGCCGGAGTGGAAAAAATCTTTGGTGTGTCTCTCTTGCTTGCGCCGCATTTGCCGCTTTTTGGCAAGGATCGCATTCTGTTCCTGGCCGATACCGGGTTGATCCCGCAGCCGAATGTCAGCGAGCTTGCGACCATTGCCATCGAGACGGGTAAGCTTGCTCACCATTTCCTCGGGAGAAAACCGACGATCGCGCTGCTGAGTCATTCAACGAAAGGCTCTTCATCCACCAAGGACGCGCAAAAAGTGGTGGCTGCCACCGCATTGGCGAAGAGCCGTATCACCACCGAGCTTCTCGACCTGGATCTGGACGGTGAATTGCAGGCAGATGTGGCGATCGATCCCTCTGCTGCCGAAGCGAAATTACCCGATGCCGAGGCAAGGAAGTCAGCAGACGTTCTCGTTTTCCCGAATCTGGACGCGGCACACATTTCCCTGAAACTTCTACAGCACCTCGGAGGGGCTCAGAACTACGGGAAGCTCATTCTGGGGCTCTCCCGTCCCGCTGCCCAGGTTCCGAGAACCGCTACGGTGGAGACCATTTTCGGAACAGCAGCCGCCGTAGCCGTGGAGGCGATCAAATACCACGAGCTGCATCCGGAAAGCGATTTCTGAGGCGCGAAGGGATTTTTTCGGGAACAAAACCCCGGTCATGACGCTCCTTATGCTGTGGACGGAGCGTGTCCGTTTCGTATCGCGAGGGCTTGTGATTTTGTCTGCTTGCCGCCACTGCATCCATCGTCATGATGCCGATCAGTAATTCTCTGTTTTACCCATGGATACCCAAACGATGTTTCTTGATGCGTTCATCTATCTGGGCGCGGCCGTGGTGGCCATCATCATAGGGAAGCGTCTCGGTATAGGAGCCGTCCTCGGGTATCTTCTGATTGGGATAGTCATCGGGCCATTCGGTCTGGGAATGATCGGTGAGCAAAGTGAGGACGTCATGCACTTCGCGGAATTCGGGGTCGTGATGATGCTTTTCCTCATCGGCCTGGAGCTGCAGCCATCCATGTTGTGGAAAATGCGGCGGAAAATCCTGGGTCTTGGCGGGCTCCAGGTAGTCCTGGGCACCCTGGCAATCACCGGTGTTGCCATGTTGTCTGGCTTGGTCTGGCAGCAGGCGCTAGCCATCGGTCTCATACTTTCCCTTTCCAGCACTGCCATCATTTTGCAGACACTCAGTGAGCGTGGCCTCAGCCAGACCGAAGCGGGGAAAAGCTCCTTTGCCGTCCTTCTTTTCCAAGACATCGCCGTCATCCCCATCATCGCAGTTCTTCCGCTTCTGGCTACTCTGGAGATATCCGGAGGGCATGGAAACAGCCACCCGGCCGCGGATTTCCTCCACCATCTGCCAGGCTGGGTACAGGCATTGACAACCATCGGTGCCGTCGTGCTCATCGTCCTTCTTACGAAATGGGCCTCCCGCCCTATTTTTCGAATGATCGCCTCCACCAATCAGATGGAAGCCTTCACGGCGGTAGCGCTCCTACTTGTCATCGGTGTTGCGATTCTGATGACCATGGTCGGCCTCTCTCCCGCACTCGGCGCCTTCGTTGCCGGGGTAGCACTGGCGAACAGCGAGTACCGCCATGAGCTCGAAAGTGATCTCGCCCCGTTCAAAGGCATACTGCTCGGGCTCTTTTTCATTGGCGTGGGCAGCGGGATCAACTTCGCACACATCGCCGAGAACTTGTTTCTTGTCCTCGGGATCACACTTGGCCTCATTTTACTCAAAGGGCTGTTGCTCGTTCCACTTGCCCTGGCCAGCGGTCTAAGAAGAAACGCCGCCATTCTCTTCGCCTGCTCCATGGCGGCAGGGGGTGAGTTCGCATTTGTCCTCCTCACCATCACGTTGAATGGCGGCGTCCTTCCCGAGGACATAGTCCGTAGTCTTACTGCGGCGGTCGCCATCTCCATGGCTCTTACTCCTCCGCTCATCATCTTCAGCCAGTACTTTATTTTTCGGAAAACCTCTGAAGATGGTGAAGAGAAGGAATCGGATGTCCTGAACGAGGATTCCCCGGTCATCATCTGTGGGTTTGGCCGGTATGGCCACACGGTTGGCCGCCTGCTGCGAACCCAAGGATTTCCCTGCACCGTTCTGGATAGGGACGAAGAACAGATAAGCCTTCTTCGCGAGATCGGCATCCCTGTCTTTTACGGCGATGCTTCCCGTCCTGATCTCCTCGCCGCCGCAGGTGCTGCCAAAGCGAAAATCCTCGTCATCGCACTGAAGGATGCCGCGATTAGCTCGAAAATCATCCAGTCCGTTCGCCACAGCTTTCCACATCTGAAAATTTACATCCGTGCCCACAGCCGCTTTGAAGCATATCAGTTCATCGATCTGGGTGAGGAAAGCATCTATCGTGAGACTTTGGATTCATCTCTGGTCATGAGCCAGGACATCATGATCAATCTGGGGCTCCCCGCGGAAACTGCGAAAAAAGCTTCCTGCCACTATCGGAAAAACGACGAATGGATGGTGCGGGAAATGGCCGCCCACCGCCACGATAAGAAACGCTATCGTAGCAAGGGGAAGCAGGCTGTCGCCGCGCTGGACGAGCTTATGCGCAAGGACATGGAAAATGACGGGAAGCCGGATAACTGTTCATCCGGTTTCCCGAAATAGAAAGCTCTATGAAGAGCTGGTAGGTCTAGAATTGTCCGTTGGGCATCTGGGAAGCCATGCCCGCACCGGCAATCACATTGCCAATGATCACAAGGACGATGCAACCGCTCCAAATCATCATGATTTTCTTAAGTCCGAGGGTTTCGGCCTTCATCCAGCCCCAGATAAATGTCCAGAGGCCGCAAAAAATCCCCAGAACTCCGAGCAGTGGTTTTTCGTTTTGGAACATTTTTATCAAAACCATGATAAAGCAAACAAGCGAACCGATTCCGCCGATGACGAGTAGGGCTGATCCAATAATAGACATAATATAGTATAGTAGGTGGTTGTGGGAGTGATTGGAACACGCTCCCAACCCTCGAAACCATCTAGTGTTTTTAGAACCACCGGGTCAAGGTATAGATTGCCAGCCAGCCACCCACCCAACCTGCCCACCGCGTTCTCCGTTCAAATATTGCCAGCTTCTCCGAAAACGTATTTCTCCAAGGCTGAGGCAGAATTAGCCCGAATCCAACCACCGCCCAGAACACTGCAAAGACCGGGCCGAATGGGTTGAAACGCAAGACATCTGCCCAGTTACCCTGTAGTCCAGCCATGCAAGACCGAGTCATTCCGCATCCGGGGCAAGGCAAGCCTGTTACTTCGAGAATAGGGCAGGGCATGAGGTTTAGTCCCGCGTATCCCAGCGCGAAATAAAGAAGCCCGCCTCCAAGCATGGCAATTCCAAGCCGCCTGTCCCTGATAAGGTAAGAGGCCAACTCCCAGCGGCTGCCTTGCTGGCTGGATATATCATCGCCTTCTTTCATTTTTCACGATCAATATGAGGAAGGCTGCTATTTTCCAAAGCTTGAAATGATGGCCTCCGCGGTCTTGTTGCCGGAAACGATGGCTCCTTCGATCGACGCGCTGGTCGTGTGGTCTCCGCAGAGGTGGATCCCGTCTTCGGTGAGATAGCCGGGTGTATCTTTACCGGGAGCTTGTTCAGGTAGCGCGTGGCGTATCACATCCGTTCTCAGATGTTGCCACCCGTCCACCTTGTTACCGAACCAGCCTCTCAATTCCTCCCGGACTGTTTCCGGGATTTCTGTATCGGTATGAACTCCCAGCAAGGAAACGGACAATAACGATTGCCCCGGAGGCGCGTAGCCCGGAGCCACATCCGAGATGACACAGAAATTGTTTACCAAACCTTCGCCACTCGCATTCAGTGCGATGATCGGCTCTCCGAGAGGTGAGCTACTAGCTGAATAGTAGACATTCGTTACTGTCCGCCAAGTAGGAGCCTGTTTCGCAAAGCCGGGAACAATCTCCGCTGTTTGTGAAGCGTGTGTGGCGATGATCACTCGACAACCACGGATCTCTTCCCCGTCAGCCAGAAGGACTGCGCTTTCATTCGCCGAGGCTACGGGAGAGTTGATGCGGATCGTCTGTGCTGGCAGGCGCTTTGCAAGTTGGAGCGGAATCGCACCCATCCCGCGCGCCGGGAGCGTGGCGCTTCCCTTGCTGAACATCTTGAAAGTAAACTCAAACATCCGGCTCGATGTGCGCAGCTCCCGTTCCAGAAAAATCCCCCCGTAAAACGCCCGGAAAAACCCATCGATCATTTTCCCGCTGAACCCAAGCTGATGAAGAAATGTTAGAGTTTCTTTGTCCGGACGATTTGCGATCTCCTCATCCGCGCTGCCCAGCGATCGGAACCTCAGCAAGGCCACGCGTATCTTGTCCATAAGCGTCCCGATGGGAGCCAGCGCACTGCCGATCAAATGCTTCGGCGAGCGGAACACATCCATCACGCGAACCAAACTCTTCCCATCATACACAAGCGCGCCTGCGGAAAACGACTTCAGCCCCAGAGCCTCCAGATCCAGCAATTTCCCAGCCTCCGGATAGGCGTCCAGATACACCTGAAATCCGCGATCCAGCAAAAACCCGTCCACCACATCCGTCCGCACCCGCCCGCCAACACCATCGCTCGCCTCAATCACATGCACCGGGATCCCCGCCTCATGCAGCCGCAGCGCACATGTCAGTCCGGAAAGCCCGGCACCAACGACAAGAACAGGAAGATTTGGCGAAACCATCCAACCATCATTGCCCCGATTCCAAGGAGCGCAAGCCACCCTTCGAAAACTTCTTCATTGGAGTTTAGAGTTTAAAATTTAAAGTTTCCCCACATGAAACGCCTCTTCCTCCTCGACGGCATGGCCCTGATCTATCGGGCGCATTTCGCCTTTATCCAGAATCCCATCCGGAACTCAAAAGGCGTCAACACCTCCGCGCTCTACGGCTTCATCAACACCCTCCTCTCCATCCTGGAAAAGGAAAATCCCACCCACCTGGGCGTCGCCTTCGATACCTCCGCGCCCACCCCCCGCCACATCAAATACCCTGCCTACAAAGCCCAACGCGACGAGATGCCAGAGGAACTCGCCGCCTCCATCCCACACGTGAAAGACCTCTGCCGCGCCTTCGCCATACCCGTCATAGAAGTCGATGGCTTCGAAGCAGACGATCTCATCGGCACCCTTGTGAAACGGGCCGAGCCGGATGGCTTCGAGTCCTACATGGTCACCCCGGACAAGGACTTCGCCCAACTCATTTCCCCCACCACCTACATGTGGAAGCCCGGCCGCAAAGGCAGCGATTTCGAAGTCATCGGTATCGATAAACTCGAGGAAATCTGGGGCGTCTCAGAGCCGGATAAGATCATCGATCTACTCGGCCTCATGGGAGATGCCGCAGACAACATCCCTGGTGTTCCCGGCATCGGCCCCAAGACCGCCCAGAAACTTATCAAGCAATTCGGCTCTGTCGAAGGACTCCTCGCAAACACCGACAAACTCAAAGGCAAACAGAAGGAAAACGTGGAGGGAAACAAAGACCAGGCCATCCTCTCCAAAGACCTCGCCACCATTATCATCGATTGCCCCCTGGACGTCACATGGGACGATCTCATCGTCTCCCAGCGCGACGATGAAGCCATCAAACAGATCTTCACCGACTTTGAGTTCCGCACCCTCACCAAACGCCTCTACGGCGTAGACTCAGGCAGGGACGGCTCTCCGAGCCGTCCGTCGAACGATCTTACCCAGTCCGAAACAATCTTCGACACCTTCAAAACCATCAAGGAAGTCCCCCACACCTACACCCTCGCCAATACCAAAGACCTGCAGAAACAACTCTTCGCCCACCTTTCCGAGCAAGAATCCTTCTGCTTCGACATCGAGACCACCTCCCTAGACCGCCACTCCGCGAAGCTTCTCGGCATCGCCTTTTCCTGGAAAGCACACGAAGGCTGGTATCTACCATTTTCCAAAGACCTCGTACCGGAAATCAAAGCCATCCTCAACGGCTCCGCGGAAAAAATCGGTCACAATCTGAAATACGATCTCTCCGTCCTCCACTCCCACGGCATCCACGTCGCCGGTTCCTTCTTCGACACCATGCTCGCCGATGCCCTCGCCGCTCCCGAGCGTCGACACAGCATGGACTACCTTTCGGAAATTCTCCTCGGCTACACCCCGGTCAAACTAGCCGACATCGCTGCCGCCCCTACCGAAGAACCCGCCCAGGACGACCTCTTCGCCCACGCCGAGAAAAAGTCATCCAAGTCCAAGGAACTCGACATGGAAAGCATCCCCTTGGAGACCATGGCCGAATACGCCGCCGAGGACGCTGATGTAACCTTCCAGCTCGCCGAGAAACTCCGCCCGCTCCTCAAAGAAACAGGCCAGGACAAAGTCTTCTCCGAGATCGAAGCCCCGCTCCTCCCCGTCCTCGTCCGCATGGAAATGGAAGGCATCGCCATCGATCCGGATGCCCTCGAGACAATCGGTATCGATCTTCAACAGACCATCGACCAACTCGCAAAATCCATCGAGCAACACGCCGGCACCCCGTTTAACATCGCCTCGCCAAAACAACTCGGCCAGATCCTCTTCGATCACCTCAAGCTCCTAGACAAGCCGAAGAAAACCAAAACCGGCCAATACAAAACCGACGAGCAGACCCTTTCCACCCTCCTCGGCATCCACCCCATCATCGAGGAAATCCTCAGCTACCGCGAGGCCACCAAACTCAAGTCCACCTACCTCGACGCCCTCCCCACCCACATCGCCCCGGAGACCGGGCGCATCCACACCCACTACCACCAGCTCCTCGCCGCCACCGGCCGCCTCGCCTCCTCGGATCCCAATCTCCAGAACATCCCCGTCCGCTCCGAGGCTGGCCGGAAAATCCGCCAAGCCTTCGTCCCGCGCAAAGGCTTCACCCTCCTCGCTTGCGATTACTCCCAGATCGAGCTCCGCGTCATGGCCGCCCTCGCCTGTGATCCCACCATGATCACCGCCTTCCAGGACGGTGCTGACATCCACACCATCACCGCTGCCAAAGTCCACGGAGTCACCCCCGAGGAAGTCACCCGCGACATGCGCTCCAGTGCGAAGATGGTGAACTTCGGCATCATCTACGGCATCTCCGCCTTCGGCCTCAGCCAGCGCCTTTCCATCCCACGCGGCGAAGCAGCGGAGATCATCGAGGCCTACTTCCGCGAATACCCCGCCATCAAGGAATACATGGATCGCACCGTCGCCGAGTCGCGGGAAAAAGGCTACGCCGAGACCCTCGCAGGCCGCCGCCGCCACTACCCGGATCTCACCTCAGGAAACGCCGGCCTCCGCAACAACGCCGAGCGCGCCGCCATCAACATGCCCATCCAAGGCACCTCCGCCGACATGATCAAACTCGCCATGATCAAGATCGACGAGCTACTTCGTAAAAAGCCCTACCAGACGAAAATGCTCCTTCAAGTGCATGATGAACTTGTCTTCGACCTCCACCCGGACGAGGAACAAGAGTTGGTTCCGAAAATCCTCCACATCATGGAAACCGCTCTCCCCCTCCCACACAACGTCCCTATCCTGGTAGAAAAGGGCACCGGTCAAAACTGGCTCGCAGCGCATTGA
>JBPOGC010000084.1:0-12486 GCA_051251795.1 Luteolibacter sp. | reverse complement strand
ATTCCTTTTGGATTCAGGGCTTCCCCCGATCACAAGCCTCCCAAGCGCTCAATCATTTGATGACCAATGCCGAATTCCCTCCCCAAAAGCTCGCCCAAAACCCTCACGCCAAACGTTTCAGTAGCGTAGTGCCCGGCATAGAAGACATTAAAACCAAGTTCTTCCGCCTCGATATAAGACCAATGAGGTCCTTCTCCGGTCACAAATGCGTCCAGACCCAGATTTACAACTTTTCCAACCTCGGAACCAGCGCCGCCAGTCATCACCCCAACTGAATCCACGAAATCCTTCCCGGCCGAACAAACATGGACAGGTCTCCCTACCGCATTTGAAACCGCGTCCGAGAGCTCCGCTTTGCTTTTCCCCCAATTCCCACTCACCCCCATGGGCATCCCGTCTTTAATCAGGATTGGCTGAACGTCGGTCAATCCTATCTCTCTGGCTAGCAAGACGTTGTTACCAAACACCGGATGCACATCCAGAGGCAGGTGAGCTGCATAAATGGCGAGATTTCCTTCAAGGGCTGCCTTCATTTTCCTATAAACCGCTCCCACTACCGGCTGCGCCCCCTGCCAGAACATCCCATGATGCACCAGCAGCAAACCACCTTCCCTCGCTGCCTCTTCAACAACCGCCAGCGAAGCATCCACCGCAGAAACAATTCGGCAGACTTCTCCATTGTTCTGCATCTGGAGCCCGTTTACCGCCCCCGGGTAGTCCTTGATTCCGGAAATGTTCAGCTCCTTATCTAGCCAAGAGACGATTTCATTCAGATCTGCCATGGGGGAATTCTAATCAGTCCGGCTCCACATGACAACCTCGTCTGCGAACCCGACCTCGTGCCCATGAATGAAATCCACCAAGTCTTTTGGCAAAGGCGACTCCCAGCAAATTTCCCTCCCCTCCCAGCAAATCCCAAGCCCGGTCGCGTGAAGGGCGTGCCTCGGCAATGACAACCGACCCGCCAAATCATCCGTCCAGCCGGTTTTCATCCACTCCAGATACTCCTTCCCGTCCCCTGAGTAAATCTTGTCACCCACGATCGGATACCCACTCGCCGCCAGATGAACCCGAATCTGGTGCATCCTTCCCGTTTCAGGAAAACATCTCACCAACGAATAATTCACATCATCACGCTGAAACCGCCTCTCCACAGAAAACATCGTCTCACAAGCCTTTCCCCTGTCATCCACCACCTGCCTGACCCATATATCAGTCTCCCCCACCTCACCGCCACGGATGATTCTGGCACTGCAGACCCACTCATCCTCCTCCGGCCAGCCGCATACAATCGCCAAATACTCCTTCTTTGCCTCCCGCCTTTCAAAAATCCCGCCAAGCTCCCTTGCCGCGGCGGTATGCTTCGCCACCAGCACCACCCCGCTAGTCTCCCTGTCCAGCCTCGTCACAATGCCCAGGCACGCACCGTTTTCGATTTCATAGGAAAAAAGCTGCTGAAGCCCCCCGAGCAAAGTCGGCTCCGGCTTGTCATTCGCGGGATGCACGATCAACGGTGCCGGTTTATCCACCACCACCCAATCCTCCGTCTCATCAATCACCGAAAACTTCGGCACCACTTGCAATCCCATCTCCTAACAATAAGGAAACTCTAAAAGTATCAACACCAAAAAAAAGAAGCCGGAAGCCCGTTGTAAACGAACTCCCAGCGTAAAATCATACAGTCACATCCTGTGCGAACAGAGGGCTGTGCCCCCCCGTCACCTAGGACTTGTAGCGGAGACGCTTTTTATGGCGGTTCTGCTTCATGCGCTTCTTGCGCTTGTGCTTGTTGATCTTTGTCTTACGGCGTTTCTTAATGGAGCCCATGGTTCTATGCGGGGTTGGTGTTCAATGAAAAATTTATAGTGGAAGCAGGAAAATCAAGGGACGATCTTGTTCAGCGGATACTCAATGATCCCCTCCGCCCCAAGTGCTTTGAGGTCGGGGATCATGTCCCTCACAAGAACCTCGTCAATAACAGTTTCCACAGCCACCCAGCCTTCCTCGGAAAGCTTGGAAACCGTCGGCCTGCGGAGGGAAGGCAGCTTGTCGAGAAGAGCGGAAAGACTTTCCTCGGGAAGATTCATCTTCAGCCCCACCTTGTCTCTCGCGCAGATGGCGGACTTCAAAAGCATGGAAATGCGCTCCATTTTCTCCCGCTTCCACTCATCAGCCGCTGCCGCAGGGCTTGAGTAAAAGTGCGGGAAAGAAGTCAAAAGGGTATCCACGATGCGCAGTCGGTTCTCTTTCAATGAAGAACCAGTTTCAGTCACGTCCACGATGGCATCCACCAGATCCGGAACTTTCACTTCCGTCGCTCCCCAGGAAAATTCCACCTCCGCATTGATCCCATGCTTCGCAAGATATCTCTCGGTAATCCCCACGCCTTCCGTGGCGATCCTTTTCCCCTCAAGGTCTTTTGGGCTTTTGATCGGAGAATCCTCCGGCACAGCCAGTACCCATCGCGTTGGCCTCACGGTCGCACGGGAATACGGAAGCTCCGCGAAATCGACCAGCTCAGTCCCGCTCTCCGAAGCCCAGTCCAGACCAGTGATCCCACAGTCGATGAACCCCTGCCCCAGATATCTGCCGATTTCCTGCGCGCGGATCAGATAAATATCCAGTTCCGAGTCATTCGATGCCGGACGGTATCCTCGCGAGGATACGTAAATCTCATACCCCGCCTTTTTGAAAAGCGCGATCGTCGGCTCTTGCAAGCTTCCCTTCGGTATGGCGATTTTGAGTGATTTAGACATCTTTTGATAGTTCCGCCCAGCTGCGGGGGGCGCGTTTGTAGTCCCGAAACCCGAGGAATCAAGCCAAGTTTCTAAAAAAATCCCATTTGGAGCTCAGTTTTCCCCGCCCAGATTCACCTTCAGTTCGAACAAATCCCTCCGTCTATCCATCAGCGGGGTCACCGAACCCGCCTCCCGAGACCTGTAGAGATCCCTTATATCCAGATCCGTCACCAGCATCGTCTCCACATTCGCATCCGCCTCCGCCTGGATCCCGTCCCGTGCAAACTCGAAGTCCGACGGCGTGTAAACCGCCGCCCGCCCGTAATGGATATCCATCGCCGGCACAGCAGGCAGATTCCCCACCACACCGCTCGTCACCACATAAATCTGATTCTCAATCGCCCGCGCAGCAGCACATTTCGTTACGCGGAGATACCCCTGCCTGTTGTCCGTGCAATAGGGCACGAACAAAATCTCCACCCCCTGCTCCGCCAGATACCTGGCCGCCTCGGGAAACTCCACATCATAGCAAATCAGAATCCCCACCTTCGCCAGCGGCGTCTGGATCACCAGAAGATCATTTCCCCCGGAAATCCCCCACCAGGTCTTCTCACTCGGCGTGATGTGCAGCTTTGGCTGTGAAACATAGCTCCCATCCGGATGGAAGAACATCGCCTCGTTCTGCACCGTCCCGTTCTCCTGAATCACCGGATGCGAGCCCGCGATCAGATACAGACCCTGCTCCTTCGCCAAAGTCGACATCAGCTCGCGAAACTGCGGCGTCAGCTCCGCCAGTTTCCGTATCCCCTCACGCGATCCATAAGGCTCCATCGCCGAGAGCAACTGTACCGAGAAAAACTCCGGAAAAAGGACATAATCCACCCCGTAATCCTCACCCGCCGTTTCCACGAAATACCTCACCTGCGCCGCAAACTCATCGAAATCCGCGATCCTGCGCATCTGGTACTGCACACATGCCACCCGCACCTTCCGGTCATTCCCATCCGCAGACAGGTAATCCGGATTTAGCCACTCGATCAGTGTCGCATAATTCATACTCCGCGGATCCCTGATATAATTCGCCATCACATCCCGCACCACAAACCCCTCCTTCAGCTGGAAACCCATCACCGGATCCTTCACCAGCCCGTCCTGCACTGCATACACATACTCCTCCGGCGTATACTGATCCTTGTAATTCTCATAATTCCAAAGCCTCCCCCCGGCCAAAATCCGCCGCAAATTCAGCCTCTGGCAAAGCTCGCGCCGGATCGTATACAAAATCGCCCCAAGCCCCTTCCCACGCTCACTCGGATCCACATAGATCTCCGCCCCGTAGAGAGTGTCCCCCTCAGGATCGTGATTGAAAAAATACCCGTCATCCGTGATCCCGTAATACGAGTGATGCCGCAAAGGATCGCGCCCCATCGATACCACCAGACTCGCGGAAGCGCCCACAATCCGCTCCCCACGCGTAAGGAGCACCTGCCCCTCCTCGAACATCTGCAAATGTGAGGCCAGCTGATCCTCCCGCCAGGCCCCGTCTTCCTCCAACGTGGCCGGGAAACAACTCTTGTGCAGCTCGATCATTTCCGCGAAATCCTCCGCCCTCGGAGTCCTTGCGACATACACTTCCCCGTCCACTTGAAATTCCTTCGACTCCATATGCGCAGAAGCTCAGTCGGAAAACCCAAGCAGTAAAGCGCCGATCATCACATACCTGCCAAAAACGACCCTTGTGAAAAGTTTCACAATCCTATCGACCTTGCGCTTCCAAGTTGAAGCTACTGGCTATTTAAACGTCAAAAAATGGCAACTGATCGCTAGCCGAATTTTCCTGAATTTATCAAATTTGGCCAAACATGATTACAAATTTCCTATCTACTTCCACACGAGAATTTACACGTTCATTCAAAATTTCACCTATTCTGGTTATAACTCTCCTCACCTCTCCACATCTTGCAGCACAGGATCCCATTCTTGATCTTGAAGAAACCGTTGTCTATAGCACTCAGGATCCTTATTTTGAAAAATCTCGAGGCACTGCTTTTAAGTCTGATGTCGCTGATCTTGACACCCCATTCACAACAAGTGTTCTGAACGAGTCTATCCTTGAGGATCTCCGTGCATTTCGTCTGGACGATGCTTATGACTACATTTCAGGATTCACCCGCAGCGGCACCAACGCGAACTCTTTCACTATTCGTGGACTGCCTGCTGATTTACGAAACATCCAAGTAGATGGGATGCCTGGCCTCTCCTCACGCTTTGGCTCCCCCGTCTCAGCGAATATTGACCGCGTTGAAGTTCTGAAGGGACCCTCTTCCGTCCTCTATGGATGGATGGATCCTGGCGGACTGGTCAATATCATTACAAAAAAGCCACTCGATGAACAACAGACCATTCTGGACTTTTCCCTTTCCTCCTATCCCACCGAAGGTAAATTTGGCTACGCCACCTCCTTTGATATCACTGGGCCAATTAACGAGGACAAGACCCTTCTCTATCGCATCATCGGCGGTACCGATAATAGCGACTCCTTCCGTAACTTCGTCGATGCTGAATCCTTTTTCTTATACCCTGGCTTCTCTTGGGTTCCAAATGAGCGCACTCGTCTAGATGTCCAGCTGGAATATGCACAAGAAAATCGTGCTGCTGACAATGGACTCTGGGCCATCGATTCTACTGGTGACGGAATTCCTGATATTAGCAGCATCGCGAACATCGACACCTACTATCAAGAGCCAGGTAATTACGATAATGACCTCGGCTACGGTTTTTCCATAGCCTTTGAACACCAGATCAGCGAAAACCTTAAGACCAACATCAAATACCGCAGCATGTGGCACGAAGATGAGCGAGACCTATACGAGAGTAACTCCATTGTCGAACTCGATGGTGAATCCTTCTTGCGCCGCCGGAACCGCCACCAATATAACGAGCGTAACTACCATCACATCGACGCTAATCTTAATTACGAAATTGGTGAAAATATCAAGCACACCATCGTCACAGGCATCACAGGAGGATATGAAGAACGTCAATTCGATCGCCTCGCCTTTGATGACCGCGGGACTGCAGGATACATTAACCTAATTGACCCTGATTACACAGGAGATGTTCTCACCGACGATCCAGGTAATTTCCGTCATTGGGATCTCTACACATTTGGCGCCTACTTTACGGATCGTATAGCTATCAATGACAATTTCACCGCGGTTCTCGGCGCACGCTACGACAGCCAATCTGGTGATTATGATCTCCGTTTCATTGATGACGATGAAACTTTCAGTGCCAGTGAAACCGTATCTGACCTCGTCTTTAATGGCGGCCTAGTCTACAAATTAAAGGATAACATTTCCTTCTACGCCAGCTATGCTGAAAGCTTCTCCCCGCAAGCCATCCCCAGCTATGATGTTAACGACAACCAGCTTGACCCTGAGCGTGGCCGCCAATGGGAAACAGGCATAAAATACGAAGCTCTCGACGGCCGTCTTAACCTAAACTTAGCCTACTTTGACATTGTCAAAGAAAACATTGCCGAGGAGGGACCCAGCGGTGCTGATGAACTCATCGGAGCCATCCGTAGTAAAGGCATCGAGTTTAACGCACAGTTTCAGCCTATGCCAAATGTCCAAGCTCTATTTGGTTACACCTACACTGACGCTGAAATCAGTGAGGCATTTGAAAATGCAGACCTTTCCCTTGGAAATGAAGCGCCATTCTCCCCGGCCCACAACATCTTCTTACTAGTACGTTACAACCATCCTGAAGAAATTCTAGGAGGCCTTGTCGGTGCCAGCTTTGGATGGAATTACAAATCAGAACGTTACACCGATGAGCGCTCTGATCGCCGCCTCCTGCTCCCTAGCCACAACCTTATCGACCTAGGGTTCTATTACGAACGTGGAAACGCAAAATACGCTCTAAATATCCAAAATGTTCTGAATGAAGACTACTTCGTCGGCGGGACAGATGCCTACCGCATCTATCCCGGCGATCCAACCCTCGTCACTTTCTCTGCCAAATACGAATTTTAACCTGGTTATGCATCAGAGACTGTCTGGAAAATGCCAAATGAGTGGCTCGTGGTTTATTTGGAAGATCAATTTGCGACCATGTCGATTGAATGGAAAGAGCCCCCAAGGGCTGCGAGTCTTTTTGCCTCAAGCTTCGTTGCTCCTTGGTCACTGGTCTCGACCAGCTCCGGCGTCGCGCCTTGCCTGACACAAAAATCTCTCGCAGCACTCATCCGGCATTTTACAGACAGCCTCTTAGCGAAGAGGAAGGGTGGTGATCCGTTGTTTAGGCGCTTCGGCTTTATTTCCTTCCCTCTTTCTCTTGTGAAAAATTTCACAATCGTCTTGAGCGAACCACATACTGCCACCATCTTCCTGCGAAGCCACGTCCCGCCATGCAAACCGCAGAAACCACCCCCGCTCACGCCTCCTACGATTCCAAGATCGAGGGAAACATCATTTTCACCCGCGTGGACGCCGCCATCAACTGGATGCGGAAAAACTCCCTCTGGCCCATGCCCATGGGACTCGCCTGCTGCGCCATCGAGCTCATGGCCACCGCCTCCTCCCGCTTCGATATCTCCCGCTTCGGCATGGAAGTCATGCGCTTTTCACCACGCCAGTCAGACGTGATGATCGTCGCCGGCACCGTCACCTACAAGATGGCGCTCGCCGTAAAGCGCGTCTGGGATCAGATGCCTGAGCCGAAGTGGTGCATCGCCATGGGTGCCTGCGCCTCCTCCGGCGGCATGTACCGCTCCTACGCCGTCCTCCAGGGCATCGACCAGCTCATCCCCGTGGACGTCTACATCTCCGGCTGCCCCCCACGCCCCGAGGCACTCATCGAAGGCCTCATGAAGCTCCAGGAAAAAATCGAAGCAGAGCACTCCACCGAAGACCAGAAACGCACCTTCATTGAGGAAAACGCGTAACTTTCATTTTTCAGTCCCATGACCACCGCTCAGGAACCAACCGCCCACCCAGACAAGTCCACTCTCGAAAAGGAACTCGGCGATGGCATCGTCTCGATTGTGGAATTCCGTGGTGAGACAACGATCAACCTCAGCCTGGAGGCTCTCCCGAAAGCACTAACCCTCTGCAAGGAAAAGCTCAACTACGAGCTCCTCCACGACATCTCCTCCCTCGACCACTTCGGCGAAGACCCACGCTTCGAGATGGTCTACGAGCTCGCAACCCTCGACGACAGCAAGCATCTCCGCCTCAAGGCAAAAGTCTCCGAGGAAGAATCCGTCCCCACCTCCGTCCACCTCTGGCAGGCGGCAGACTGGCACGAGCGCGAAGTCTGGGACATGATGGGCATCCCATTTGCCGGTCACCCGAATCTCAAACGCATCCTCATGTGGGAAGGCTACCCGTATTTCCCGCTCCGCAAGGACTTCCCCCTCGCCGGACGCCCTACCGAAATGCCAGACGTCGCATTCACCGGCGTAGCCCCTCTCGAAGGCGGCCCATTCGTCACCGCACCCACCACAGAAGGAGGCGCCAGCCGCGAACCCCGCGCCCGCCATCAGGAATAATTTTCAACCTCCAAATTTCAAATTTCAATCGTGCCTTCCTTGGGAAGTTGAAAATTGAGAGTTGAAAATTCAAGTTTCATGCTCCCGCCCGCCGCCCCGGAAACCATCAAGGCAATGGGCGGCACCTCCGGTCGGTTTGGCCGTGCATTCCGGCAATTGAGAAACGCCCCCTGCACCTGGCGGCTCATCCGCATCCTGATTGCAATCCAGGCCATCCCCTTCATCTGGGATCTCATAAACGGCTACCCTGGCAAGTTGGCAATTGCCCAGCAATTCTTCGGCCTCACCAAGCCCCATTTCCTTTCCGGGAAAATCTGGCAAATCGTCACCCACGCCTGCATCCATGGAAACTGGCCTCACCTACTTCTGAACTGCGCCTGCATCCTCACGCTAGGGCCCAAGCTCGAGCACATCATCGTCCGCCGCTCCTATTGGCTCCTCACGCTCTACGCCGCACTGACAGGCGGCCTTCTCTTTCTTCTCTTCACCCCCGCAAGCTTCGGAAACGAAGGCCCGCAGACACTCGTCGGCTCCTCCGCCATCTGCTTCGCCTTCCTCGTCCTGCTCACCACCCTTTCCCCGGAATCAAAATTCCTCCCCCTCTTCCTCAGCGGGAAAAGCATAGGAATCGCCATCATACTGGCAAACCTCATCCTCACCCTCCTCAACCCCTCCGGCGGCCCCCTCGCCACATATGGGAAAATCCTCTCTGAAAACGGTTTCGACGAGCTATTCAGAATCAGCCACGCCTGCCACCTCGGCGGGTCACTCGCAGGCTACATCTACGGAAAATGGCTTCTCCGCCCGCGCGTCACCCTCGCCAGCCTCCGCAAAGCCCGTGAAAAACGGGAAGCCCAAAGAGATTCGGCCAATTAAACAAAAAAACGGGACAACCCGAAGGCAGTCCCGTTCATGAAAATCCTTGAATCCGGAAGGCTCAGTACTCGTAGTTCAGATAGAAGTTGAACTGGCCACCCTTGTCAGCCGCATCGTCCGGCGAGCTGATCGGCACCGCGTAATCAAGCGCAAGTGGAACCGGGCTGATCGGCAGCTTGATCCGCACACCCACACCGACATCAGTGTAGAGATCTTCAGGGGAAATGTTCCAGGAGTCCGCGTTCACAAATCCAGCGTCGAAGAACACCGCCGCACGGACCGTCTCGATGATCGGCACCGTGTATTCCAGGCTCGCGAAAGCCAGGGACTGGCCACCGAGCACCTCGTCGGAAGCAGTGTCACGCGCGCCACCGATATCGCGGAACTCGAAGCCCCGCAGAGTGCGGCCACCACCAAGGAACGTGCGGTCGAAAATAGGCACCGTACCATCTATGGAATCCACGAATGCAACCTCACCATTGAGCGAGAGAATCGTATCCCATTTCAGGTTCCAGTATTTCGCCCCCTGCACCGAGAGACTGTAGATATCCACATCCCCTCCGAAAATACCACCAGCCACAGTCAGGGAGACATCGAGCTTTTCACCACTGCGTGGAACGATATTGCTGTCGCGGCTGTCATACAGATACTGAAGGGTAACCGCACTTCTCAGGAAGTCCCCGTCCTCCGCTTGGAAAAGCGGACCGGCTCCCCCCTCCACGTCCACCTCGATGTTTTCCAGACGGTATTCGAGCTTCAGAGAGGATCTTGCCGTAAGCGGCTTGCGGATGAAAATCGCACCACCTGCGTTTGTCTGGTCGTAGACATCACTGAAGAAGGATGACTGCCGGTAGAAAAGCTCTCCACCAAGTGCCAACTTCTGATCCAGGAACCATGGCTCGGTAAGCGACACGCTAAACTCGCTCCGCTCGGAACCGGCGCGGAGACTCATCGAGAAACGCTGACCGCCACCTGTGAAATTCCATGGATTCATGATATCGAAGTTTGTCTGCTCCAGCGTCAGGAAGCCGACCACGTTGTCCACCGAGCTGAAACCGATACCAACACCAACCGAGCCCGTATTGCGCTCTTCCACAAGAATGTCCACGTCACGGTAGCCACCGCCGCTAGGCGTTCCGTCCGCGTTCACACTCTCAAAATACTGGAGATTTTTCAGACGAGCCTCCGTCGTTTCCAATTCCACTGAGTTGAACCAGTCACCCGGCTTCAGGGGAACCTCACGGCGGATGACCTTGTCCTTCGTCTTCGTGTTGCCCTGGATATTGATGCGTCCCACACGGAAGCGCTTCCCTTCGGTAATGCGGTATTTGACCGAAACCCGGTTCGGCCCCGCATCCTTGATATCAGGCACCACACTCGCATCCGCGTAACCACGGGAGCCGTAGAAATTGCGGATCGTCTTGATATCCTCGCGCATTTTCGTGGAAGAGTAGGCGTCCTCGCCCTGAAGGGTCATGGAAGGATAAAGCTCCTCCTCCTTGAACACCGTCATCCTGCTGAAGCTCACTCCGGAAACCGTGTATTTGTCACCTTCATTGATCGGGATCACGAGATCCACACGACCGTCACCGACAGGATCCCGGCGGATCCCGGGACTGCTCGCACGCAGGTATCCGCGGCTTCTGTAGTAATCGAGCACTTTGTCCAGATCGTCATCCAACTGGTAGGACTCGAAACGACCGGACTTCGTCAGCCAGGAAAACCAACCCTTCTCCTTGGTCTTCATTTCCTTCTTGAGTTCAGGAGTGGTGAATACCGTGTTCCCTTCAAAGCGAATTTTCCGGACTTCGTTTTTTGTCCCCTCGTCGATCACGAAAATCAGATCCGACATACCCGCCTGGCCAGTCGCCTGCGCGCGATGGGAAACGGAAACATCAGGATATCCGTAGCCCTGGTAATACTTTTCGACGTTGCGGCGTGCCTCAAGAATCTGCGCATCGCTCAATGCGCCACCAGCTTTCAGCTTCGTTTCCTTGGCGAGCTTCTGGTCGGAAAAAACGGAATTCCCCACAAAGCCAACACCCACGAGAGCCGGGCGTGTCAGAACATCCGCGATCACCCGAACTCCACCCGCATTGGACTCAGCGAGAAACTTCACATCATCCACAAGGCCTGATTCATAAAGCGATTTGATGTCATTATCCAGGCGCTCCGCACGATACAGCGAGCCTGTCTTGGTGGACATAAGGTTCCGGATACGGGCTTCGTCCACGGTCTTCGCGCCACGATACCTTACCGAAACATCAGTGATCTTCTGGCCCTCAAAGTCCTGCGCCTGGACTTTTCCGGAAAACATCGCGAACAATGCAAGAGCGATCACCGCAACTCGGGCAAACAACTGGCCGCACCGGAAACGGGAAAAATTGTGGGATATTAAATTCAACATCATGTCGCGCCGATAAAGCCCGCAGCCTCACGTGTCGTCAAGGTCAATAGCTCTCCACACGCAACTCCGGACAAGCATCCTCCGCCTTCGCCCAGCCCCTCGCTTTTTTTCCGAAACCTCGCACACATATTGCAAAATGGTTCGGAATACGCTCTATTCAGCGGCAACGAAGTGAAATGGAACGAAGTCTAGGACAAAAACTGATCGCAGCTCGCGAAATGGCAGGAATCTCGATAGATGATGCCGTCTACCGTGCCAAGATGCCCCGTGCGGTGATCGAGGCACTCGAGTCAGATGATTTCGGCGTTTTTTCCAGTCCCCTCTACGCCCGCAGTTTTCTCAAGCAATACGCCGAATACGTGGGCGCGGATGTTGACCCTTGGCTGGACGATTTCGTACCGACAGTCCTGATCGATGGTCAGGCCTCAGATACGTTCATCGACATTTCCAATCCGAACCCCGTAAAAAAGAAACCTCTGAAACAACGCAGCTCCGGCGGCACCATGGCTGCCGTCTGGATGCTCGTCATCACCTCAGCACTCATCTGGGGCGGGATAAAAGGTTACGCCTACCTTGAGGAAAAAGTAGCCGAAGAGGAAGCCGCACTATCAGCAGAAAAAAACGCCAATGCAGAGCCAGAGGAAACTCCTGCCGCAGAAGCCGAAGTGTCAGCTGAGGGGACAACGGCAGACTCTGAAGAAGAGAAAGAGGAAACACGCGTCGTAACAAGCGCCAGAAGAGCCATCATCGTTGAAGAAGAGTAATCACTTCATCGCCCGGTAGGTGCGGATCGCCTCCAGGAACGCTGGTAAATACGTCTGCGCCTTCCCCTCGCCTATCCCCGGGATCGCCAATGCCTCTTCCGTGCTACCCGGCATATATTTTACCAGCGACTCCAGCACCTTGTT
>JBPOGC010000083.1:0-12526 GCA_051251795.1 Luteolibacter sp. | reverse complement strand
TTCAAAGGACTCGGTGAAATGAACGCCAAGCAGCTTTTCGAGACCACCATGGATCCGGAAAAACGCCAGTTCCTCCGTGTCCGCCTGGACGAGGACAACGCCGTCGAAGCCGACAAGATGTTCGACGTCCTCATGGGCGACGTCGTCGAGCCCCGCAAACGTTTCATCGAAGATAACGCCCTCAACGTCCGCAATCTGGATGTCTAACGTGGTGGCGGACTTCATCCGCCATGCCTAAGTAGTTTCGCATGCCCTCCAACGACAAACTTTCCAAAAAGCAGATTCTGGCCGCACTTGCGCGCCTGAATGAGCTTCTTTGCGAAAAAGGGGTCATGGGTGAGATTTGCATTTTTGGTGGAGCTGCCATGGTGCTCGCCTTCGATGCACGTCAGTCCACCCGGGACGTCGATGGCATTTTCGTCCCGAAAGAAGATGTTACCGCATCCGCTAGACAAGTGGCCGAGGAATTTGGATTTGAGCCGGATTGGCTCAATGACGGGGTGAAAGGATTCGTTTCCGATGAGTCAGAGTTCACGTCCGACGGCATGCCAATCTATAGCAACTTGCGGATCATGCGCCCGACTACCGAGTATCTACTGGCAATGAAATGCCTCGCAAGCAGAGCCGCAGGCATCGGCACCGACGGAGACAGGGCGGACATTATTACCCTTTTGAAACTTACGGGTAAAACTGATGCGACTGAAGTTTGCGATCTTGTGGTTCGTTACTACAAAGAGAGCCTTCTTCCTCCACGGGTTAGATTCTATATAGAAGAACTCGTTGCCGAACTCGAACCAGACTCGCAACCATGAGCCGTATCAACGAAACGCTAAAGGAGAGTATGTCACAAGTGACTGACTCCACCGATTTCAGCTACGCGATTCGGAATTTCCTGGATCGTTTCAAATCAAATCCCAGCTCAAGTCTCCTCACCGACGAGCCAGCCCTACTGTCGCCCTCACTGAACGACGGTGGTTATGCGGACGCCTTTCTTGCATCCACTGCTGCCTATCTTTGTCAGGTTCACAATTTGAAGGCCCCTGCCTGGGTAAACACCAGTTGCAGGAAAATGCCGGTTCCGTATTTCGCGGCAAAGACCCCCAACATGAAAGCAATTCTCCTCCAGGAATCCCCGGCCGCCTTCCGCGTCCGTAACCTCTTCGTCTCTGCCAACGCTCTATCCCGCGCTTAAACCATTTTTCCCATGTCTACAGATTCCATCAAACCCATCAACGTAGCCGACGAGTTATCCCAGTCATTTCTGGAATACTCCATGTCCGTCATCATCTCGCGCGCATTGCCGGATGTACGCGACGGCTTCAAACCCTCCCAGCGCCGAGTCCTCTACGCCATGCGCCAGCTCGGGGTCACGCCTTCCAAGTCTCACGTGAAGTGTGCGAAGATCGTCGGTGAAACGATGGGTAACTACCACCCCCACGGTGACTCATCCATTTACTCCACTCTGGTCAACATGGGTCAGCCATGGTCCATGCGTGAATTGATCGTCGATGGTCAGGGAAACTTCGGTTCGGTTGAAGGCGATGCACCGGCATCCATGCGTTACACGGAGGCACGCCTCCACCCGCTCGGAATGGCGATGATGGAAGATCTCGACAAGGACACAGTCGATTTCGTTCCCAACTATGACGGCACCCTCCAGGAGCCTTCAGTCCTTCCGTCCGCATTCCCAAATTTCCTCGTAAACGGCGGCACCGGTATCGCCGTCGGTATGGCAACAAACCTTGCACCGCACAATCTCGGCGAAGTGATCGACGGCATCTGCGCGATGATCAACAACCCGAACATCGACCTTCCCGGCCTGATGGAATTCATAAAGGGCCCTGACTTCCCGGTTGCCTGTGAAATTCGTGGCGTCCGTGGAATTGAGGATTACTTCAAGACTGGTAAAGGCTCCATGCGCCTGCGCGGAAAAGTTGAGATCGAGGAAAGCGAAACCGGCAAATCCATGATCATCATCCGCGAGGTTCCATACGGAGTGAACCGCGCGACTCTCCAGACCCGCATCGCGGAGCTGGTGAATGAAAAGACTCTCACCGGCATTTCCGGAATGCGCGACCTCTCCGATGAAGAGACCCGCATCGAGATCGAGCTCAAGCGCGACGCCCGCCCGCAAGTCGTTGTCAACCAGCTCTACAAGCTCACCGCCCTCGAGACATCCTTCAGCGTCAACATGCTGGCGATTCACGAGAACCGTCCGAAGCAACTCTCGCTCAAGGAAGCCATCGACTGCTATATCGAGCACCGCCGCGACGTGGTCATCCGCCGCACCCGTTACCTTCTCGGAAAAGCGGAAGAGCGCGCCGAGCTTCTCGAGGCCTATCTTCTCGCACTCGGTCACCTTGATGACTTCATCAAGATCATCCGCGATTCCAAGAACCGCGACGAAGCCCGCTCACGCCTCGCAGCTTACGAGTTCTCCACCGAAACAGCGGAAGGCCTCGGCATTCTCCTGCGCGAGCAAGCCGCCGTACAGGGAGACAAGTACGTGTTCTCCGAGCGCCAGGTAAACGCGATTCTCGAACTACGCCTCTATCAGCTTACCGGTCTCGAGCGCGACAAGGTGAAAGGCGAATACGATGGGATCCTCGTTGATATAACCGACCTCATGGACATCCTCGCCCGCGAAGAACGCGTGCTTACGATTATCAAGGACGAGCTCATGGCCATCAAAGCCAAGTACGCCACTCCTCGTAAGTGCCCAATCGTTGCCGCTGCAGGTGAAGTCGCCATGGAAGACCTCATCGCCAACGACGCGATGATCGTCACCCTTTCCCATCGCGGTTACATCAAGCGCACCCCGGCTACCGAATACCGCCTTCAAGGCCGTGGCGGAAAAGGCCTGAAAGGCATGGAGACAAAAACCACCGCGAAGGACGTGGAAAACGACTTCGTCGAGCACCTCTTCTCCGTCCAGGCGCATGACTACCTCCTGTTCTTTACCAATACCGGCAGGCTTTACGTGGAGCGTGTCTACGAACTCCCGGAAGGCTCACGCACATCGGTAGGCCGCAGCATCAAGAACGTCCTCGATCTCCAGCCGGATGAAAAAATCGCAGCGATGCTTCGCCTTGAGCGCACCGTCGATGAAGCTGGAAATGACATCACCTTCCGCGAAGATGCGGGCTACGTGTTCTTCGCCACCCGTTCCGGAAAAGTGAAGAAAACGGATCTCAATGAGTTCCGCAACTACCGGAAGGCAGGCACCATCGCGATCATCCTCGAGGAGAAAAACGAACTCATCGGCGTCCGCATGACATCCGGTGACGATGACATCATTCTGGTTACTCACGAAGGAATCAGCCTCCGCTTTTCCGAGCAGGATACCCGCCCGCTGGGCAGGTCATCGCAAGGTGTGATGGGCATCCGCCCCGGGGAAGGGGACTACGTTGTCGGTCTCGCAAAAGTCACCGACGATGCGACCCTTCTCGTTGCCTCTGAAAACGGACTCGGGAAACGCACGGCATTTGAAGAATACCGGAAGCAGTCACGTGGCGGCAAAGGCATCATCACCATGAAAGTCACGGAAAAGACCGGGCCACTGGTCGGTGCGCTTGCCGTCGAAGAAGAGCACGAGCTGATGCTCATGACTTCCAAAGGCCAGTCCATCCGCATCCGCGTGAACGAAGTCCGCACCACAGGCCGTAATGCCCAAGGCGTGAAACTTCTTACCCTGAAAGCCGGCGAGAAACTCCAGGACATTTCCCTGGTGATCCCGGATGGCGAGGACGACGCGGCATCTGTTGAAGAAGAAACCGGGACGGAAGAGGAGTAAACCTTTCAAATGAAAAAGCCCCTCCGGTTTTCCGAAGGGGCTTTTTTGATAGATGTTTAGTTGAGCGATCAGGCGAGAGCCATGAGCTTGCTCTTGAGTTGGTCTTTGGTGACGTTCGCGCCGACGATCTGGTCTTTCACTTCACCGTTCTTGAAGAACAGAAGAAGAGGGATCGATTTCACGTTGTATTTCACTGCGAGCTCACGGGCTTCATCGACATTTACTTTGCCGATCTTTGCTTTGCCTTCGATTTCTCCGGAGAGCTGGTCGAGGACTGGTGAGATCATCTTACAAGGGCCACACCACTCCGCCCAGAAGTCCACGAGGACTGGTTGATCGGAATCGATGACTTCGGATTGGAAGTTTGCGTCTGTCAGGTTCGTTGCCATGTGAAGAAGGTGGAACTGCGAGTGTCAGCCGTCAAGGGCAGGAAGCCTCATTTTTTTCCATTGAGATCCGGACACAAAAAATCCCCTTTTCCGCGACCCGTGAGAGACTTGGGAAAAGGGGATGTGAAAGCTAAAAGCTGTGGCTCAGGCAGGAAGGTTTGCGCCTGCCCATGCGAGATAAACTACGCCAACGGCGATGAGGGTATTGAGAATTCCGATAAACATGATTTCTAGGGGTTTGGGTTTTATTCGAAGAGCATCATCCACGAGCTGTCTTCAGCCACGCTGATCCAAGTGTTCGCAATTTTGAGCTGGAGGCCGAGAACCACTAGTGCTGCTGCCAAGCCGACACCAGCCAGGATGTTCACGAAAGTTGTGACACCGCTTTCATCGTCCGCTTCTTCAGCGGAAAGCGTGGCTTTCTGTGTTCCCAATGATCCGGTAGGAGAAGCGGCGCCTGTTGGCGGCTGGAGTGCGACCGTTGCTTTCGGAAGAGCTACGCCACCACCCGGAAGCGGCGCGTTTGCCGTCCTGAGAGCGATGGTCGGAGCACCTGCTGTCGCTCCTGGAAGCGGGGCTTTCGCGGTTTTGAGTGCGATGGTTGGAGCGCCGGCTGCTGCGGGAGCCTTGGTTGCGAGCTTAATTGTTGGAGCGCCGGGGGCGGTCGGTGCCGAGACGGGAGCCTTGGGAGCCGATGTGGGAGTAGGTGGTTTTGGCGAGCCGGCAGGAGTAGGAGGCTTGGGCGCGGCTGGTGGTGCGGTAGCTGACGGTATGGTGGCCGTGGGCGGTTTTGGCGCGACGGGCTGGGGAGCCTTTGTCACAGCAGGTGGCGCTGTCGGTGGTGGAGTGGCGGGAAGCTTCGCTGCCGGGACGGATGGTGGTGCGTCTGCGGCTTTGAGAGTCACGCGGACTGTCTCTTTTTTCAGAGGCACACTGGAAGTCTGCTTGGATGGGATTTTGTTTTTATCGTCGCTCATGCGCTGTGGTTTTTTAATGGACTGAGGGACAACTTATTCGATCCCGGTGGCGGGTGTCAAACTCGCATCCCTGAAATTGTGTGGTGTTTAAAAAAATTCTTGGCTCATCTAGGAGAGTATACGCTCAAACACCCAGAATATCCCGGCGAGCGCGATGAAGATGGAGCCGCACACTTGAATCTTCCCCGTCCATTTTTTTGCGGGGATCAGAAGAAGGAAGGCGATGGCGAGGACTGATATTTGTGCCAGTTCCACTCCGACGTTGAATCCGACGAGGGGGAGGGCGAGTTGCTTGCCGGTAAGGTCGCCGGTCTTTTCATGGAGAACGCTGGCGAAGCCCATGCCGTGCAGGAGGCCGAAGGCAAATACCACGGCGATACGGTGCGGCTTCAACTCCCGGAAAAACAGGTTTTCTATACCGATCCAGGCGATGCTGGCTGCGATGAGGATTTCGATCAGCTTGGAAGGAAGTGTGATCAGGCCGAAAAGCGTGAGAGCAAGGGTCACGGAATGCGCGATGGTGAAGAGCAAGGACTGGGTGAGAAGGGGTTTCCAGCGCGGTGCCAGCAGGAACAATCCCAGGATGAATAACAGGTGATCGATACCCCAGGGAATCACGTGTTTGTAACCTGAGATCATCCAGCTTTTCGTAAGTGTGAAGGTGCCGGGTGTGACCGCTTTCGGCTCCGGGCCACCTTCTGATTCCACCAGGACATCGGACATCCCGGTGGAAATGCTAAGCAGCCCGATGTTGTCCATTTCCTCAATGATGACGATCAGCTCCGACTGGAGATCATCGTGCCAGAAAGCCTCCAGCTTACCGGCTTCCAGAGGGATGGGTGTGGTGATCTCCGCCCGCATTAGCGCCCAGCCTCCCGTTTCCTCGGGCAGAACCAGCGGTTCCTTGTCGAAATCTGGAAACCGGATCTCCCATGGGACTGTTTTCCCGTTGAATTTGAGCTCCAAGAGCTTCCTCATGGTTTCCTCCGCCACGCGTTTCACGCGTTCGTGCTGGGTCGGCGGGGCTGCCATTACGTCATCTCTGAAAAGCGGTGGCGCGCCCTCCACTCCACGTTTCTCGGGAAGCATGTAGGCGATGTCCAGCAGGCCTTCCAATTTCCAGTCTCCATCCGTCTGGAGAAATTCCATTTCCACGGAGTCCACCTGATGCGCTTTCGCTTGGAATGCAGTGCCGAAAAAACCGATCCAGAGAATGAGTGGCAGGATGTATTTCATAGTCTGTGAAGAAATCTGCAATCGCCCGGTTGGGATGGCAAGCCACATAAAATAGGCCTTCCTCTTCACAAACGGTATGAAACTAGCTACAAAAAAGCACTTACCCTCATTTCCTAAGAAAAATTATGAGCACTCTAGCTACCACAGTTGACGGTCTGAAATTCAAAAACCCTTTCGTGATCGGCTCGGGCCCTCCGGGAACAAACGTGAAAGTGATCAAACGCGCTTTCAAGGAAGGCTGGGGCGGCGTGATCGCGAAAACCGTCAGCCTGGATTGCTCAAAGGTCGCCAATGTCAGCCCGCGCTACGGAAAGCTGAAATCAAATGACGGAAAGGAAGTGATCGGCTGGGAAAACATTGAGCTCATCAGTGACCGGAAGTTCGAGGTCTGGCTGGATGAATTCAAAGCTGCGAAGGACGAATGTCCTGACGGCATCCTCATCGCCTCCGTGATGGAAGAGTGCAACAAGGATGCGTGGTGTGAGATGATCGAGCGTTGCCAGGATGCAGGGGTGGATGCCTTCGAGCTGAATTTCTCCTGCCCGCACGGCATGCCCGAGCGGAAAATGGGAGCTGCGATGGGGCAGGATCCGGAGCTTCTCGAAGAGGTCTGCGGCTGGGTCATGGGAGCCTCGAAGATCCCGGTCTGGGCGAAAATGACACCAAACGTCACTCATATCGAGGAGCCGACCGCCGCCGCACTACGTGCCGGTTGCCATGGTGTTTCCGCGATCAACACGATCCGCAGCGTGATCGGCGTGAATCTCGATACCCTCCGCCCCGAGCCTTCCGTGGAAGGTTACTCCACGCCGGGTGGATACTCCTCCAAAGCGGTCAAACCCATCGCCCTGCGCATGGTCATGGAGATTGCTCAGCTCATCGAAAAGGAATTCCCTGGGCGCAGTCTTTCGGGTCTGGGAGGAATTGAAACCGGAGCGGATGCCGCTCAGTTCATATTGCTCGGTAGCGATACCGTCCAGGTCTGCACAGGTGTCATGAAATTTGGATACGGCATGGTGAGCAGCCTTTCCGAAGAGCTTCTGGAATTCATGGAAGGCAAAGGCTTCGACACCATTGATGATTTCAAAGGAGCGTCCTTACCTTACTTCACCACGCACATGGAACTTGTCCGCATGCAAAAAGAGCGCAAAGACCGTCAAAAAGCCGAGAAGGAACAAGCCGAGATGGTCAAGAATGACGCGGAATGGGATGGTGATGATTTCGTGAAGCAATCGAACGCGCTTTCACGATAAAAAAGTTGCGATTGGTGTCATTTGGCGTATTATAAATGCCAGATGGCAAAGAAATACGAGATCAACGAAACAAAAGGCACCAGCCTTGCTGAAGATGCTGCTGTTTACGGCAGTTTTTCTGATGCCGGTTTTGACGGGATAGACACCGGCCTCGCTGTGATGCGGGACTTCGGCGTCAAAGCTTCCGAGAAAATCGCCGGGGCGCTTCCCCGTCTGCGCGCCGCGCTTCAGAAAGGCGTTCCGCGAGCTGCATTTGAAAAGCTCCGGATAGATCTCGGCACTACCACTGAGGAGCTTGCCGAGGTTCTTGGAATTCCCGGGCGCACGCTCGCACGCCGCACGGATCGCTTCAAACCGGATGAGTCCGAGCGTATTCTTCGGGTCGGGGCGGTTTTCCAGAAGGCCAAAGAAGTCCTCGTGGAAAAGGATGCCGCTGCCCGCTGGATGAACCGTCCGAAACGCGCGCTTTCCGGGCTCACTCCCTTGCGCTGCTGCGATACAGAGTTCGGCGCCCGTGAGGTCGACAAGCTTCTCACACGCATAGGCCACGGAGTTTTCCTATGATTTCCGCCTTCCGCCTTTGTGCGAACCGCTACCTCTCATCCGCTTTTTCCGGGGAGGGGGCGAAAATCGCTGGAGGCCGCTGGAATTCCGATGGCCGCCCAATGGTCTACTGTGCGTCATCCCTCTCGCTGGCCACACTTGAAGTTCTGGTGCATTTGGAAGAGCCGGAAATTCTCGAGAGGTATTTCTCCTACTTTGAAATACGTTTCCCAGCGGAGATGGTCACTGAAACAGACCTGGGAGCTCTCCCGAAAAATTGGCGCTCCGAAGATGGCCTACCTGCCACACGTTCCCTTGGCGACGAATGGCTTGTTTCATTCGGCAGCCCGGTGCTTTCGGTTCCCTCGGCGGTGACACCTGGTGAGTTGAATTTCCTGCTGAATCCCCGCCACCCGGATTTTCGAAAAATCGAAATCGGGAACAGCGAGACTTTCTCGCCGGATCCACGGCTTGTCCGCTAAATCATTTCTCCAGGATCCAGGAAATCGTCTTGGTGGCGAGCGCGTCCATCGCTTTCACACTCATCTCCAGGTGCTCTTCCAAGGTGTCCTCGATCTTGTTGTGGCTGATCCCGTGCAGGCTCTGGACGAACATCATCACAGTCGGGATTCCGGAAATGGAAACCTCTGCCGCATCGTGAAGCGGGCCCGAAGGCATCTGGTGGGAGACGCCGCAAGTTTCCATGATCGCCTCGTCGCAAAGGGAAATCAGGGTTTCATCGAAGGGCTCCGGATTGATCTGCCAGATCCGTTCCCAGCTCACGGTCACTCCGCCTTCTTTGGAAAATTTCTCACTTGCGGCCATAGCCTCGGCAAGCATCGCGGCCAATGCCTCCGCGTCGAGATGCCTTTGGTCGAGGGTGATCCGGCAATCAGCCACCACGCTTGTGACGATGCCGGGCTCGGTCTTGCAGGAGCCGATCGTGCAGACACCTCCGTGCCGATCCGTGATCTTATAAATCTCAGGTGCCATTCTCGCGGCTGCTAGAAACGCATCCTTGCGGCGATTCATCGGGGTGCTCCCCGAGTGGGCTGCCTGGCCTTTGAAAGTGATCGCCCAACGTTCCACCCCACAGGTTCCCTGCACTGCTGCGAGAGGAAGATCCAGATCCAGAAGCACCGGCCCCTGCTCGATATGAAGTTCCAGATACGCGGCAGCATTCTCACGTTCCACGCCCGCGTCCTTCGCGTTTTCCAGATCGATTCCGCATTTCGCCAGAGCATCCGGCAGGGCAATCCCATCCCTGTCTTTCAATCCACGTGCTTCATCCAAATCCAGATTTCCAGAAAACGCCGCAGAGCCAAACAGGCTTTTTCCAAATCGCGCGCCTTCTTCATCCGCCCAGTCCACGACCCGTATCGTCACGGGAGGCTTGCCATTGTATTGTTTGGAAATTCTCCGCATCACTTCCACCCCGGCCATCACATTCAGACAGCCGTCCAGCCAGCCACCGTTCGGCACGGAATCGATATGCCCGCCGATTAGCAGTGCCTTTTTCGACTCGCCCCTGAGAGTGAACCACAGGTTTCCCGCAGCGTCGGTGGCAGTCTCCACAGGCAGCTCGGACATTTTTTCCTTCAGCCAGGCACGCGCCTTCTCCCAAGTCGGGGTGAAAGCCACGCGCTGTGCCCCGTCATTATCTCCCGTCAGCTCGCGGAGTTCCTTGAGCTCGGCCACGGTGCGTTTCGGATCTGGGGAAATTGATTCGCTCATTGAGCTATCCCATGCAGATTTCGTACAAGTTTCCATAGGAAAATGCCGTAGGCGTGTGGCACGGAACACGCTAATCCCATAGACCTTACGATTTTATGAATTCTGAAACCCAACCCCTCTGCCCGAATTTCATCGGCGGAAAGTGGATCGTCCCCGATGGGAAAGATTCGAGCAGTGTCTTCAATCCCTCACGTGGTAGCGTCATCGCAGGGGTGCCGATGTGTGGCTCAGAGGAAGTCAATGCAGTCGTCGCCGCGGCCAGCGAAGCTTTCCCGGCATGGCGCGATACCCCGCCGAATGAACGTGCGCAGATCTTCTTCCGCGCAAAATTTCTTTTGGAGGAATCCTTCGAGGAAATCTGTCTCGGTATTGCCACGGAGCACGGCAAGACCCTTTCCGAAGCACGTGGCGACCTCCGCCGTGGCATTGAGGTTGTGGACTTTGCCTGCGGTATTCCATCTCTGCTGATGGGAGAGGTTCTGGAAAACGTAGCCAGAGGTATCGATTGCCATACGGATCGCCACCCACTCGGTGTCGTGGCCGGAATCTGCCCGTTCAATTTCCCCGCGATGGTTCCCATGTGGATGTGGCCGCTCGCTATCGCCTGCGGAAATACCTTCGTGTTGAAGCCAAGCGAAAAAGTCCCTCTTACCACCCAGCGCATTGTGGAAATCCTTGAAAAAGCAGGCCTGCCACCAGGCGTGATGAACATCGTCCACGGTGGGCGCGATTGCGTGGACGCCTTGCTGGAACATCCCGATGTGAAAGCGGTCAGCTTTGTCGGCTCCACACCTGTCGCACGCGAGATCCACCGGAAAGCAACCCACTATGGCAAGCGTGTCCAGGCCGCCGGTGGGGCGAAAAATTTCATCATTCTCATGCCTGATGCCGATGTGGAAAAAACCGCCGCGGCAGTGAAAGACGGTGCGTTCGGCTGCGCGGGAGAACGCTGCATGGCGGGATCTACTGCGGTTGCAGTAGGTGAGGCTGGTGAAAGAATTCTACCCGCCCTCACGGATATCGTGAACTCCATGAAAGTCGGCACCACGGATACCTTGGATTCCCAGCCGGACATGGGCGCGGTCATTTCCTCGGAGCACAAGACCCGTGTTTCCGGTCTCATCGACGCAGGGGAAAAATCAGGAGCGAAAATCCTGGCAGACGGGCGCTCGCTGAAAGTAGCCGACGCCCCGGAAGGCTTTTTCCTGGGGCCGACCTTGATCGACCATGTGGAGCAATCAAACCCGCTAATGGAGACGGAAGTTTTCGGTCCCGTCCTTGCAGTAGCCCGCGCCAAGACCCTTGAGGAAGCGATCGCGCAGGCGAACCGCCAGGCCTACGGAAATGGAGCGGCGATTTTCACCGGCTCCGGGAAGGCGGCGAGAGAGTTCCGCCGAGGTGTCAGCGCTGGGATGGTAGGCGTAAATGTCGGCGTCCCGGCACCCGTCGCATATTTTCCCTTTACCGGCTGGAATGATTCCTTCTTCGGAGACCTTCACATCCAGGGCAAGGAAGGCATAGAATTCTTCACCCGCCGAAAGACTACCACGACAAGATGGTTCGGCTTCGGAGAGGGCGATATCTGGGCGAAATAGTCAGGGCACCATGTTTTTGGTAAGTGCTGTTCCGGCTTTGATGGTCAGAAAGTCTTTCAGGATTCCCGGGTTGGAATCGATAGCCTTCGAGATCGTGGCATAGACGGTCTTGTAGTGAAGCAGGTTCTTTTTCTCATCATGGATCATGAGGAGATATCCTTCGTATTTGTATCCACCGATGTTCCCGTCGCCTTTGTTATCCGAGTCGTATTTGGTAACAAACTCGTCGAGTTCCACTTCAAAGGTAGCTCCTCCAGCGATACTGAAATCAAAATCACGTGTGGCTAAAACCTCGTATTTCTCCGGCGTCTTCTGATCCTGACCAACGAAAACGATCCGCCCTTTTGATGGCGGGAACTTCAGTTTCATGTTGCGGTTCTCAATGGCTACTTTCACCCCGACAGTCATCGCCTTCATGTAGGTGCTGCCGCTGTCATGCCGCCGCCGAGTCTTTACTGAAACGTCGATCTCGATCGCTGGAAGTTTCACGGGCAGCTTGGCAGCCTCTTCCTTGAGGAGTTCCACGCTTTTAGGATCAAGCTTGTCCAGAGGGATGAAAAACGCTCCCTGGGTGGCGGATTTTCTCATCTTTACCCTGTCTTCATCCAGTGCCAGGAGTTCGGCGGAAAGGATCTTTCCTTCCTTGTTCTTGATTTCCAGAACCGGCCCGGCGTGTAGGAACCCGGTGGCAAAGAGGGTGGTGGAAGCAATTAAAAGGCTAATCCGAAACATGTTCAGATTAGCCAATGTATAATCTAATTTGTCAATGGAATCAGCCCGCGCATATCCAGAATTTACAATACTTCGTTGAATCCGACTTCAAAGGTGTATCATGGAAATTGGTCATGCGTTGTTTCCGGGACGCTGGAAAATACTTTTATAAAGGTCAGGGAAAAGTAGCTATCCTAGCGGGTAGCGGCATCCTGCAAAACTTCACCGCCTCTTTCGACATCTTGGCCAACGCCTCTGACTGTTCCACAAGATGGCGCTGCCGCGCCTGTGAATA
>JBPOGC010000082.1:0-12546 GCA_051251795.1 Luteolibacter sp. | reverse complement strand
CCTCCACAAATCCCCTTGTCAGAAATACTCACCCCATCATTCTGAAGAAATGAAGAATGGGAAAATCGTTTCCATCATCATCGGCCTTGGCTTGCTGGCTGCCTTGATGATGCGGAGTGAATCTGTCTCCCAATTATTCGGCCATTCGGGAAGCTCTGGAAAATGCAACCCTGAGCTCTTTACTTTTCTCCAGCCTCTGTAGCCACCGTCGTACACAACGGCGAAGCAAATAGATCCGAAGGTGCAATCACCTTCATATCCAACGGAACCCGGTCTCCATACCGCTCCACCACGAGTTTGCGCACAGTCTCGTGCTCCAAATCATATTCTTTCAGCTGCCTGAGTTTGCCGATTTCGATCCCACTACTTCTCTCATACGCCTTCCAGACCAGCTCCGAGCAATAGATCTTCGCATCCGACCAGCCGAACTGGGCATCGTAGTCACGACCAAGAAAACGCACAACCTCCCTCTTGAGTTCTTCGGTATCCACCGCACTCCGGTCAATCAGACGGCGCACTACGAACTTGCCTTCTTTACCGCGCTTCACCCAATCAACCAACAGAGTTTTCTTAACGGGTTGCACCGCCTCGTAGACGTAAGGAACGCCATCATCGTGAAACACCATTCCAACATGCGTGTGTTCCGAGCGAGTCGCAGCTGCAATCGCCTCCGCCTGTCTACCCATGGATCTCTGAAAAATGATATCCCCATCTTCCAACGCAGGCTCTCCCGCGAAAGAGAGATTCGTGATTGCGAAAAACAAGAGTGCGCAGAATATCTTTGTCATACTTGAAACAGATTAATTGCAGTTCTGTGTAAATGCACGATACGAAATCGTTCAGATTAGAATACCTACCAATTTCCTCGCTGCTACAAATCCACTTGTCAGAAATATCCACCCTATCATTCTGAAGAAATGAAAAAGGGGAGAATCGTTTTCAGTATCATCGGCCTTGGCTTGCTGGGTGCGCTGATGTGGCGGGGTGAATCCATCTCCCAACGATTCGGCCATTCAGAACCGGAAACGAGAAAAACAATAGGCTCTCATGCAGGGCACATAGAAGATTCCGGAGACGAGAATTTCAAAACGAAAGTCGGAGACCGCCCTCCCCCATCACCAGCCGCCACCCACCGGCCGGAAAGATTGAAGGAATTCATTCTCCCCACTCTCACCATTGAAGGGCTGGGGATCGAGGAGGCGATGCAGAAACTGAAAGAAGCCTACGAGGAGACTTGTCTTAAAACCGGAGAAATTCCGCTCAATCTCCGGTTCGACATTCCTCCTGAAAGCTCAGGAAAGATCAATATCCGACTCGAAGGAAAGAATTTCAGCAGCGCGGTGAAATTACTGGCGACCTTATCGGGCATGACAGCCAGCCGCCACGGATCGCTGTATGAGTTCGCCCTGATCCCCGATGAACGAGATTCCATCAGTCGTAGTTTTACCGTTCCCCCTGACTTTTATACCACGGTAGACGCGCTTGGGAACATCCGTGGTGAGAAAACCGACAACGAAGGTGACACATCCCCTAAGTCCACGCCGTTGAACACGATGCTCCGCAGCCTCGGTCTCGACCTAGATCCCTCGACTCACCTGGCACTCGGGAACAAGGGGACAATGATCCTAGAGACCAAAAGCACTGCCGATGCCACGGCTCTCACCCAACTGACCAAGACTCTCGCTAACGAGAAGCCAATGCAACTCAGGTTCAGCAGCAGGCTAATCGAGTTGCCACCAGGTGTGGATTTCCCACTTCCTGACACCTCGAAAATGACAGGAGCCGAAGCCCAGTTCTTCATGCGGGAAATGGCTCAACGCAAAGGCACAGAGCTGATGACATTGCCATCTCTCGTCACAAAGAATGGAGAGCCGGGAACCATAGAACTGGTTCGCGAATACACCCTCCCAAAGAACAACAATGAAAGCGAATTCGAAACTCACCTGGTCGGCAAGGTAATGCATCTGGAAGGCAGCGCTCTGGGCTTCGGGCAGGAAACGGCATTCAATTTCACCGACACCACGGTAGACGACACCACCAAAGATATCACCTTTGAGACACAAACCGCTGTCTCCGACAACGGCTTCACCAGCGATCAGGGAACACGTTTTGTCGTGCAAGAACGCCCCGACGGGACGAAAGCCGTAGTGCTGGTCACTTCCACTTTGATCGATCCCACCGGGCATCCAATACATGAAGGAGGCTGAAGCCTGCGGTTTTTCCACGCTTTTTTTCCGTATGGAACGCGAACTCTACCTTCGCATCAAAACACCGCTCAGGAGCTTTCCTTTTCTTCGCAGCAACCTTGAGAAACCTGAACAAGATGCGTAATCCTCTCATCTTACACTCATAACTATGAAATTAATTAATAACGGCATGACTACAAAATGAATGAAATCGTTCGTTTCTTGAAGCTTCATGACTCTAACAGAGGTATGATAAGCGGATGCCTACCAGCATCTCGAAGAAACAACATGCTCCAATCCGCCTGGGATTCATTGCACAATCGGACTGTGCCCCTATCGTTGTAGCTCATGAGAAAGGCCTCTTCCTGAAGCACGGTCTCGATGTCAACCTGAGCCGCGAGATCGGTTGGGCGACTGTGAGGGACAAGATTAGCTTCGGGCAGCTGGATGCTTCCCAATCCATGGCTGGGCTTGCCTTGGGACTGGGACTGGGCTTGGGCATGATGCGATCCAGTATCACAGTGCCTCTCGTCTTCAGCCTACAGGGAAATGCCATCACAATATCCAAGGAGATCGGTCGCAGCCTGATTGGCTCAGGCGAAGGTCTTCAGGACTACCTTTCCCACAGCTGGAAGAAAGATCGCCCGATGATCCTCGCCGTCCCCCACCGCTTTTCCTCAAATCAATCGCTTCTTTCCTCGTGGCTACTGCGCAACCGTGTCACCAACCTCGATAACCTGGAATTCATATCACTCCCCCCTTTCCTATTGCCCCGGCAGCTGAAGGCAGGCCACATCGATGGCTTCTGCGCTCCGGAACCATGGAATTCAGAGGCCATTCTCGCAGGCACCGGTTGGTGTGCCGCCACGTCCGCGGACATCGCGTCCGGCCATCCTGAAAGCGTTCTCATGGTCGCCGGGGATTTCAGGGACAGAAACGAGCGGTGGGTCGTCTTGCTCGTCGCCGCGTTGATCGAGGCCTGCCAGCTTTGCCAAAAAGCCGAGTTCCGGGAAGAAATGATCTCCATCCTAGGGCGAAAGGAATATGTGGGAAGTTCTGAAAAATGCCTGGGCTACAGCCTGGGAAGCGGCTCGAAGTCAGGCCTCGGCAGGACGAGGAATGAGGCCACTCTTCGCTTCAGTGGCGGGAATACCAACCGCCCCGATATGGAGAAGGCCTCCTGGGTGCTCTCCCAGCTCCGGAACGAAAAAACCATACCGGATCATACCGGCGGCTCGCTCTCCACGATTTTCCGGGAAGACATGTACATGGAAGCCCAGCGATACCTGGCAGAAAGAGACGACAAGGAGCAGAAGCAAACCGCCGACAAGGAAGACAGGTGGAAAACCCGTTCCCACCCGTCTCCTTCCAAGGCCTCGAATGCGGAGTTGGAGAAGGCGCAAGCCCCTTTTTGAAAACCGCTACACCTGCCCGTAGGCTGTCTCGAGTTCTTTGATCACCGCTTCATCCATCGGCTTGATGATTCCTAACGGCTTGCTCTGGATGATTGCTTCTGCCGTGGCTTCCAGCACTTCCAGTCTATCGAAGGCATCGAGCACTGTTTTTCCTGCGACGAGTGCCCCGTTGTGCTCGAGGAGGGCGACGGGGTTGTCATGCCCCATCTTCGCGCCCACGGCATCCGGCTCGTTGAGGACGTCTGAGAAGGAAATGGTCTTCACGTCTTTCAGATACAAGTAGCTCTCAGGGATCGTCCGGGTATCGAGAACTGCGGTGCTGATGCTGAAGGCGGTGGCGCTGACTGGCAGGGCGTTGATCACTGCGTTCATCTCTGGATGCGCGGCGTAGATCGCTCCGTGGAGGTGCACGGCGCGGCTCGGCCGGGTGCCTTCCGGGCAGGTGCCGTTGGTCACGACGATGAGATCTTCCATTTTCAGCTGCTGCCTGTCCACACGGTATGGCGTGATGAGGAACGAGTCTTTGCTGATCCTGGCGGAAAGGCTGCCCCATGTGCTTGTCACGAGGCCGTGCTCGTAGGCGCGGTGGATGAACTCGCAAATCTCGCGGCGCAGCTCGCGCTCACGGCTGGAGATTTTTGGCGCGTCCGCGCTTGGGAGTCTTGGCAGACGTTCCTTGGCCATTTTCAGGCCCTCGTCGTCCAAGTGCTTAAGCTCGCCGATGCTCCTCGCCTGCATGATGGTCTTCGCTGTGAATTCCAGCGTTTCGAAGCGTTTGAAAACATCTCCCAGATCATCGCCACCTACGACGACCCCGTGATTTTCCATGACCACGCAGAGGGTATCCGGGTTTGCTGCGAAAGCGGTTGCAATGCTATCGCCGAGAGCCTGGCTGCCAGGCAATGCGTATGGAGCGAAGGCCACTTCCCCACAGACTTTCCTAGCCTCCGGAAAAACCCGTGTATCAGGCACCTGCCCACAGATACTGAAGCTCACCAGCGCGCTGGGATGGGCGTGGATGATCGCCTTGATATCCGGACGTGCCTTGTAAACCGCGAGGTGGAACGGGCATTCGGAAGAAGGTGGAAACGGCCCTTCGAGCTGCTCTCCGTCCAGCGATACTTTAGCAACATCCCTGCGGTTCAGATTGCCCTTGTCCACCCGTGCCGGCGAGATCCAGATATCCCCGTCCTCATCGCGCACGGAAATATTTCCTCCTGAAGTGGTTGTCATTTCACGGCCGTAGATCCGTGCCATGGTGAGTTCGATTTGGTCGCGTGGGTGTAGTAGTTCGAAATTCATATTAAAGAGTTTTGATTCAATCAGAACATGGCAATCCAAGAAAACTAACAGGGCAAGCTCATTCACTCCGGCAGGGCATGAGATATTCGTCCGGATTTGCGTAAACGGCAGAACCGCGCCACGTTGCGCGCATGACTGGCTTGTTGCTGACACTCGTGTTTTTCCTGACACTTCCCTCCCTTTTCGCCAAGGGAACGGAAGGAACCAAGACTCCCATCGAGGTAAAGGACATCACGGCAGACAATGTGATCCAGAACCGCATTCAGAAAATCTATGACTCAGTGGGTGGCTTCGACTCAATCGAAATCTCCGTCCAGTCCGGTGTCGTGAAACTCTCCGGCACCATCCCCACCGACAAGCTCCGCAGCGATGCCGTCTCTCTCGCCTCCCGCACGGATGGAGTAGTCCTCACCCTGGATCGCCTCACCGAGCCAGAGGAAATCACCAGCCAACTCGCCCCTGCATACGAGAAAATACGCCAGATGGGGCGCACTTTGATCGTGAAGCTACCACTCATCGGCGCAGCAATAGTCGTCCTCATCGCAGCCAGTTTACTCTCGAAAATCCTCGGCAGAAAACTCGGTTGGCTTAGGAAGATCAGCTCTTCCTCGATCGGTAGGCAGCTCACACTGCGTATAACCAGGCTCCTGATCTATCTCGTAGCCATTCTCATCGCCCTGGAGCTATTGGAGGCCACCGCCATTGTGGGAGCGATCGTAGGTGCGGCCGGACTGGCAGGTATCGCCCTTGGTTTCGCTTTTAAGAACATTGTGGAAAACTACCTCGCCGGAGTTCTCCTCAGCACCCGCAATCCTTTCGAGATTGGCGATGCGGTCGAGATCGACGGCCATTCGGGGAAGGTCGCCCTCCTGACTGCCCGGGACACAGTCCTCGTCACCTTGGATGGCAACCACCTCCGCATTCCCAACGGAGTGGTCATGAACTCCACTCTTCTCAACTACTCCCGCAACCCCCTCCGCCGCTTCGATTTCTACGTGGGCGTCTCCACGGATTTCGACCTCGGGGAGGTGAAGCGCATCGCACTGGAAAACCTGAAGGAAAATCCTGCCGTCCTTATCGATCCTACTCCTATGGTCGTAGTAGACAATCTGGGTGACAGCTCCGTCATGATCCACATCTTTGGCTGGATCGACCAAAGCAATCACGATTTCCTAAAAGCAAAGAGCGAGTCCATCCGCCTGATCAAGGAAGCCTTTGACGAGGAAGGCATTGAAATGCCGGAACCGATCTACCGCGTCCATCTCCGTGACGGTGCAGACGCCCTGCAAAAACTGTCCGAAGAGAAAAAGCCAAAACCCCGCATACCAAAGAAGCCTATCGATCACGCGGACGTCTGCACCGATGATACCATTGACAACCAGATCAAAGCCGAGGCTGCGGAATCCGAGGAAGAAAACCTTCTGATCGAAAAAGACGAAGAGCCCCCGTCTTAGATCCCTCTAGATCCCCTTCGGCTGAACGTCAGGCACCGCCGCCCCCGTTGCTTGTGCGAACTTTGTTTTCGCACGAGGCATCAGAGTGCCGAGAAGCAGATCTGCCAGCGGCAGTACCACATTGAAGTTCTTGTGCATGTAGCGGTGATGCAAAAGGTGATGCCCATTCAGTCTGCGGAACCACTCGGGCTTCTCCACCCGACGTGCTTTCGGAAGATGCATGCACCAGTGGATGTATTCGTAGAAACAGTAGTAGCCAGCAAATGCCAGGAAACCACCAAGCACGAATGCCCATTCACCTACTACGAGTGACACAAGCACGAATGGAATGACCCCGATCAAAACAATCACGGCTCCGTTCCACCAGGCCATTGGGATCGTTTCCTTATCCTTCTGATCTTGGAGATGGTAGGTTTTGTCCGCTTTGAAGACTTGGTGATGCACGATGGCGTGTGCCTCGAAAGGATAGCGGAACTTTCCGAGAGGCTTGTGCATCACGTATTTGTGAAGAGTCCATTCAAAGAAGGATGAGAAAACAATGCCGATGGAGAGCCCGGCAAGACACCAGAGAATGGGGATGATCATAAAGTTGTGAAGAATCTCGCCCAGAACGAGCGTCGCTCGGCGTATAGGACGTATTGAGACAACGCAAGAACTGCTTGTCCCTCAATTCAGGCGAATCCCGCCCTCGGTCTGTGTCACCAGCCTTTTCCTCATCAGAGCCCCCAAAGTCTGCTTGAAAGTCCGTTTCGAGACCCCCAGTTCCTCGTGGATCTCCTCTGCGGGCGACTTGTCGCTGATCGCCCAGAAGCCACCCCGTGCCACCAGCTCGCCCATGATCTGTTTCTCCAGACCATCTATCCTCTCCTCACGCGGCGCATGCAGGGTCAGATCCACCTTCCCGTCCTCCCGCACCAGTGCGACGTGGCCTTTCAGCCTCTCCCCTTGGGAAAGCTCCTGGAAAACCTCGTTGTTATAAATCATTCCCGTGTGCTCCCCGTTGATGATCGCCTTGTATCCCATGGGCGTTTTCCCATAGATGATCAGATCTACTATATCTCCAGTATCATACTCCGCCGGAGTCAGGTCGATGTGCCGGCCTATCCTCGTGGTCGCCACCAGCCGGCGGCTCGTCTCGTCCACCAGGATTCTTACCAGATAAAATTTTCCCACCTCCATCCGCATCTTCTGCTCGCGGAAAGGAACCAGCAGATCCTTCGGCAAGCCCCAGTCCATAAAAGCACCAACTTCCGTCAGCGCCACGCATCTTAGCTTCGCGAACTCACCCGGCATGGCCAGCGGCTTCTGCATCGTAGCCACCAGCCTGTCCTCTGAGTCCAGATACAGGAACACATCCACCTGCGCGCCAATTCCCCACTCCTTAGGCATCTCCCGCCTTGGCAAAAGGATTTCTCCAAGATTCTCCCCATCCAGAAACACACCCATGGGCTTCTCTCTGACGATTGTGAGCAAAGCCCGTGTGCCGATCTGAATCATTCTGACTAAACTCTACGGCGTATAATCCTTCGGAGCGATCAGGATTTTTTCCACTGGATGTTTCGTAACGATATTCCCCTGGCTACCCCGCCCCTTGATACCGAATTCAGCAAAGTGCAGCGGCCTCACAAGGTTCCGCAGACCCAGCCCGGACTTCATATGTATCATCAGCATCTGCGCCGAGCTTTCCTCGTTCGATGTGTGCCATTTGAAATACAGAACCTTACTGCCCTTCGTCCCCTTGGTCAGATCGTATTCCTTGTCCCGCGTGATCCCGCCGACGGTGAAACGCTTCGCCATGATGTTCCCGTTCCGGCCATCGCGGTAGATCATCGAGTAGATCAGATCATCGTCTTTTCGGAAAACGGCCACCCGCAGCGGCCTCTGCCCCACGAAAAACTTGTCCGCCACCTTCGTGACTTTCATTTTCCCGTCCGCACCGAAGACGATCACGTCGTCCAGCATCGAACATTTCTCTACCGCCTCCTCTTTCTTAAGGGAAGTTCCCGCAAAACCGTTCTTCGTATCCAGATAAAGCGTCTCCGTGGCAGCAGCAACCATTGTCCGATCCACCTTCGCGAAGGAGGAAACCTCCGTCAGCCGCTGCCTGTCCTTGCCGTATTTCTTCCCGAGATTCTGATACCACCTCACCGTGTAACGAGTCAGATTCCGCAGATTCTTTTCCGTCTCCTCGATCTCGTCCTCGATCGCCTTAATCTCCTCGTCCGCCTTGAACTTGTTAAACTTCGAAATACGCTTGATCCGAATCTCCGTCAGACGCACCAGATCCTCCTCAGTCACCTCACGCCTCAGCAATTTCTTGAAAGGTTTTAACCCATCATCAATCGCCTTCAGCACCGCCTCCCAGGTCTCAGCCTCTTCGATGTCGCGATAGATGCGGTTCTCGATGAAAATTTTCTCCAACGAGGAAAAATGCCACTTGTCTCCCAGCTCACCCAACCGGATTTCCAACTCCAGCTTCAGCAGCTCCTTCGTCTGATCCGTCGTCAGCTTCAGAATTTCCGTCATCCCAAGAAACGCCGGCTTCCCATCCACGATCACCCCGGAGTTCGGAGAAATACTCATCTCACAATCCGTGAACGCAAACAACGCATCACGCATCATCTCCGCATCAGACCCCGATGGCAGATACACCAAAATATCCGCATGAGCCGCCGTGTTATCCTCAATCTTCTGGATCTTGATCTTACTCTTATCCGCCGCCGAGACGATGGAATCCATCACCCCGCCCGTCGTCGTCCCGAAAGGAATTTCAGTAATCCGCAGAACATTCTTCTTCTCGATCTCGATGCGCGCCCGCACCCGAATCTTCCCGCCACGTATTCCATCCCGATACTCGCTCGCGTCCATGATCCCCCCTGTCGGAAAATCAGGCACCAGCTCGAACGGCTCTTTCCGCAAATACGCCACCGCCGCCGTGATCAACTCATTGAAATTATGCGGCAAAATCTTACACGCCAGCCCCACCGCAATTCCCTCCACACCCTGCGCCAGCAGCAGCGGAAACTTCACGGGCAGCGTCTCAGGCTCCTTGTTCCGCCCATCATAGGAAGGCAACCACTTCGTCGTCTTCGGATTGAAAATTACCTCCAGCGCAAACGGTGTCAGCCTCGCCTCGATATACCTCGGAGCCGCCGCACCATCACCCGTCAGCGTGTTTCCCCAGTTCCCCTGGCAATCGATAACCAGATCCTTCTGCCCGATCTGCACCATCGCATCCCCGATCGACTGGTCACCGTGAGGATGATACTTCATCGTGTTACCCACAATGTTCGCCACTTTGTTGTAACGGCCATCATCCAGTTCCTTCATCGAGTGCAGGATCCGGCGCTGCACCGGCTTCAAACCATCGTAAAGATGCGGCACCGCCCTTTCCAGAATCACGTAGCTCGCGTAATCGAGAAAGTAGTCCGAGTACATCTCCCCCAGGGAAATCGTGTGATCCGGATCATATGCCATGCCCAAACGTGCTACCGGACTCCCCCGCTCCGTGCAAGCAATTGTAAACAAACTTCGAACAATCCACGAACGTGTACTGACCGCAATAGGAGCGCAGCGGACATAGAAGAGCACTCCATCCAATTTCTCCTCAAGTAAAATGATTCGTTGGATTCGTCCGATTCGTCGTTCAAAAAAATCTTCGTTCCGTGTGTTCTGTGTATTTTGACTCACCGATTTGAATCAGTCAGTTCGTCCATGTCCGCTTCGCTCCCATTGTGGTTTAAAAAAAACCATATTCACCGCCCCTGAATCAAAATGTGCATTTCAGATATGGTCAGAAGAACTTTCCCCTCCTAGCCTCCGGAATATGCCAAATCCATGGACTGGGGTCGGAAATCCCTACACACGAGCTGAAGTCATCGAACGCCTCCGCGACACCCTTTCAAAAGGCGAATCTATCATCGTCGCCGGTGCCGGAAGTGGAATCTCCGCGAAATTCATCGAGCAAGGCGGCGCCGACCTCATCATCATCTACGCCTCCGGCCGCTTCCGCATGATGGGCCACGGCTCCATCGCAGGCATGATGGCCTACGGCGACGCCAACGCCATCTCCATGGAAATCGGCGAATTCGAAGTCCTCCCAGTCGTAAAGGAAATCCCCGTCATCTGCGGAGTCCACGCCTCGGATCCCCGCCGCCGCATGTGGCATTTCCTCCAGCAGGTAAAAGCCATGGGCTTCTCCGGCATCAACAACTTTCCCACCCACTCCATCATCGATGGCCAGTTCGGCCAGTCCATCCAGGAGACAAACATGGGCATGCAGAAGGAAATCGACTGCGTGAAGCTCGCCACCTCCAAGATGGACATCTTCTCCATCGTCTACGTCGCCACCCCCGCTGAAGCGAAAGCCATGGCCGAAGCCGGAGCCGATGTCGTCATCGCCCACGTCGGCTGCACAGTCGGCGGATCCATCGGCGTCAGCAACGCCTCCATCGGCCTCGACCAAGCAGCCAAAACCACCCAGGCAATCTGCGAAGCCGCCCACTCCGTCAACAAGAACATCATGGTCCTCTCCCACGGCGGCCCCATCCTCACCCCGGCCGACGCCGCATTCATCAATGAGCACACCGATACCGTAGGCTTCGTCGGCGCGTCATCCATCGAGCGCATCGCCGTGGAAAAATCCATCACCGAGCTCACCCGCGAGTTCAAATCCATCCCAGTAAAACGGATCAAATGAAAACCATCGCCGTCCTAGGAACCCTCGACACAAAAGGCGCCGAGCACGCCTTCCTCGCCGATTTTATCAGGGAAAAAGGCCATTGCGCCCTCCTCATCGATGTCGGCACATCCACCGCCCCGACCGTCACCCCAGACATCACCCGCGAAGACCTCGCCGCATCCGCCGGCATCGATCTCGCCCCACTCATCGCCCGACAGGATCGCGGCGAATGCGTAGTCGCCATCAGCCAAGCCGCCCCCATCCTAGTCGCAAAACTCGCCTCTGAAGGAAAAATCGACGGCATCATTTCCCTCGGCGGCGGCGGCGGCACAGCCATCGGCACCGCAGCCATGCGCGGCCTCCCCTTCGGTTTCCCGAAAGTCATGGTCTCCACCCTCGCCAGCGGCAATACCGCTCACTACGTCGGGGAAAAAGACATAACCATGATCCCCAGCGTCGCCGATGTCGCAGGGCTTAATCGCATCACACGCACCATCTTCACCCGCGCCGCCGGAGCCATCTGCGGCATGGTCGAGGCAGAGATGCCAGCCGCCACCGAAGACCTCCCGCTCATCGCCGCCAGCATGTTCGGCAACACCACCCAATGCGTTGATCACGCCCGCGAAATCATCGATGCCGCAGGCTACGAGACTCTCGTCTTCCACTCCACCGGCACCGGCGGGAAGACCATGGAATCCCTCATCGCAGACGGCCTCATCTCCGGTGTCCTCGATATCACCACCACCGAGTGGGCAGACGAACTCGTAGGCGGCACACTCTCCGCAGGCCCCACCCGCCTCGATGCCACCGCCAAAGCAAACATCCCAGCCATCGTCGTCCCCGGCTGCCTCGACATGGTAAACTTCGGCGCCCGCGAGACAGTCCCGGAAAAATTCAACGGCCGCAACTTCTACATCCACAACCCCCAAGTCACCCTCATGCGCACCAGCCCTGAGGAATGCGCCCAACTAGGGAAAATCATCGCGGAAAAAGTAAACACCTACCCCGCCCCCGTCACCATAATCATCCCCCTCAAAGCCATCAGCATCATCAGTGCCGAAGGCCAGCCCTTCCACGACCCCCAAGCCGACCAAGCACTCTTCACCTCCCTAAAGGAAAACCTAAACCCCTCCATCCCAGTCATCGAGCTAGACACCACCATCAACGACCCCGCCTTCTCAAAAACCTGCGCCGAAACCCTCCTCAACCACCTAAAACCACAGTAAGAAAATGCCAAAAGTAAAACACTACGGATGCTTCCAATTCAAAGCCGGAACCACAGAAGAAACCATCGCCCACTGCTTCAAAACCATGGGCGACATGGTCGGGAAAATCCCCGGCCTCCTAGATTTCAACCACGGCCCCTACGACTCCGCCGAAGGCCTCAATGACGACTACACCCACGGCTTCATCATGACTTTCTCAAGCCCCACTGCCCGCGACGAATACCTCCCCCACCCCATCCACGAAGACGTAAAAGACGTAGTAGTCCCCCACCTAGAGCGCAT
>JBPOGC010000081.1:0-12550 GCA_051251795.1 Luteolibacter sp. | reverse complement strand
AAGTCAGCTCAGCAAATAAACCAGATTTGGTAGTCTTTGGAGATCTGCCTACAGGTGGCTTTGCTATGTATTCTGGGTTCTGGGAGTCCTATTCCGGACTTGACACTGGTGCTGGTATCTGCTGATCTGCGCGCGGAAAGGTCTTCAGGAATTTTTTCAAAGAAAACCAATAAAACTCCAAATATAGCCTGGTCTGTCCAAGACGGGTGATTCGACTCAAACTCAACCAGCTCTTTAATTTTATGGAAATCACCTCCCCAATTTGGTACGCAGCCTACATTTCAGTTTTGATCGGGCTTGCCGGCTATGGCTGTCACCGCCTCACAATTATATTTCTTTATCTCAAACATTCGAGAAACAGGCCTGAGCCAATCAGGAATTTCAAAGATCTGCCTCTTGTTACGGTTCAATTGCCGGTATTTAACGAATTGCACGTTGTGGACAGGCTGCTGGATGCAGTTTCCAAATTGGACTATCCGAAGGATAAACTACAGATCCAGCTTCTTGATGACTCTACGGACGAAACGGTCGATATCTGTAGCAAGGGTATAGAAAGGTTGGTGGGGCAGGGGTTTGATGCGCAGCACATCCACAGAACGGATCGCACAGGCTACAAAGCCGGTGCCTTGGAAAACGGCAGCCGTTTCGCAAAAGGTGACTATCTTTTCATTTTGGATGCTGACTTTGTCCCGAATCCCGATGTTCTCCAAAAAACGATCCACTACTTTGCGGATGACAATATCGGCATGATCCAGACCAGGTGGGGTCACCTGAACCGCACTTACAATGTGCTCACGCGCATTCAAGCGATGTTCCTGGACGGACACCTGGAGCTTGAACAGACGGCGCGCAACCGCTCGGGAAGGTTCTTCACTTTCAACGGTACAGCTGGAATATGGAGAAAGTCATGCATCGAGGATGCTGGCGGATGGGAGCATGACACCCTTACAGAGGACATGGATCTTAGCTACCGCGCCCAGCTCAAGGGCTGGCGTTTCATTTTCCTCAATGACGTGGAAACTCCCGCGGAACTGCCTGTGGACATGGACGGGTTCAAGAGCCAGCAACACCGCTGGACCAAGGGCTCCATTCAGGTTTGTAAAAAAGTTCTTCCCGCCATCTGGAGAAGTAAGGTGCCTCTTTTCGTCAAAATGGAGGCAACGGCTCATTTGACTTCAAACTTCGCCTATTTGCTTCTCATCTGTCTCTGCTTCCTGATTTACCCGAACCAGTATGCACAACCCGATTTCGGTGAATTCAGCTACTACATCGTAAATGTACCGATCTTCTTCTTCGCTTCTGTTTCGGTCATTCTTTTCTACCTGACTTCCCAGAAGGCATTGCGTCCTGACTCCTGGTGGAAGGAAATCCCTTACCTGCCACTTCTCCTTGCGCTGGGAATCGGAATGTCGATCACCAATGCGAAAGCTGTTCTTGAGGCGCTTTTCAACCACAAGACGGCATTCATCCGGACACCGAAATACGGAATTGAGCAGAACAACAGTGATTGGAAGAAGAGCAGTTACAAAGCTATGAAGACGCTGACTCCATTCGTGGAGTTCTTGTTCGGTTGCTTTTTCCTTTTCGTGGTCATAGAGGCGGCGATGCAAGGAAGATGGTCTTCTTCGATTCTTTTGCTTCCGTTCCCTGTAGGATTCTTTTATACATCGATTGCATCACTGTCCCGGATGCTTCCGACATCGACCAGATCGAAGCCGGAAAAAACGCCAGCCGCTCAGTCATTAGATGGAAATTAAACTATGAAAAAAGGTATCACCCACCTGTTTCTACTTATCACAAGCCTGCTCTTCCCGTTATTTCTCAACAGTTGTGGCTCTTCGGGAGGCGACACGCGCAACAAGATGATCGTCAGTGTGCGCGATCAGCGGATGCTGCTACTCCGTGACAACAAGCCTGTCCGGACATATGAAGTTTCCACTTCCAAGTTTGGCTTGGGCAACGAGCCTGGCTCGAACAAGACACCTCTTGGGGAAATGAAAGTAGCCAAAAAGATTGGCAGCGGAGCAAGACCTGGATCTGTATTCAAGAGCCGTAGGCCCACTGGCGAGGTTCTAAGGCCAAATGCTCCTGGGCGTGATCCAATCGTAAGCAGGATTCTTTGGCTGACGGGAACTCAATCCAGCAACAGGGATACTTTCCGTCGCTTCATCTACATTCACGGCACCCCTGAAATGTATCGTCTGGGCTCACCTGCCTCCTATGGATGCATTCGCATGGGTATCAACGATGTTGTAGACCTTTACAACAGAGTTGGAACGGGTGCTTCCGTTCAGGTTGTCCGTGGTTCACTGAAGGGTTCCGCTCCCAGGAAAATGTATACCGCGGCCCGTTGATCAGTTTGTGGTTTTGATGAGAAATCATCAAAGATGAGCTTGACACCAGTTGCCCTGTTGGACTAGTTTCCCGCCCCCTGCCACCGCAAGGTTCGAAATCTCAAATCACTTTCTCCAATATACCATGGCCAATACCAAATCAGCGATTAAGCGCAACCGCCAGACCATCACCCGCACAGAGCGTAACCGCGCGGAAAAAAGCCGCATGAAGGCTACGCGTAAGAAGGCTCTCGCAGCAATTGAATCTGGCAACAAGGACGAGGCAGTCAAAGCCGCTTCCGAATTGGCTTCCGTTTTGGACAAGGCTGCGAAGCGCAACTTGATCCACCCGAACAAAGCCGCGAACCTGAAGAGCAAAACTTCAAAGGCAATCGCAGCGATTGCCTAAACAGGTAAGCTTCCGGTTCCGGAAACTTTTCGATCAAGAAGCGGACTGAGTCATCGGTGCCGCTTTTTTCGTGAAATATCATGTCGAATTCCTCATCAAACCGAGCTGAAACCGCTGCAAAGATCGCGGCGAACCCGAAGAATTACAAAGTCTGTGAAGGCTGTGATTCCATCGTAGGTCAGGCGACAGCGATCTGCCCGAACTGCCATAGCTTTCGATTTGATTCCGACGCTGATACGATCATCCGCCAGGCTGTGATTCTTGGGAACCGTGAGCAACGCTCGGTAACGGCGGAAGACTTGGCCTGATCCTCTCTTATGTCAGTCGCATTCAAAGAATGGCAGGTAGTCTGTGATGCGCTCGCCTCCGGACGACAATCGATCCTCCTGCGGAAGGGGGGGATCCACGAAGGACGTGATGGCTTTTCATTCGCCCATGATTCTTTCATGCTTTTCCCGACAAAATTTCACGCCAAATCAGAACAAATCCGCGAGGGAGAATTTACTCCGGGGAAGGAATGGCAGGAAGGGGACACATTTTCCATCACGCATCACGCCAAGGCTCTTTTCGCAGTCACGCTGACCGATTGGGAGGCCGTGGAAAAGCTCCACCCATATCACGTTTACACGGATGAGACGCTGAAAGACCGGTTCGACTGGGAGGGCAAAGGTATGAGCTCCGGTAGCATTCATCTCGCCTTTGTCAGGGTTTGTGCCTTGCGGAAGCCGTTGGAAATTACTTATGAGAAGCGCTTTGGCGGCTGTAGATCCTGGTTGGAATTGCCGGATGTGGACGTGCCCGATTCCTTGGAACCCGTTATCGGACAGGATTCATTTGCTGCAATCCGCGACAACATTAAAAGCATTGTGGGGCTTTCCTAAGTATACGGACATTGAGTAGTCTGTTTTTTTATTGGTTCTTGGTTGGTTTTTTTTGGTTGCGGAATGGTCTGTAAGTCGTTACTGCTATGCGTCTTTTGGAAAAAAATGGTTTCAGGCCAGTGTCCTTTGCTGCTCGGGAATTCCTCAAATATCTGTTCCAAAAACCTACCAGCGTATGAAATTTTCCCATTTATTCAGTATCGCAGCGATAGCAGTGCTTCCTTTTCTAGCCAGTTGCGGTTCCAGTGTGCCGGTTCTTTCGAAGAATTCGATTAAGTCCAGCAAGACGACCAAGACCAGCAAGACCAGTTCCTTTCATAAAAAGGAAGTGGTATCAGTTGCCAGCCCTTCATCGAAAGTAGTTGCAGATGCGGCGACCAAGCCACGCGACAAGCATTCAATGCCGATTTATGCTTTTGCAGAGCGTCAGCGTGTAGTCCGGACGACGGCTTACACCTGTTCCGAGGATGATCATATTGCCTACGGTAGCAAAAACGCGATCGGGACAAATCTACGTTATTCCACGAAAGTGCGCAGTGCTGCGGCAGACTGGTCGTTTTACCCGGTTGGAACGGTTTTTCGTATCAAGGGGATGTCCCAGCTTTTTGTGGTTGATGACTACGGCTCCGCTCTCACAGGCACAGGCACGGTGGATCTTTACAAGCCGAGCAAAGGCATGATGAACCAGTGGGGTTGTCGCAAGGTTGAGATCAGTGTTGTGCAATGGGGATCGTTCAAGCGGAGTGCTGAACTTTTGAAAGGAAGAACCGCTTACACGCATTGCCGCCAGATGCTTTCGAATATTCTTCGTCAGCGTCCTGACCTGTCCAGTGTTGCGAAGCGCTAGTGTTGTTACTGCAGGGGTGACATGAGTCGTGCCGCCCGGCAGGCCGCGCGGAAGAGGATTGGTTTGCTGGTGAATTCTTTCATGGAGACCTCCCGGCTGTCCTGGAAATCCGTTACCAGCATTTTCCTGATCTGATTGATGAAGGAAGAGTCACAGACGAAGGCAGTGACCTCAAAATTGAGCCTGAACGAGCGGTTGTCCAGATTCGCCGTTCCTACTGACGCCAGGCGGTCATCGACAAGCATGACTTTCTGATGAAGGAAGCCAGGCTGGTAGCGGAAGAGCTTCACGCCGAACGGTATGGCATCCTGATAATAGGTATAGGTGGAGAGCCAGACCAGAATGTGGTCGGCGCGATCTGGTAATAGAATCCGGACGTCCACTCCGCGTAATGCTGCGAGCTGAAGGGCTGTCATTACCCCGTCGTCAGGGACGAAATAGGGGCTGGCGATCCACAGTTTTTCACGCGCGGAGTTCGCAGCTTCCGCAACAAGGAGCTTCCATGAGTCGGCGGGGTCGGCCGGGCCGGTTGGGATGATTGCCGTGACTTGATCGGCTTTCTCCGGAGTGGTTTCCCAAAGGAGCTCAGGAACCCTGTCGCTGGCCCAAAACCAGTCCTCCATAAAGATGAGTTGCACGGCTTGGACGGCGGGGCCTTTGAGGGCTAGATGCGTATCGCGCCAGTCGCCAAACCTTTTGTTTCTTCCGAGGTATTCATCACCGACATTGAGGCCGCCGAGAAATGCCGTTTCCCCGTCAATGATCACGATTTTCCGGTGGTTGCGGAAATTCATCTGAAAGCGTGACCACCAGTGGCGCCCTGATCCGAAGGTTTCGCATTCCACGCCAGCCTCTTTTAATTCATCCAGGTACGTCGTGGAGAGTTTGTGTGATCCGATTTCATCGAAAAGAAAATATACCTTCAGCCCTTCCTTGGCCTTTGCGATCAGAGCCTGTTGGAATCTTTTTCCGACCTTGTCGTTCTTAACGATGAAGAAATTGACGCAGATGTATTTTCTAGCCGTTGCCATTTCTGCAAAGAGGCGCTCAAAGGTGAATTTTCCATCAATAAGAAGTTCGAGACTGTTACCCCGGGTGAAGGGTAGGCCGCCGAGTTCTTCCGCGGCTCGCTCGAATACGTTTTCTTTGGGCAAATCGACGGCGAATTCGTGAAGCCGGCCGTGCATGTTTGTGGCGATCTCGCGGAGTCGCTGGTCGTTTCCTCTCCGTGCGCGGATGTAGCCGTGGAACTTGGATCTGCCGAGCAGCCAGTACAGCGGTATGGCGAAGAACGGCATGGTGATGAGGGAGACAACCCACGCTATTGTGCCCTGCGAAGTACGGGTGTGCATGAGAGCCAGGAAGATATGGAAGATACCGAAGCCGTAGAAAAAGATGACGAGTCCGAGCCCCCACCATGTTGTCGTTACGATATCGAGATGAACCATTTGTCAGGATGTTAGAGATAGTAGCTCTTGAGACAAGCCGGAGGGGAATGATACGGGCATTTTCCGGTTTCTTGTTTCGCTCCGGACGTAGTAGGCTGTTTCCCATGAGTGAAAACGATATGATACCGAAGAACATTGTTCTCATCGGCTTCATGGGCAGTGGGAAATCCACGGTTGGACGGGAGCTCCGGCAACGGCTGGGGTACAGCCTTCTGGACATGGATCAGCTGATCGAGGAAACGATGGGAAAGAAGATCACCGAGATTTTCAAAGAGGAGGGCGAGAAAGCGTTCCGGGACTTCGAGACATTGCAGCTTCTTGAAATCGCGAAGCAAACGGATACGCGGCATATCATCTCAACTGGGGGGGGGATCGTCACAAGGGCGGAGAACCGCTCCTTGCTGGGGAAGTTGGGATACGTTGTCTGGCTGGATGCGCCTGAGGAAATCATTGTGGAGCGCACGTCAAGAAACCGCGACCGCCCGCTGCTGAACCATTCCGATGCTCAGGAGCGGATCGCGGCGATGCTGACCGAACGTGAGCCGATGTATCGCGAGACAGCCCACTTGAAAATTGATACCGGCGGGCTGGACTCTGGTGAGATCGCTGCGGGGATTCTGGAGAGTGCACGGTATTTCTTTGCCAATTCCGCATGAGCGAGAAGGTGGAAAAGATCAAGACGTGGGCGGCGGAGCTTGGGTTTGATGATTGTCGGATCGCGGTGGCGAAGCGGGCGACGCATGCGGATGCGTTTGACGAGTGGCTGGATGACGGGCGAAACGGTGACATGAAATGGCTGGAGCGGAACCCGGCGAGGCGATGCGATCCAAGGGAGGTTCTGCCGGGTTGTAAGGCGGTGATTTGCCTGGCGATGAATTACTACACAGGTAGTAGTCCTTTTCCAGAAGGTCATCCGGAGGACTATCGGATTGCCAGATACTCATGGAACAATGACTACCATGACCTGGTCGAAAAAAAGCTGGCGGGGTTTGATGCGAAGCTGAAGGAGATCGGAGGTACGCAGCGCTATTATGTGGATACGGGACCGGTGCTGGAGCGGGATTTCGCGACGGATTCGGGACTGGGATGGAACGGGAAGTCCACGGTGCAGATCCATAGGAAGATGGGGACTTGGTTTTTTCTGGCGGAGCTATTGACTACATTGGATTTGGAGGCAGATCCGGAGTTTGGCGATCATTGTGGAAAGTGCACGCGGTGCATAGATGCCTGCCCTACCCAGGCGATTACGGCTCCGCACAAGATGGATGCACGGAGGTGCATTTCCTATCTGACGATCGAGAGCAAGGAGGCGATTCCGCTGGAGTTCCGCCGGGCGATCGGTGACAGGATCTATGGTTGTGACGATTGTCTGGATGCTTGTCCGTGGAATCGGTTTGCGAAGGAATCACGGGAGATTTCGTTCCAGGCGAGGCCGGAGATCTTTTCACATAAGCTGCGGGATTTCCTGGAGCTGGATGTGGAGGATTTCCGGAGGGTCTTTGCGAAGTCACCGGTGAAAAGGATCAAGAGGAACAGGTTTTTGAGAAACGTCTGTGTGGCACTGGGAAATACGGGGACGGGGGAGGATCTTCCTGCTCTGAGGAAGTCCATGGAAGACCCGGATCCGCTGATCGTGGAACATGCGGAGTGGGCGATTGGGGAGATTGAAGGCCGGGAGTGACTTTTGGAAAAAGCCGGCAGGAGGCGTGGCTCTCCATTATTTTAGAGCTTCGACTTTCTTGAAGAAGGCTTCGAAGTCGCCGTTCGACTCGGTGAGCAGTTTTTTGAATTTTCCGATGTCCTGGTTGTAGACTGTAAGCGCTATGAGATGAGCGTTGGTGAGATCCTGGCGCAGCCATTCCGCGAGCTGTTTTCCTCCCCAGAGTTTCTGAAGGGCTTTCGCCCGGGATTTCAGCTCAGCGAATATCTGCCTTTTTCGGAGGCGCATTTGGTCTTCCTGGAGGCTGGATGCATACAGTTTGGTGAGGTGTTTCCTGGCGAGCTCGATTTCGGCGTAAAATTCCCGTCGGCGGATGAGGCGTTCCTCGTAATCTTGCAGGTCGGCTTTTCTGTTTTGTGAAGTTAGCCATCTGCGCACGCCTTCTTCGGCTACTGTGTTGGCTAGGGATTCGTTGAAGGTGGTGTCGCCTTTGACAAAGACGCGGCGGTGGGTGAGCTCGTGGAAGATGATCTCGGCGAGATTGATCTCAGGGTAGTCGATGAAGGTGTTGAGCAGAGGGTCGTGGAAGAAGCCGAGGGTGGAGTAGGCATCGGTGCCGCCGTGGTAGATGTCTAGGCCTTGGGCTCGGAGTTTTTCCGCGTATCTGATGGTGTTTTCTTCGCTGAAGTAGCCACGGTAGTCTAGGTCTCCGACGAGGGGGTAATACCAGGTCTTTGGTTCCAGGGAAAATTCAGGGGATGCGTGGAGGACGAAGACGACATGTTTGCGTCCTAGATCGGTGTATTTCCGGTATGCGGAATTGCCGGGGAGAGCGAGTTCACGGGTTGCGAAGTCGCAGAGTGATTGGGCCAGAATGATTTGTGATTTCAGAGAGCTGGAAGTCTCTGGAGAGTCTAGGACTCTTTGGTTGGGGCGTGACTTGTATAGGATTTCCGCCTGGCCGATGGCTCCCTGGGTGTAGAAATGAAGGGTTCCGCATCCGGAAAATGCCAGGGAGGCAACAGAAATGAGACATGCGCGGATCACAAGGAAAGGATGGCTGATTTGATCTTTCCTTCAAGTGCGGGTATTCGGCTTCTTGTCATGTCCATGCCTTTCGGTAGGGTGCGGGATGCCATCACGCGGACGCCATCAATCCACTTCCAAGGAATGCAAGGTGGCGATGAAAAAGATCGAGGCGATGAGCGGGGTGATCGGAGTGATCATCGGACGTTCCTATGGCGGGAAGTCGCTGGGGAAGGGCGGGAGTACAGGCTCTATCAAAATTCAGCGCGAGGTGTCCGGGGGAATCAAGGCTGTGACGCAATCTGCCAAGGGATTGCAGGAACTCTACATAAGGACTGAACCGGGTGTGGAAAAGGATGTGATTGAGGCGATTGAGCGAATGTGAGGCTCTTTGCCACTACACAAAAACGCGCCTGTCCGATCAGGACAGACGCGCTTGTGAGTGGATTGGTTACTGCGGGTACCCGTAGGTTTCGCCTGCTTTCAGGGTGATGTCTGATGACAGCTGGCCGTCGTAGTAAGTGCGGAAGGTGCCGTCTTTGGTCGCGGTGATGTTGGCGGTCTGGATTTTTCCACCGTCCCAAGTGATGTCCACAAGGAATCCACCGCGAGCTTTCAGTCCGGAGATGCTTCCTTTTTTCCACTTGGATGGCAGGGCTGGAAGGAGGTGCAGGATGAAAGGAGCGTCCACGAGTGCATCCGGTGGGACTGTCGCAACGAATACTTTGCCATTGTCCGGAGTCGGTTGGTACGCGGTGTAGGCGGCTTCGCTAATATCGGTCGCGCTTGAGTCGATGCTGCGGAGGTGGCTCTGGAGAAGCATTTCACAGACGCCTGCAGCCGCACCGAAGTTTCCATCGATCTGGAAGGGTGGGTGGAAATCGAAGAGGTTTGGATGAACTTTTTTCGAGAGCAGGAGCTCATAGATCTTGTGAGCACGGTCGCCATTGTGGAGGCGTGCCCAGAAGCAGGTTTTCCAGCCAACGCTCCATCCTGTGGCTTCGTCGCCACGGTGTCCCATGGTTACGAGTGCGGCATCATAGAGCTCAGGGGTGCTCAGAGGTGAGAAGTCGCGACCCGGGTGTAGGGCGATCAGGTGGGAGATGTGGCGGTGTTTGTTTTTCGGGTCATCCCAGTCTTCCTGCCACTCCTGAATCTGGCCGAGGCGGCCGATTTTCTGTGGTGCCAGCTTTGGCATCAGTTCCTTCACCTTGTCACGAAGCTCGGGATCCTGGTTGAGGAGGAGGGAGGCTTCGATGAAGTCAGTGAAGAGATTTACAAGAAGCTGCTGATCCCAGTTGGCTCCGAAAGCCTGTTTGTTGAGCTTCATTTTCGCGGATTTCGCGGGGTCGGCCGGGTTGTAGTGACACTCGGGTGACCATGTCGGGTAAACCGCCAGGGAGCCGTCGCCGATGGGTGCGAGGAATTCGGTGAAGAACTCAACCGCGCCTTTCATGATCGGGAAAATTTCCTCCAGGTATTCGCGATCCTGGTTGAATGAGTAGTGCTCGTAGAGATTCTGGCAGAGCCAATGTCCGGACTGCTGGGCGCGGCGGCCGTGTTCGTTCTGGGCGGTGAAGCCATATACGCTTCCGTTCAGGCCCATGCTCCAGCCTTTGTCGATGCCATAGACCTCCTTGGCGTTGTGTTTGCCAGACTCTGCGACGACTTTCATGTATTCGACATAGGGGCGGAAGCACTCCGAGAGGTTGGATGGATCCGGCATCCAGTAGTTCATGGCGAGGTTGATATCGGTGTGATAATCGCCATTCCACATTGCGGTCTTATCGGCATTCCAGAGGCCTTGGAGGTTGGAAGGAACCGGAGCCGAACGCGAACATCCGAGCTGGAGGTAGCGGGCAAACTGGAAGTGTAGTACTTCGAGCTCGGCACCGACCTTGGTTTTGATCATGGCATCAGTGGTTTTTCCCGAAGGCTGGAAATCGAGGGTGAACTTGCAGCGTTCCATCAACTCGGAGAAATCAGCGACGTGGGCTTCTTTCATCTTGTCGTAGCCGACCTGTTTGAGGGTTGCCAGATTCGTTTCGAGATCCTTGGTGAAATCACGTCCTTTGAAATTTGGGAAAACAGGGAGGTAGTCGCTGTAGGCAGTTGAGAAGATGCTGACGTCGTGGGAGCCAGCGATCTTGACGGCTCCATTTTTACCGGCCGTTACCGAGCCTCCTTTCGCATCGATATAGATTCCTTGCATGAAAAACACAGGGTCTTTCTTCATGTCCACTTTCACCTTTACCCAGAGGGTGTTGTCTTTGAATTCCGTGGATTCTATCTTGTGCGCGGTATTCACTTTCAGGGTCAGATCGAGAGCTTCCTTGGTGGAGGTGAAGCGTGCGGCGGTGGCATCATGGGGATGGCTGCAGAAGAACTCACGCTGGAAAGAGGAATCGCCCAGATCGTATTTGACCGTGCCGAGGCCTGTTACGAGATCCAGTGATCTCTCATAGTTTTTTGCCTGCTTCCGTGCATGGCCGGTCTCAATCGAGATATCGGCCATGGAGGTGAAGCTTCCCAGTGGTTCCTTGCTGGAAATGTACTTGGTGGAGACTGATTCCATCGAGTCCGGGCCTGCCCCGTAATTTCCATTGCGATAGGCTTCCCGAACTTTTTCGAGATTTTCATGAGCGCCTTTGCGTGCGCCTGACTGTGTGACTTCATCCTCCCCGCGTTTCGCGTTCCCCCAAAGGGTGATGTCATTGAAGAGCAGACGCTCGAGCTCGACTCCTCCGGAAAACATTGTGCCAAGGCGCCCGTTCCCGAGCGGGAGGGCTTCCATCATATACTTTGACTTTCCTTTGCCAAATTTCCCGCCGATGTCGTCAGTGGCAGGTTTGTCGTAGTTCAAGGTCAGCTCACCCGCCATTGAGAAGGAGACGAGACTGGTCGCTAGGAGGAGGTTTTTCAGGGGTTTCATGTTATGGCTAGACGCATCAATACTGTGAGTGGTCTAAGAATATAACAAAAAAATGACTAAATAGGGTCAGTATGCGGAATCAGAGGCGCTTGTGTTTTGTCACGGTGGAATCGGCTGCTACTTTTACGCGGAGGGTGGATGAGCCGATTTTCATGCCGTTCATTTTAGCTATGGCCTTGTTGGCCTCGTCCATGTGCGGCATTTCTGCGAAGCCGAAGCCTTTCGAGAGGCCGGTTTTCCCATCCATGACGAGATCGAAGGAGGAGACTTTGCCGAATTTTTCGAGGTGGCTGGTGATTTCCTCAGAGGTGATGCTACGATCAATGTTACGGACGAGAATTTGCATTGGGAATGTTGTCGGAGAAAGTTGGCGGGATTGCGAGTCCGGTTTGCGATTCCAAGGTTTTCCGATTTTGTGAATTGCCATGGCGGAGGCTTCGTAGAGGATTGCGGCATGAGCGACTTTGACGCATTTGAGATCAAAATGAGAGCGGCGGGGATGGGGGATGCGCCCGTGGCTGTTTTTGAAAGGAATTATGGAGCGCTGCTCCGGGATGAGACGGGGATGATTTCCGAGGATTCGATTTCGCCGACGGATGATTTGCCGAAATCTGAGAGTATAAAAGAGAGTGATGCGGCGGAATTGCTCAAAGAGGTGGTGGTTTTAAAGCTGAATGGCGGACTTGGCACAGGAATGGGTCTGCAAGGGCCGAAGAGTCTTCTCTCGGTGCGTGAAGGAGTGAATTTCCTGGACTTGATGGTGCGGCAGACGCTTTCGCTACGGGAGAAGAGTGGAAATGACGTGCGCCTGCTGCTGATGAACAGTTTCAGCACTAGCGAGGCTACTCTTTCCCATCTGAAAAAATATGACTCCGAGGGGCTGGCTGCTGCCGATGAGGTGGAGATGATGCAGAACATGGTGCCGAAGATCGATGCTACGACGATGAAGCCGGTGGAATGGCCTGCGGATCCAGACCAGGAATGGTGCCCGCCGGGACATGGCGATCTTTATCC
>JBPOGC010000080.1:0-12584 GCA_051251795.1 Luteolibacter sp. | reverse complement strand
CCGCGCCCTCAGCCGAGACCTACAGTAGCGCAGGAAAATCGGATTCTTCCACAATGCCCAAGGACTGTGTCTTACATGTCGGGCCACTGATGTCTTGGAGTTCATGATTTGCGATTGCTTTCGGCCACTCCCACCAGGATGTCCTCAAATGACGAGCGCTTCTCTTCAAAGGAACGCAGTCTCAGACCAAGGCCGATGAGTCCCTCCATCAGATCGGCCTGAGCCTCGTCATTCCCGGAAAACTCGAACTCAACCTGTTGGCCGATCACCTTCGGATCGAGGACGGAGTCCCTCGAGGAAAGCCATTCCACCGCTTCTTCCTGGCGGCCGAGCAAGGTGGTCGTGATCGTGCGCTTGTTGCTTCCCAGTTTTTCACGGACTTCATCCGCCGTACCGGATGCCAGCAAACGCCCCTTGTTCATCACACAGAGCGAAGAGCACATTTCAGCCAGCTCACTGAGAATATGGGAACTGACAAAGACCGTGGCCCCGGTGGCGGCAAGCTTCCGCAGGGCGTTGCGCAAATCTCGGCGGGCAAGAGGATCCAATCCACTGGCCGGCTCGTCGAGAATCAGCACCCGGGGACGATGGAGAAGAGTTTTCGCCAGCACCACCCGCTGCGTCTGCCCACGGGAAAGCTCCTTGCACCAGCTATTGCGTTGGTCTGCCAAAGCCACTTCCTCGAGACATTCCGCCACCCGCTCCAAGCGTTGCGAGCGCTTGCCAAGCCCGTATGCCGCCGCATGGAATTCCAGAAACTCGCCAACCCTGAGATCAGATGGCACAGGAGCCAGATCCGGCATATACCCAATGATGCGTCGCGCGCTTTCCACATCCTCCAGGACGTCCACACCGTCGAGAAACACTTCCCCATAGGTAGGCTCCATCAGGGTTGTCAGAACCTTGAACGTACTTGTCTTACCCGCACCATTCGGCCCCACAAGCCCAAACACCTCGCCCGGCGGCACACTGAGCGTGAGATCATTCACTGCGGTGAAATCCCCGTAGTCCACCCGTAGAGTGCGAATGTCGATGGCTGGTTTCATGTTATCCGTCATAAGTGCGTTTTCATTGGAATCCGTCATCGAGCATTTCCCAATCCGCTGGCATCGTCAGCCCGTAGGATTCCATGTCCTTGCGTGTCTCCTCGTAACGGCGCGCTTGTTCCGCCTCGTATGCCTCCTTTTGCTCCGGGCGCAGGATCGCGAGCATAGCCTCCTTTGGATTTTTGATTCCAGGTTCAGCGATCGCAGCACCCTCCACGCCTTCGATTTCCAAATCTTCATCCCAGCCCTTGGAATCCCTCGCCGCAATTCCAAAAAGCAGATCCCTTTGGCCGCTGTCGAGCGTGACGATATTGTCTATTCTCTGCACTTTCGCATCCGCCTCGTTCTGCACAGCTTCGGCGCGCTCAGCGATGCGCTCAGCCTTGTAGTCTGTGAGGTTCTCTCCGGTGAGAGTCCTTTCAAAAAAATCATCAAGCCCCTCGTCCGTTCTCGTTTCCGAAGCAAACTCGATAAGATCCTTCGTCCGCGTGCCATCCTGAAGCACAAGCCTGTTATAGGCTTCAGCATTTTCTAACGATTTCTGGGCAAACCAATTTTTCAACGACTCACGCTGAACGGCACTCAGATCGTATTTCCGTGCATATTCACCCACCCGGCTCTCGATTTCCTTTTCTTCGCGCCGTGCCCTCATTCTATCGAAAAGCGGTGCCAGATCACGCATCAGTGGCTGTGCTGCACGGAAAATGTCATCGGGACTGACATCCCGACCTTCGCGGATATCCTCGCCAATGCCGCGCAATCCATCCGCAAAAGTTCTCCCGGAACGACGGCGACCGTTCGAATCGGCATCAAACGCCGCCAAACGGTTCTCGGCAGCCTTGAGTTTCACCTCCAGCTCTTGAACACGTTCCTCCGGAGAACCTTCCCCACCCGGCAGACTTTGCTGAAAAAGACTCACACCGATCCCACCAATGGCGATACCAATCACTATTGGAATTATGGAAACAAGGGCTTTCATACAGGAGATAAGATCACTGATCGCAGTGACCATTGGGTTTGGAAACCGTTATCAGTAAGGCTTGCTGCTTCACACTCTTTTTTTGTCCAGATCCCTCTCCGCACCAAAAGTATAGCGAGCAGTTCAACCTCCAACCAATTGCCCATCCCGCTGCGCAGGTTTCCTCATCGGCCGCAACTTCACATTTTCCAGCGAGAGGCTACACGAGTCTGCATAGACCCCCACCCTACCTTCTTTGAAATCAAGATCAGCAAGAGACAGGATAATCTTACCCCCTACCGAAAGCTCGATGTAGCTACCAAACGCCAAAAGGGAAAACTCTTCTCCACAAGCTCCACGCGCCACCCAGTTTCCTGATTGTAGCGTTTTGAACTGCATCATGTTCTCGCCTATTTGCGTGTCAGACGTTCCCCATGACCTCAGCTGCGCCAGACCCTTCAGCAGATCCAGCGAGAGATAATACCCGTCATGGCTCTCCTCATCCAAGCGGAAGACGAACCCACATTTCCCCTTCCCATCGATCGCAATCTTACAGTCCAGGCGAAAGTCCCAGAGCGGGCCATCAAGAAGGAATGCCTGGTAACTGAAATCACTTTTCATATTCCACCCGTTCTCAGTCTTCAGAACCTCATGCCCATGGTTCTCCGGAAGCAGGAAAGTCGGCTCGTTCAATTCCACCGCGTCCTTCATCCACTGCTCAAAGCCCTCATAAGTCTCAAGGTAAAGCGAACCATCGTCCGCCTGACGCAGTCTCTTCGGCGGCGGCATCATATTGTTCGCCGTCCGGTCATCCTGGTTCATGGCGTAGAAGCACCAAAGCATCCATCCATTGCCGTCATCGCATACCCGTCCCGCATAGTTCCCTTGCGGCATCAGCACATTGTCATGGTAGCTGCGCCAGTCGGAGCACTCGCCAGTCGACTTCCAGTAGCGGATCTTCGCATCCTCCCGCATACTGCCTATGAGGTAACGCTCGCCCTCGATCTTCACAATATTCGGCACCTCCACGTCATCATAAAGACCCGGGTGCAATAGCGCTGGCTCCGCCTCGAAATGATACGGGCTGGTCTCCACATACTTCGCCACACAACCACGCCGCACAACCGGCCCCTCCTTCACCCGCGCCGCGACAAGCAGAATCCCTCGCCCTTCGTCTTCAAAGAAAAACGGATCACGGAAACTGATGAACTGCCGCCCCTCATCCAGATCCGATTCGTAATATTCCGCCGAGGGCCCGATCGGGTAGCAGCTCTCTTCATCGAAAGGGGATGAAATTTCGCCCGCCTCCCCACGCATCGACTTCTTCCGCGCCTCCAGCACCAGCTCCGGGTCTTTCGGCCCACGGCCGTCCACCCAGGAAACGGGACGCTTTTTCCAAACATACAGATCGTCACTCGTAGCCAGTCCCACCCGCTGGTAAAGCCCACGCTCACGGCGTGAAAGCCCAGTGTAAAACATGCGCCAGCCGCCCGGCTTGTGTGGATCCGGGGTCACATGCATCGTCCACAGCATCAGGTCATCCCAGTCACCCGGATCACCTAGGAAAAGCGCATTGCCCACACGCCGCCAGTGAATCGCATCCGTGCTTACAGCATGGGCTATGAAATCATGGTTCGGCAGGACGAGATGAAACAGGTGATACAAACCTTCATGGAAAAACACATGGATATCACCTATCGCCTTCCGGCTTCCTTCGGTCTCAGAGAACATGCCGGGATGCTTTCACATCAGCACAAAACATCCAACCCCCTTAGCCTGAAATCCTCCGCCCGAAAAATCGGGAAACTTGACAACCCACACTTGCGACACGAACAGCTTTTTATGGAAATTAACATCCAAGGCAAACGCGTGCTCGTCACAGGTGGCAAAAGGAACCGTTGAGAAAAACATCATATACTCGCGCACCGGTAGCCTGAAGAGATACCGAATACCTACTTTGTAGGCTGCTGCCTCTACATCACCCACGATGCCCACACCTCTCCCCGCGTCATAGCCTGCTTCGCCATTGCCCACGCCGCAGCATCCCTCGAACCATAGATTCGATACCCCCCCTTATTAGGGGGTGCACAAACACAAAAATAAAATTAGCTTACATTACTAGGCGCAGTGATATTCCGCGCCATTCCCACCATTGGTAGGAATATATAAAAACCAAAACCCAAAAATCAGTGAAAAAAAACCACTTACGAAATATATTATTGGCAACCGCGATGACTCTGTCATCCACTTCCAGTAGTCACGCTATCCAGGATGGGGAGCGTGCCAACTGGTTACGAGGAGCATGGGGAGGCGTTTGGCTTCCAGAGCAAATGTATAACGGAGCTGTAGAATCCGTCTCGATCGACAGCTTTCTAGATCAAATTGCTGGCCTCAACACCATTGGTCATATCCAACTCAAACTAACAGAGGCCTTCATTTACTCTCCGGTGCATACAGCTCCGCACACCATTCTGGAAAGCTTGTGGGAAGGAGATACGGATGCGAACGGTGACCCTATAAATCTAATTGTCCCGAGAGCATCTTCAGGAGTGGATCCTTTTCAAGACTGGCTCACAGCGATCCAAGCGGATGGCTTGAAAACACAGGTCTACGTAAACAGCTCAAACATGCTGGAGCGCGTAGGATATACGAACCCGGATACTTTCCCTGATATCACCGCACGTTGGAAGGCTTACTGTGATACAAACGCAACAGTCCAATCCTTCATAAACAACCATCCTTACATAAACGCCGGAGACCCTGAGGATCGCAAGTACATGTTCTGCTATGCTGAATTCATCCTTAAAGAATATTCGCTGCGCTATGGCGACTTGATTGACGGTTGGATTTTTGATTCCGCGGATTTCATGGTATATGCTGGTGATGATGCAAACAGCGGAGTCGCTGCGCAACAAAGGGTATATCAAGCTTTCTCAGATGCGGCGCGTGCTGGCAATCCTCATGCGCCTGTGGCATTTAACAACGGCCCGAACCGGGAGGATGACATTGACAACCCATTTGCAGCCGCAAAACGTTCTGAAGACTACGCGTTTGGTCATCCCTACAACGGTGGCAGGACAATTGGCAATACCAGCAACGGAGTGTATGATCTCCACCTTGCTCTTCTGAACTGGATTAAGGATAGATCAGGTAACATTCATACCAACGATGGCCGTCCGTGGGCATTTGACAACAGAGTGGTTGGGCATTTTTACCCTCCGATGAGCACTAGGGCTTGGAACTCGGGGACTACTGCCGCCTTGTCTAATGACGACTTTAATTTGTGGAATGAAATTGCCATCACTGGCGGTGGATCAATCTCTTGGGGCTTACCACTGGAACGCGCGAATGCCAGTAACCGCTTGGGCGCCATCGTCACTGTGAGGGATTGGGGATTCGAACAACTCCAAGCAATGGATACTCACATGAGTAATTACATGGCCGGACTTTTTAGTATGAAACAGGATGTCGGGTCACCCGCATATTCAGGCTCCGCAGGCTTCACGAGATCCAACGGGCAATACATTGTCAGAGGCGGCGGAACGGATATCTACGGCACCAGTGACAATTTTTACTTCCCTTCCAAGTATCATGCAGGCGATGGCGAAATTATTGCCCGGGTCAATTCCGTCCAGAACACGAACACGTGGGCCAAGGCTGGTGTGATGTTCCGCGCCAGTACTGCGTCTGGTGCCGTAAACGTGCTGGTTGCTGCCCGCCCGGACAAAAAAGTAACCATGCAATACCGCAATGCAACAAATGGCTCCACTACCTATTTAGGCACCTTCGGAAACACAACTGATGTCAAATGGGTTAAACTAGTCAGAGATGGATCCTCGTTCACCGGCTATTATTCCTCAAACGGCCAAACATGGACGATGATCGATCAAGTCACGTTGAGCAATATGCCAGGCTTCGCACAAATAGGGCTTGCCGTGACTTCACACAACGATGCCACACGGTGCAGAGCTGCCTTTTATAACGTGTCGATCTCGAACAAGATAGATTGACATCTTCGTTACAAGAATCATACACCCCGGGCGAGTCACATCTCGTCCGGGGTTAATTTTTTTAGCAGCTTACCTTGCTGCCGAACTTCTTTGATACCGCCAAAAAAAGTAAGCGAAACAAGAGACCACCTCTCTAACAGACTCCACACAGGCCGTCTTCGAGATCCCTCGCCCAAGCTTCCTCACAATGAAGACAGTGAAGTATGGCTTTTTGAAAGGACTAAGCCCCATTCATCAGAATAACCATCTCGCCCTTCACCCCGTTTGCCTCAAACCACTCCAGAATCTCCCCGGCTGTCCCCCGGTGATAGGTCTCGAACTTCTTCGTCAGCTCACGCGCCACGCAGACCTTCGCCTCCGGGGCGATCTCTTTGAGAATTTCCAAAGTCGATTTGATCCGATGCGGGCTTTCAAAGAAAATCCCGGTTTCACCACTTTCAAGCGCGGCGAGCATCGCATTCCTGCGTTTCCCTGATTTCACTGAGAGAAACCCACCGAACCGGAACGCGTGACACGGCAACCCCGAACCGATCAGAGCCGTCAAAACCGCCGAAGGTCCCGGCAAAACATCAAACCCGACCCCCGCCTCCAGACACGCATGCACCAGCCGATACCCGGGATCAGAAACCCCCGGCATCCCAGCATCGCTGATGAAAGCAATCACCTCTCCGGCTGCTGCAGCCGCCACCAGCTCCGGAGCCTTCCGGCTCTCATTGTGCTCGTGTAGCGAGGTCAGCGACTTCCCGGTGATCCCGTGATGCGCCAGTAAAACCCCGGACCGCCTCGTATCCTCGCATGCGATTCGATCCGCCTCTTTCAGCACCTCGATCGCCCGAATGGTCATATCCCCCAGATTCCCGATAGGAGTCGGTACCAGCACAATACGCCCGCCCTCGCCGGAACTCATTTCGCACCCTCCAGCCGTTGTTTCTCCACAAAGGAAATCGCAACAGCAGCTCCCAGCCCATCCACTTTCACACACACCATCTCGCCGCGTGCAGCGCGCTCACCTTCCTTGCTGTGCACCTCAAAAGCCCAGGTCAAAGACGATCCACCTACGCGCTTCAGCTGCAGTTTCACAATCGCCCATCCACCAAAGATCAGCGACCTCTCATACTCGCAACTTACCTTCACCCGGGGCCAGCCGACATCTTTGCCAATGAGTTTCACCCCACAGTGCCTGAAGAAGTCATGCTCTGCCCGCTCCACATAACGCAGGATATTGGAAAAATGAACCCGCCCACTCGCGTCCGTATCCGCGAAGGCAATCTCGCACTCGTAGCGGTGACGTATGGTTTCCACAGGAAAGATTACTCTTCGAATTTCTTCACCAGCACCGAGGCATTGTGACCGCCGAAGCCGAAGCTATTGCTAAGTGCCACCTTGATCGGAATCTCGCGCGCCGTGTTCGGCACCACATCCAGATCACACTCCGGATCCTGGTTCTCCACATTGATCGTCGGGACGACAACACCCTCCACAATACCCATCACGCTGGCGATAAGCTCGATCCCGCCCGCCGCGCCAAGCATGTGCCCGGTCATCGATTTCGTGGAGCTCACCATAAGACCGTTCATCGCATAGTCACCAAAGGCCACTTTGATCGCCTTCGTTTCGGCAATGTCGCCAAGACCAGTTGAAGTCGCATGCGCATTCAGGTAATCCACCTCTTCGGGATTCACCTTTCCGTGCTTCAGAGCCATACCGATCGCATAAGCCGGACCACTGCCATCAGGAGAAGGCGCACTAAGATGATACGCGTCCGCGCTCACGCCGTAGCCTACCAACTCCGCATAAATTTTCGCACCACGTGCCTTCGCAACTTCGAGTTCCTCAATCATCACAACCCCTGAACCCTCACCCATCACAAAACCATCACGGTCTTTGTCGAATGGACGCGACGCGCCCTCAGGATTGTCGTTGTTCTTGCTCAGCGCCTTCATGTTGGCAAAACCGCAAAGACCCATTGGCAGGATCGCCGCTTCGGCACCACCGCAGAGGAAGCCATCCGCGTCGCCGAATTTGATCATCCGCCATGCTTCACCGATGTTGTGATTTGATGTCGCACAGGCAGTTACGATCACCATGTTCGGCCCGTGTAATCCGTGCTCCATCGAAATGATTCCTGAAGCGATGTTCGAGATCATCATCGGGATCGTGAAAGGGGAAACACGTCGTGCTCCTTTCTTCATGTAAACCGAGTGCTCACGCTCCAGCGTGGACAATCCGCCAATACCGCTGCCGACCATCACGCCATAGCGACGTGAATCGATCTTCTCGGTATCCAGTCCGGAGTCCGCTATTGCCATTTTCGAGGCCGCCACCGCGAACTGCACGTAGCGGTCAGCCCTACGTGAATCCTTCGGCACGCCAAAGTAGCCGTCCGGCTCAAAGTTTTTCACCTCGCCTGCAATTTTACATTCGAAAGGAGTGGAATCAATCGACTGGATCAGCCCGATCCCGCTCCGACCATTCTTCAATCCATCCCAAGTCGTCTCGAGGTCATTCCCCAGAGGCGAAACACATCCAATGCCAGTAATCACAACCCGTCGCTCACTCATATCGTGTGGGAAGCCTAGACAGCCGATCAACCCGCACGCAAGCAATGAAACGCAACCCCTTCAGCCAGCCATCTTGGAAATCGCCAGAAACGCCGCGAAACAGATCCCCCCGAGACTCAATACCCCTACAATCCTGTCCAAAGCCATGATCCTCGGCCTCAGCACCGAGCTCGATTTTGGAAAAACAACCAGCGCGTAGGCCATCCCTGCCAACAGCCCGCCAAAGTGAGCCGCATTGTCGATAAACCGATACCCCACCAGCCCTATCAGGGCAGTCATCACCACCCCGCCCATCAGCCGCCGCTTCGCACTCCTCGGCACCAGCTTCCCATGCAAGGTCTCAAAAACCAGAAGAAATCCCAACCACCCCATCAACCCGCCGGACGCTCCCACCGATGTCGCATCCATCAGCCGTGCCGTCGCCTCACCACCCACGATCGCGGAAAAAACAAACACCATCGGCACATGCGGCCACCTTGCGAAAACCTCCACCCGTTTCCCCAGATACAGCAAACCCAGCGCGTTCATCGCAAAGTGCAGGACATGCCCATGCAGCATCGGTGCCGTCAGCAGCCTCCACTTTTCCCCGCCTAGATACGCATCCTTCACCAGGCCCGCACTCTGGATCGAGTCCTTGAAAACCAGCTGAGAGATTCCCACCAGTGAAATCACCACCAACAGCCCCCAGGTCACCGGAGCCTTCTGCCCAGCCAGCCATGTCTCGAAACGAATCAGCGGAACGACTGGTTTGGAGCCTTCATCATTCCTGAAGATCTCCCGTTTTTTCTTCTGCGCCTGATACCAGGGAATGAATGCAAAAATCAAAAACACCAGCAGTGCTATCCCCACAGTTGTCGACTGGCTCACCGCTTTCGCAACCAATACCAGCTCCTGGAAAAAACCGAGATCTATCCCTCCTGCACGCTCTGCTGCTGAAAGCCCACTCCAGCCCTGGTAACCCATGTAACCAACCAGCCCCAGCACCCCGAGACCCAGCCACTTCAGCCTGTCCTTCGCCGTCGCAAGATCATCGGTAGCCCACTGCTTCCTCACCTCCATGATCGGCTTGGAAAAAGCCTCAATCTCCTCCGGCACGCGGCAAAACCGCGAATCCGGCGTCCACACCAGATCCATCACACTGTCCTTGTCCTGCCGTATCGCCTCCTCCAGCTCTTCCTGGGATCCAGCGGCATGCCTCCCACCCTTTCGGTCTATCCAGCCGAAGCCTTCGCCCGCTTCCGGGAAAGCATCGTCCCGAGCCCAGATCGGCAAACCCGGTTCCCCACCCTCTTCCGTCTGGCCTTCGTTCTTCACTCCCTGCAAGCGTTCCGCTTACTCGGATTTGTCCGCATCAGTTTCGCCAGCAGGCACTTCGGCCTCTGGAGCCACTTCAACAGGAGCCTCCGGAGCAACTTCAACCGGGACTTCCGGAGTCGTTTCAACAGGAACCTCTGGAGCAGTTTCAGCCGGAACCTCAATTCCATCATCTTCCACAACCACAGGCTCCTCAGTCACGACAACTTCATCTTCACCAGAAGGCTCTTCTTCGGAAATCGTTTCCTCGGCAGCAGGTGCCTTGTCACTCAGCAAGCTCTTCGTCTCATTCTGTTTGCCGATCAGGATCGCAAGCGTCAGCGCGAGGATGAAAAACAGGGAACCAAGATAAACCGTTCCCTTCTGCAAAACATTCGTGGTGCGCGCACCAAACACCTGGTCGGTAACACCGCCACCAAAGGCTGCGCCCAGACCTTCCTGCTTCGGACGCTGCATCAGAATGAGCAGGGACATCAGGAGACAGACGATGACAAACACCACCAAAAGGAGGTTGATGCTAATGGACAATATCGAGGCGAGAATCATGGGGCGCGGAATATGCGAGGCCGACCGCGTCTTGTAAAGCAGGGTTTTTCAGGGAAATTCAGATCCGTAGTTCATGAAGTGAAACCCTTCACCCACTCTGCCACCTTTGCGTCATCATCACCAGCAGCCCACACGCGCCGCAGGAAGTCCGCCGGGTGGATGTCGCCATTCTTACTCAGAAAATTCCGGTCTCCCCCGCACCCATACATGAGATCAGGATCAAGTTCCCCTCTCAGTTTTGCGCGAGCCTTCTTCAAAACCCTCGGTAACTGCACCACTCCATCCAGATCCTCACCAAACGATGGCAGATCGTCCGATGCCACAACCGCGTCGCTCGGCTTTCCACCCTGCTCCACCAAAAAGTAATCGCGCCGCGCCGCACCGATCAACAGCGCCGTACTCTGTGTAGGCACCCCCTCATCGACAAAATCCTCAATAAAATCGAAAAATTCACGCTTCTTGTAACCAATACTCGCCAGGAACTCCAGATCCTCCGCCGAGTAATCTTTCTCAAAATCAAATTTCCCTTCCTTGTAATCTGCTGTGCAACGGGCGAAAAGTGCGTCGAATTTGTCGTTCCAAGTCATGCGAAGATCTTGGAACCTCATCCACCATTCCGCTACAAATTTCTCATCCCATGTTCTGGAAAATCGGCTCACGCACCCTCGATCTGTCTGAAAAAGCCCACATCATGGGCATCCTCAACGTCACCCCGGACTCATTCTCCGACGGCGGAAAATTCGATCAACTCACCCCCGCCCTCCAACACGCCCGGGAAATGATCGCCCAAGGCGCCACCATCATCGACATCGGCGGCGAATCCACACGCCCCGGCTCCGCCCCCGTTTCCCCCACAGAAGAACTCGAAAGAACCATCCCCGTCATCCAAGCCCTCCGCGCCGAATGGAACGGCCACATCTCCATCGACACACAAAAAGCCAACGTAGCCGCCGCCGCCCTCGCCGCCGGAGCGGACATCGTCAACGACGTCTCCGGCCTCACCGCAGACCCCAAAATGCCAGCCACCTGCGCCGCCTCGGACTGCGGCATCGTCATCATGCACATGCAAGGCACCCCCGCCGACATGCAGCAAAACCCCTCCTACGAAGACATCCTCACAGACATCCGCGCCTTTTTCACCGAGCGCCTCGCCACCCTCACCGCCCTCGGCATCCACCCCGCCCGCCTCTGCTTTGATCCCGGCATCGGCTTCGGCAAAACCCTCGGTCACAACCTAACCCTCATCCGTCACCTCGAAACCCTCGCCCCTACAGACAGCCCACTCCTGCTCGGCGTTTCGAGAAAATCCCTCCTCTCAAAAATCTCCTCAGACCGCGATGCCGCAACCATCGCCGTCACCACCTACGCCCGCCAGAAAGGCATAATGCTCCACCGCGTCCACACCGTCGCCGAAAACCTCGCCGCCCTCAGAACAGTGGAAAATCTCGTCCTTGAAAGTTGAGAATGAAAAGCCGAAGGTTCTCCCCACATGGAAAATCTCCGCGATCACGGCACACAACCCATCGACGCCCTCATGGCGCGCTGGAACCTCACCAACCACGACCTGGTCGAGGCCTCCCCGGAGCAGCTAAACCACAAACAAGTCCAGAAAGCCCGCAAAGGCCGCCAGCTCACCCTTGCCTCCATGCAAAAAGTCTGCCGCGCCCTGAACATCGCCATCTGGGAGACCCTCGATAAAGAGCAACGCGAAATCTACTTCGAGTACATGCACCGCCACCTCTTCAACTACGCCAAAGGCCACGAAGCTGACTGGATCGACCCGAACATCGAAACCTTCCACACCAAATAGCCCAAGTGCGCCGTAGGCTCCGGACTGCTGCGGTTCCCATCCGCAGCTTTCCCAGTAAGCCGTCTTCCTCCCGGAAAGACCACCCCCCTTTGACGATTGAAGTTTAGAATTTGAAATTCAAACCCCCACCCTTAGATCCCGCGCACTCCAAAGATGATCCTTCGCCGCGGAAGCAGCACCTCGCATCCGCCGCGCCCCATCCTTCCGTTTCTTGGAAAACCTCTCCCGCGAAGCCATAAACGTATCATTCACAAACCCCTTGCTACCTATCACCGCCCCATCCGTAAAATACCGGATCCGCTGTAGAAGCATGGACGCCATATCAAGATCCGGAAGCCC
>JBPOGC010000008.1:0-34620 GCA_051251795.1 Luteolibacter sp. | reverse complement strand
CCCGCGAATTCAGCCGAGAAGGGGCGGCATGTTCGTGTCGTGAAGTGGAGCGCGCGCGGGTGGGGATGGCGGCTTAAGTATGGAGTGGCTTCAGCCTACGCTCCCACTCACTTCGCTGCCTCCAACGCCTTGATTGGCAGGGCGTGCTTGTAGAGGGCGGTCATGAGATCCTGCTCACAGGGGATTCTGGCCAAGGGGGTCTGGTGGCGGAGGGCGGCGTCTTTCCAGAGTTTGAAATGACTGCTGTAGGACTCCAGGTAGCGGCGGAGGGTGGCTGGCTCGACACGGTGGGGATGGGTGGTGTTTTGCTCGGCGTCCACGAAGTCGTAGTTGCCAGACCAGTCGGGATTCGCCTCGCTTTGCAGAAATGGGCTGAAGACTACGAGGGAGCCTTGTTTCTGGGTGAGGGTGCGGAAGATGGGGGTGGGATCTGCCGGGAAAAGAAGATCGGAAAGGAAGACACGGAGGGCTGAGGAACGGAGCGGGAGGTTGTCGAGGCGCGGGGGGACAGTGGTTCCGGTTTTCTCGGTGGAGCGCCAGTCCTTTACAGTGCGTGGATCGAGGGACCGGTGGGTATCACCATTGACTGCGTAAACGTGAACCGAGGCTCCCTCGGCCAGGGAGGTTTCTGTTAGAAACTTCAGGAGCTCGTAGGTTCTGCTTTCCTTTTCCGGGGTGAAGAACATGGAGGGCGAGGCATCCAGGATGATATCCACGACGGGGCGGATCTCCTCGCGGAAAAGCTTCATGGAGTACTGGCCGGTGCGGGCGTAGGCCTGCCAGTTGATGTGGCGGGGGTCGTCGCCGGGGGCGTATGCTCGATGATCCTGGAAGTCCATGGAGGCACCTGTGCCGGAGCCGGAAAATTCACCGGCGGCACCGCGCCAAACGCGGGATCTGAAGGGCAGTCTTAACATTCAATTTTCAAATCTCAATTTCCAAGCAAGCAGGAATCTATTCCTCTTCGGGGAGGATGCTGACTTTGATGAGGTTGGTAGGGGCGAAGTATTTTTTGGCGAGGGCGTTTACTTCCTCAAGATTGATGGAGGCGTAGTCTTCGTCGCGCTGGCGGGCCAGGTCGAGGCGGTTTGGGTCTGCCTGGGACTGGGAGAGGACGGTGGAGAGCCAGTAGCCATTGTCCCGGAGGGATTTCCGGAGGGAGGAAAGGGTCGGAGCGAGGGCGCGATCCAACTCGTCCTGGGTGGCTCCGTTTTCCGAAAGATCGGTGGCGATGCGCTCCATGGTCTCGAGGATGAGAGGGATATCCTCGGGCTTGCCGATGGATTGGCCTATGAGGTAGCCGAAGCTTTCCAAGGCATCCGAGCCGCTGGCTCCGGCGTTGGGCGAGTAGGAGGCTCCGAGCTTTTCACGGATCTCCTCGCGGAGGCGGTCGCCGTAGATGTCGGAGAGGACATTGAGGCGGCGGAACTCGGGGATGTTTCCACGCATGCCATCGGTTTTCCAAATGGCGGTGGCGACGGCTTGCGGGATCTTCGACTGGTAGGTGAAGGTTTTTTCCGCAGGGGCTTCCGGGAAAGCGACGGTGCGCGGGGAGATGGTATCGGTGCTGCGGTTGAGCTTGCGCTTTGGCAGGGTGCCGAAGGTGTTGAGGATGTCCGGCAGGATGCCTTCCTCGGTAAAGTCGCCGACGATGGTGATCTCCATATAGCCGTCCTTGAGCTGAGGGGTGAGCCATTTCTGGACTTCCGGGATGTTGTAGTTGGAGAGTTTTGTCTGATCCGCAAGGGTGTAGCGGGCGTCCTCACCATGGAGCCATGAGTTCATTCTCTTGGACGGGCCGGCGGTGGTGTGATCGATGTTCTGGAAGAGGACGGGGATCGCTTTCTGGAACTGCCAGAGAGCCTCCGGGCGGTAGCCGGGATCCGTGATGGTGGCGACCATGAGCTGGAGCTGGAGGAGCTTGTCATCCGGAGTGGTGGAGCCGGAGAGGGTGAAGGCATCCTCGCCGATGGTAAGGGTGGAGGAGACATTGCGCCCGGCGAGGATCTCGGAGAGTTCGTCATTGGAATGTTTCCCAAGGCCGCCCGCATTGAAGATGGCGGTGGCGAAGCTGTCTAGCATGGGGGAGTCCTTTGGCTGCGAGAGCTGACCGGTGCCGATGCGAGCGGAGATGTGAATGCGGTTTTTTTCGAAGTCGGTGGGCTTGAGATTGACCCTGATGTTGTTGGAAAGGGTCAGCTGGGTGACACCGAGATCCTCAACCTGAATGGTATCGGCAACTGTGCCAGCTTCTCCCAGATCAGTGTAGGCGAAGGGAACGATCTCGCGGGCGGCCGGTGGATCGACTGGTGTGCCGGTGGATTCCTGCCAAGTGGCGGAAAGTGCGGTGGCGGCTCCCTCGGGTTCAGTCTTGGTGGAGAGGACGAGGTGATGACCGGGGGCCTGCCAAAATTCCACAAACTCATTGTGAACTTTTTCCGAAGTGGTTTCCTCAAGAGCCTTCAAGGCCACTTCAAGGTTCTTCTCGGGTGTGGAGAAGACCGTGCCGTCATTGACTGAGCCTGCGATGGCCGTGGCGATGGTCTCGGACTTCCGGGTGTCTTGACGCTTCACGGACTCCTCGTAGGAGTTCAGCAGTTTGGCCTTTGCCTCGGAAATTTCCGCTTCGGTGAAGCCATACTCAATGGCGCGGCGGAACTCCTGCTCCAGGACAGGGACGGCATCCTCCCAGCTGTCGTCCGCAGAGGTTACAGAGACAGAGCCGATTTCCAGGTCATTGAAGAGATTGAACTTGGATGCGCTACCTGACGAAATGGAGGAGCCTTCTTTCTTGGCAAGGCGGTCAAAGCGGCGACCCATGATGTAGTTGGCGATTTCCAAGGGAAACTTGGCGATGCGGTTCGCGGTGTTGTCTGGCTTCTTGTTGTAGGGGCGGACGAGATTGATAGAGACTTCCGTGGAATCGAGTTCCGCATCGGCGAAGACGTGGGGGGCTGTTCCTTCCGGAAGTGTGACAACGCCTAGATCCGGTTTCTCGCCGGGTTGCGCGGGGTTTTTCATCGAGGAAAACGTTCCGGTGATCTTTTTCTCCATCGCGGCCGGATCAATGGCACCGACGACCACGAAGGTCATATTACTAGGAGTGTAGTATTTTTCGTAGAAATCCACGAAGCGCTCGCGCGGGGCGTTTTCTATGACCTCTTCGATACCGATGGGGAACCGGGTTGCGATGAGCGAGTTCGGGAGCAGGGCATTGAACTGCTGCTGCATCATGCGGTAGGAAACGGAATCGCGTGAGCGTTTTTCAGAAAGGATAACACCTCGCTCGGCATCGATTTCCTCCGTACTGAGCAGCGCGCCATCGCCAAAGTCACGCATGATGCCGAAGGTGAGATCCAGGGTGTCCGGCTTGAGATCCGGGATATCGAGCATGTAGACGGTCTCGTCAAACGAGGTGTAGGCATTGACATGTGCACCGAAGGCGATGCCTCGTGTCTGCATCTGCCGGATGAGGGCATTGGCATCCTTGTAGTGCTTCGTGCCATTGAAAACCATGTGCTCCAGGAAGTGGGCGAGGCCACGCTGGTCTTCGTCTTCCATAAGCGACCCGGCGGCGATGTGGAGGCGGACTGAGAGCCTGTTCGGAGGCTCCGGGTTCGGCAGGATCATGTAGCGGAAACCGTTTGGCAGAGAGCCGAATATGGCTTTCGGATCTGCGGGGATATCGGAGGTTTCGGTAGGCCACGGGGTGGGATCCACCGCTTCCGCAGATGCCTGCTCTGCCGAAGGGTCGATCGGTTCAGGGACGGGCTCGGAAACTTTCTCCGGAACAGGGGATGTTTCTGCTTCGGAAGTTTCTTTGGGTTTGTTATCCCGGAGGGAAAGGAAGATTGCGGCAAGTGCCAGGATCAGGACGAGAATAATAGGAGTCGGGTTCCGCATGGGGTAAGAATCGCGGAGCCGCTGGATTTTGCAAGAGGCTAGATTGTCGGCTTGAGCCCGTCAAAAAGACGGCCGCGAGAAGCCGGACGTTTGAGGACAAACGTCCCTGCCTGAAAAGATCGACTCAAGGAGCCGGATGTTTGGGGGAACTTGCCTTGCCTAGACACGGACGCGTTCGACCTTTGCGCCGAGCATGAGGAGTTTCTCGTCGATGTGCTCGTAGCCACGATCGATGTGGTAGACGCGGGAGATCTCGGTGGTGCCTTTTGCGCGGAGCGCTGCGAGAACGAGGGCGGCGGATGCTCGAAGATCGGATGCCATGACTGGAGCGGCTGAGAGCCTTTCAACGCCTTGGACGACAGCTGTGCCGTGATCCAGCTTGATGTCTGCTCCCATGCGTTTCAGCTCCGCGCAGTGCATGAAGCGCTGGGGGAAAATGGTGTCGCGGATGACGCTGATGCCGGGAGTTGTGACAAGGAGGGCGGTCATCTGCGCCTGCATATCGGTGGGGTAACCGGGGAAAGGAGCGGTATTCAGATCGACGCCTTTGAGGTTTTCGCCACGCTCGATATAGCAGGAATCGCCGGCTTCATTGAACTCGACCTTGTGGCCGGATTTTACAATGCCTGCGGTAATGGCTTTCAAGTGCTCACGGTTTACCCGGTTCAAGGTGACACCTTCACCAGCAAGAGCAGCGGCGGCCATGAAGGTTCCGGCCTCGATGCGGTCTGGAATGACGGTGTGCTCTACCCCGTGAAGCTCCTTCACTCCTTCAATTACGATGCGGCGTGTGCCTGCTCCGGTGATTTTCGCACCCATGGAGTTGAGGAAATTCGCGAGATCCAGGACTTCCGGCTCGGCGGCTGCGGACTCGATGATGGTGGTGCCTTCCGCGAGGGTGGCGGCCATCATGACGTTGTCGGTGCCGAGAACGGTGGGGCCGCTGTCACCACGGAGATCCATTTCCGCGCCTTTGAGGCCGTCCGGAGCGGTGAGGATGATGTTTCCTCCTTCAAATTCGATTTTCGCGCCAAGCGCTTCCATGCCCCTGAGGTGGAGATCCACGGGTCTGTCGCCAATGACGCAGCCGCCGGGAAGTGAGACGACGGCACGGCCTTTCCGGGCGAGAAGAGGGCCCATGACACAGATCGATGCGCGCATGCGGCATACGAGTTCGTAAGGTGCGGCGTCGGTAATATCCGCGCAGGTGATGCGGACGGTGCCGGAAGAGCGCTCCACATCCGCGCCGAGTGCGCTGAGGATCTGGATCATGTAGTTGGTATCGGAAACGTCAGGAACGCGGCGGATAATACAATCTTCCCCGGTGAGGATCGCGGCGGCAAGAATGGGCAGGGAGGCGTTTTTCGAGCCGGAGATATTGATGGCACCTTTGAGGACGGAGCCTCCGTGGACGACGAGTTTATCCATGTTCTATATGAGTTCTGTTAGGGGTGTGTTGCGAAAGGAAATCGGGCGATGCCTGAGAGGTCTTTGTGGACTTCGATATTGGTGAAAGACGATCTTTCCAAACACTCACTCACCTGTGAAGCCTGATCGTGCCCTATTTCAAGAGCTATGACGCCTTCGGGCTCCAGAAAAGTCACACTATCTGGAATAAACTTTCTGAGGAGATCCATCCCGTCCGCCCCGGAAAAGAGAGCGAGCGCAGGATCGTGGCTGAGCTCCGGAGCCATTTCCGCGGCTTCTCCGGCTGGGACGTAGGGAAGATTTGCAGCGATGAGGCCGAAGCGGCCGGTGACATTGGAAAACAAACCGCTCTCGATAAACCGGATGTTTTCGAGGCCGAGCTTCGTCGCGTTTTCCTGTGCGAGAGTAAGTGCATCGGGAGAAACATCTGCGAGCGTGACTCGTGATTCCGGTCTCTCTGCGGCAAGTGTGAGGCCGAGAACTCCCGAGCCACAGCCCATGTCGAGGATCTCCAGCGGACGCTGCGGAAGGATTTTCAGGATGAGCTCCACCAACTCCTCGGTCTCCGGTCTGGGGATGAGTCCCCGCGAATCGCAGATGAATTCCCTTTCATAAAACCAGACTGTGCCGAGGAGGTGCTGCAAGGGGATTCCTTCGCCGCGCTTTTTCAATGCTTCCCTGAGCGGGGCGAGCACTTCCTCTTCCAGCGGTTTGTCAAACTGGGTGTAAAGCTGCATCCGGGTGCAGCCCAGCCCGTGCGCGAGAAGGTGCTCCATATTCAGGCGCGCGTCCTCGATACCACGCTTTTCGAGGTATTGTGCTCCGCCTTTGATTGTTTCCAGAACGGACTTCATCGCCGTGCGGTTATGGGGCATGGACTGCCTCAGGGGAAAGGAGGAAACTGTATGAAATCACGGTTTTGGGGTTGCCGTCCGCGCCACGCTTGCTACCGGAGGGAATCAATTCACCCATTTCCATAGTCGGCCTCGGTGCTCTCTCCTCCCTTGGGCACGATATTGATGCTCATTTCGTGGCTATTTCCGAAGGGAAGACGGGGCTGAAACCCATGGCTGACTTGCTTGGAAAGGAAAGCCGCCATGCGGATCTTCACGGAGGCTGGATCGAGCCACGCGAGCTGCTGAATCACAGAAAATGGAGCCCGGCATCGATGGCCGCTCTGCACGTGGCCCGCGAAGCCATTTCCCAGACAGGGTGGACGGCAGAGGAAATGGCAGACACGGCACTGATTATAGGCACCAGCCGTGGAAATGCCGCGGGCTGGCTATCCCCTTGGCCGGGCCGCCGCCCCTTCAAGCTGATGGCGGCGAGCAACACCATCCATAGCGAGCCGGCCACAGCGATTTCCATCGAGCTCGGCATCCTGGGGCAGAACCACGTGGTCGCCAGCGGTTGCTCGGCCGGGTTGGATGCGCTCGGCCTGGGAAAAATGATTCTGGACGGAGGCTTGGCGAAGCGCGCGCTGGTGGTAGCCGTGGATCTGCCTCTTGTTCCGATGTTGCTGGATCAGTACGCGGATTCGGGACTGCTATCGAAATCCTCACGGCTTGATCCCTTTTCTCCGGCAACAAGCGGCTTTATTCCAGGCGAGGGAGCTGCGGCGATCGCGATTTCCAAAGAGGAAACCAACATCCTGAGGTTCGACCACTTTTCTAACAACTCCGATGGGGCGGATCCCGTAGGTGTGCCCAAGGACGGCGGCAGATCCTATCTTCTTCTGGAAAATGCCATCCGGGAATGCGGCCTTCCCACAGCGATCTGCCCGCACTCCACTGGCACGAAAATCCAGGCCAGAGCGGAGAACGCCATTTTACGGAAATCCTTCGACGCAGCCCCGCCCGATCTCCATCTGCTCAAGCCCTACGTGGGGCACTCGATCGGTGCCAGCGGACTGCTGGAAAGCGCGGTTCTGTTACGCTTTATGAAAGAGGGCATGCTCCCGCCAAATCTGCCTGGCACCACACCGCCAGACGGCTGGACTTGTCCGGCCAAGGCAACTTCCTGCAAGGGCGCGGTGTTCAAACTTGCCCACGGAATGGGCGGCCACAATGCTCTCGCAGCTTTTTCGATACCATCATGAGTTCACGCACACATCTGGAAGTTTCCATGGATCGGCAGACGCTTGATCTTTTCAAAAACGGCACCCTTGCCAAAACCTACACCGTCTCCACCGGGGAAAAAGGAATGGGCTTCGAGGAAAACAGCTTCCGGACGCCTACCGGCAATTTCACCGTTTGCGAAAAAATCGGAGCCGGTGAGCCGATCCATACACGGTTCGACGCGCGGGTTCCCGTCGGGGTCTGGAATCCGGAGAATCTCGTTGAGGACGACTTTATTCTTACTCGTATTCTCCGCCTGGCAGGCCGGGATCCGGAAAACCAAAACACATTTGATCGCTACATATACATTCACGGGACAAACCGCGAAGACCTTCTTGGTCATCCTGCCAGCCACGGTTGCATAAGGCTTGCTAACAATGATATGATCGATCTCTTCGACCAAGTAAACGAGGATACAACCATGCAAATTTTTCCAATCACAGAATCAAAAGGAAAGATTCTTTTTATTGATTGTGACTCAACTCTATCATCCATAGAGGGTATAGATGAGTTGGCCAGACTTTCCGATCCTGCATTATTTGCAGAAGTCGTCGCGCTTACTAACTCCGCAATGAATGGAGACGTCCCTCTGGATGAAGTTTTCAAACGTCGCATGGACATCATCCGTCCGGACAAAAACATGGTTGACCGTGTGAGTGAGCTATACCTTGAAACAGTGGTTCCGGGTGCGGCGGAGCTGATCACCAAAGCGATCGAAAACGGTTGGCTTCCTGTGATCATCTCCGGTGGCTTCGCGCCAATCATACGCCCCTTGGCAACCAAGCTCGGCATACAGCATGTGGAGGCTGTTCCATTGATGTTTAATGGTTCCGGAGAATACCAAGGCTATGGCGAGGACTACCCAAGCACACGGAACCTTGGGAAAAACGAGATCATCCGCACTTGGCGAAACGCGCTTCTACCGGAGAAGGTAATTATGATCGGTGATGGGATCTCAGACCTGGAAACCAAGCCTGATGTCGATCTCATGATTGGCTACGGCGGGGTTGTCCAACGTGAGAAAGTTAAATCAGGTTCGGACATTTGGCTTACCGACTTCAGGGATGAGGATACCGTTTCTTTATTCCTCAATTATTAAGATATTGTTAATCCCAATATTTCTCTTGCTAAGCGACCTCTCAATAGTAGTTTCACAAAACAATGAGTACATCGAATAAGAAGAACGTCGTCCGAGGGAAGCGTTATACAACTGAAGAAAAACAAAAGGTAGTAGATTTTGTTTCGGAATACAATACGACCAATGGACGAGGCGGCCAAAGCACTGCTGCTGCTAAGTTCGGCATTTCTCAACTTACTATTGCTAGTTGGTTGAAAAATGCCGGTGTTTCCAGCAAAAGCAATTACTCCACCAAGGGTGGCATTCAGGGCAAGCTTGCCAACATGCTCGCACTCGGTGAGGAAATCGAAAAACTTGAGAAGGAACTCGCTGCGAAACGCTCGAAGTTCGATACGATCAAGTCCTCTCTATAATCCACTGATTTTTAGAATTCAATACCGTGTCACCTTCAGAAGGTGGTGCGGTTTTTTTTGCCCCGGCTCCTGATCCTTTCCTTTCAAACTTTCACTTGAAATTCTAAATTTTCAGTATTAAGTGAAACATATGAATGTTGAGACGGATCGTTTGGGACAAGCGCAGGATGAGTTTATCGCGCAATGGGGAGCTCTTGGCACCCAATGGGGCATCAACAAAACGATGGCTCAGATCCATGCGTTGCTAATGATCTCACCGGACGCTCTCTGCACTGATGAAGTCATGCAAAAGCTTCAGGTCAGCCGTGGCAATGCCCATACAAATCTCAAAGAGCTGGTGAACTGGGGTTTGATCCGGATGGTCGTGATCAAAGGAGACCGCAGGGACTTTTACGAGGCCGAAAAAGACGTCTGGCAGATTTTCACCATCATCGCACGTGAGAGGAAGCGTCGCGAGATCGAGCCCGCCCTTGCCCTTCTCAACAGATGTGCGGAGGAAACCAAAGACCTCAAAGGCTCCGATGCCAAGACGTTCCATACTCAGGTCAAACAACTCGAAGAGTTCGTCAGCTTCGCATCGAAGATGTCCGATCGCGTCGCGTCCATGAAGCACGGCCTCGCCATCCAACTCGCCAGCAAGTTGCTCAAATAACCCTCACCCAAATCATTTTTCCAGATGAATCCCACAGTAGTAGTAATCGGAGCCAATGGCTTCCTTGGGCGCTATCTTTGTCGTCATTTCGCACGGAATGGCCGCGAAGTGGTGGCAATCGCAAGGAACCGGAAGAGCTGGAGCGGAGACGGAATGTTCCTGGAATGGGACGGCAAAAACGACGGCCCCTGGGGTCTCGCATTAGAAGGCGCGGAGCTGGTGATCAACCTCTCCGGGCGAAGCGTGAATTGCCGCTACAATTGTGCGAACCGCAAACAGATCATCCGCAGCCGTGTGGAATCCACAGAAGCAATCGGACGTGCGATCGCAAAATGCCGGGTCGCACCCAAGCTATGGCTGAACGCAAGTACGGCCACCTGGTACCGCCACGCTGAAGATCGCCCGCAAGACGAGTGGAGTGGTGAACCAGGCAAAGGATTTTCCTACGAGGTGGCGCAAGCGTGGGAAAACGCTTTCTTCGAAGCAAAGATCCCTGCGGAAACCCGCAAGGTGGCTCTACGTATCGGCATGGTTTTGGCGAACGAACCGGAAACCGTCTATGACGTCCTTTCCAACCTGACAAATCTCGCGCTCGGCGGGAAAATGGGCAGTGGCAAGCAGCGGATCAGCTGGATCCACATGGATGACTTCCTACGCGCCGTCGAGTTTGTCATGCGTGATCCCTTCATGGACGGCACGGTAAACGTCACTGCCCCGGATTTTCCTACAAACTGCGAATGGATGCGATATTTCCGCGAAACGGTGGGCATGCCTCTTGGTCTTCCGGCCTCAAAGCCGATGCTTGAGATGGGTGCTATTTTGATGAAAACCGAAACCGAACTCATCCTGAAAAGCAGATGGGCAGATCCTTTGAGGCTGCGACAAGCGGGTTTCCGCTGGCGCTACGCGAAGGCTGCCGATGCCATCGAAGATCTGGAACACCGAAAAGAACTTGCCGGTTTTTTCAAGGAAACCGAGCGACGCAGCACGGGCGCCAGGGCATGGCTCCCTGCCACACGCTAGGATCAGAAAAAGAAAACGCCCGGCCACCTTTCGGCAGACGGGCGTTTTTTGAAGATGTCTCGAATCTCACTTGGATGAAGAGATGTAGCTAGCTTGGCTTGCGCCTTTCTTCATCTTTGTCTGCTTGATCCAGCTCATTGTGGAGCGAAGCTTGGTGCCGACTTTCTCGATCTGGTGAGCGGCTTCTTCTTTACGGATCGCGTTGAAATTCTTGTTACCGGTCTCGTATTCCTTGGTCCATGCCTTGGCAAAACGGCCGTCCTCGATGGCCTTGAGCTGGCGAACCATGCGCTTCTTGACGGATGCGTCGATGATTTTCGGGCCGACTGTGACATCGCCGTATTCCGCGGTCTCGGAGATGGAGAAACGCATGCCGGCGATACCCGACTCGTTCATGAGGTCAACGATGAGCTTCAGCTCGTGAAGGCACTCGAAGTAAGCCATTTCCGGCTGGTATCCGGCCTCTACGAGAACCTCGAAGCCAGCTTTCACAAGAGCGGAAGCACCGCCGCAAAGAACGACTTGCTCGCCGAAAAGGTCGGTAACGGTTTCCTCGCGGAAGTTTGTTTCGAAAACGCCGGCACGTGTGCAGCCGACTCCGCGTGCCCATGCGAGCGCGGTTTTCTGAGCTCTTCCGGAAACGTCCTGATGAATCGCGATGAGACCTGGAACGCCTTTTCCATCCACGAACTGCGAACGGACGGTGTGGCCAGGGCCTTTTGGCGCGACGAGGATCACGTCCACGAAGTCAGGCACCTCGATGGTCTTGAAGTGAACGGCAAAGCCGTGTGAGAAGAGAAGGGTCTTGCCCTTGGTGAGGTGAGGAGCGATGTCCTTGTTGTAAACCTCAGGAATCACGGTGTCCGGAGTGGCGACGAAGATCACGTCTGCCGCTTTCACAGCTTCTGCAGTGTCCATTACCTCGAAGCCAAGCTTGGCGGCAACCGCACGGGATTTTGATTTCTTGTAGAGGCCGATGATAACATTCAACCCGCTGTCTTTCAAATTCAACGCGTGGGCGTGGCCTTGTGAGCCAAAGCCGATCACGGCAAGTGTCTTCCTCTTCAGCGAAGTGAGATTCGCGTCCTTGTTTGTATAAATCTTCGCAGCCATACCTAATCGATTTCTAAGTTCGTTTTGTGCCGGAAAACTGCCACCGAGGCAACGACCGGGCGGACAAGCTGCATATCCTGTATGGAGTGGTCAAGCCCGCACTTGCCGCAATGTGTTGCAAGCGGCGGTGAAATCCTTAATGTTTCGCCTCCCGATGAAAGCCGCCCTGGTAGAACTCATATGCAAGGAACTCCGCGCCTCGCTGGACCGCCTCGCGAAAGCAGCGATGGACGCGCACAAAGCCGCAACGGATCCCGGCTCCAAAGCCGAGAGTAAGTACGACACGCGTAGTCTGGAGGAATCATACCTCGCCACCGGGCAGGCGAGACACGTCAAGGAGCTGTCCGAGACATTGGCGGTTTTTGAAAACCTGAAACTCCCGGAGTTTTCCAAACACGAAGAAATCGATGCAGGAGCCTTGGTGGAAACCAAGCGCAGCGGAAGCAAACAATCCTTGTACTTCCTACTCGCACCCGCATCAGGTGGCTTGGAAATCATGAGCGGGAAAAAGGAAATCACGCTCCTCAGCCCCGAGAGCCCGCTATATCAAAAACTGATAGGCCTCCGCGCAGGCGATGGGCTGGAGGCTCCGGAAATGACTGTCGTCTCGGTGAAATGACATCAGCCAAGCGCTTCGTCCAAAGCCAGCGCCGCCGCACCGATCGCACCCGCCTCGCTGCCAAATGCTGCCGGGAGGATTGCCAGGTCATCTTTGAACGGTACTGAAAGTTGCGCCAAAAGATGCTCGCGAAACGGATCGAAAAGCAGATCACCCGCCTTCGCCACACCGCCGCCAATAACGATTGCCTGCGGATTCAAAAGCCAGCAGGTATTCATCATGGCTGTCGCAAGCATTTGCCCGATTTCATTCCACAGGGCTATGGCCACAGGATCGCCATGCCGGGCCGCCTGCGATAGAGCCGCAGGTGTGCAGTCTTCCAGATCCTTCGGGATTCCGGCCGCCTTGTAAGCAACCAGGGCATTCACGGCAATTTCATTGTTTCCTATATAGTCTTCCAATGATCCGATGTTTCCGTAGTGGCCACGCTTTCCCTGGTAATCGATCGATGTCTGGCCGATCTCTCCTGCGGCAAACTTCGCTCCGCGCACCATTTGCCCATTCACAATGATCCCACCGCCCACACCCGTGCCCAGGGCCACACAGACCACATGGTCAAACCCCTTCGCCGCGCCCTGCTTCCACTCCGCGTAGGCCATGCAGTTCGCATCGTTGTCCGCGGAAACCGGAAGTCCGATCTTCTTCTCCAGAAGATCTTTCAAAGGTATCTCCGTCCAGCCTCTGACATTGGTGAGATTCAGCACCACTCCCCTTTCAAAATCCACGAAGCCCGGCATTCCTATACCAACCGCTTTGATTTCGGAATGTCGGCTCCGCAAATCCTCCACCGTCCTGACAATCGTGTCCATCAACTGCTCCGGCCCTTCGAAATCCTGGGTCGCGATGGGCGGAGCCTGATCAATGATCGTCCCGCCTTGGGCTACTCCAGTCTTCACACTTGTCCCTCCGAAATCGATTCCAATAGCTAGTGATTCACCTGTCATTTACTCTCTTTGGGTAATCGCAAAACCGCCGCAGCGCGATGGAAAAGCGGGGCGTATTCTAGAAATATCAGTCCCCTGCTGTTTCAGTAAAAACCCTTCCCGCCAAAATTCTCAGCCCTTCCAGAGTAAGATCCGGGTCAACCGATTGGATCGCATCAATCCCCTTGCTTCCAAAACGTGCGCCACCACCTGTCGCCACCACCTGGAAAGGCTCTGGAATCTCACGGGAGAGCTGCTGCAAAATTCCTTTCACCATCCCCCGGTGGCCGAAGGCAGCTCCCACCCGCATTGCATCCTCAGTCGTTTTCCCTATCGCGGATGAGGGATCGCCAATATCGATGCTGGGTAACTGGGCAGTCCTGGAATGCATGTAGGAAGTCATCACATCCATACCCGGCGCGATCGCACCGCCGCAGAATTCCCCCTGCCCGGAAAGAACGCTGAACGTCACCGCCGTTCCAAAATCTATAGCGATACCCGGAAAACCATAATTCGTTTTCAGGGCGACCACATTCGCCAACCTGTCGTTCCCGATCTGCTCGGGATGCTCCAGGTCAAACCCATAGCCAAGCGGGCTGCGAAAAGTGAGCTGGTGCAGCTCACACCGATTCTTGAAAAACCCTTTCAGAAAACTCGCTTTCTCCGGAACGACAGACGCCACAACCACTCCGCTGAAGTCCGCGCCCTTGAGCAGTTTTTCCAAGGAAGCTGAGTCAAGATCCGTAGTCGCGCCCACAGACCGCCACCCAAGCAGGCCGGACTCATCACCCAGGGCAAGTTTCGTCCGTGAGTTTGAGTTATCTATCAGAAGCCAAGCCATATTTTTCCCCAGTCGGCGTTCCGTATCGTCTTCTCTTTTCCTGACTCCAGAGAAGGGGCTCCATCGCTGGACTTCACAGTCAGCACTCCTTCATTCATTTCCAGCTTCAGGGTTCCTTTCAGGTCTTTCTCCTCCAGCCAGAATTTATACCAGATTTCCGAAAACCCCTTCTCAGGCGTTCCTGCAAAAACCGTGTCAGCAGGCCTGTGAATCTTTCCCGTGGAAGTGACAAGTTTTGGCAGCTTCTCGAGATCATGGTCTTTCTCACCGCTTTTCTTCAGGTGAACCTCCAGCCAGAAATAAGATTGATCCCTCTCCAGCCGCACGGCTTGGATTTCAAAAAGGGCTCCAGGATCCGGATCTTTGGAGAAATCCGCGGAAAAGACCAACGCCGCGAAGACCGTCAACAAAACCAGCAACGCGGCAAGTAGTACACGGATCATGTTTCGTTTCACAAACACGTTCCTAAACGATGATGACATATCGGCAAACGAAAACGGGCGGACTGTTTCCAGCCCGCCCGTCTTGTGAGATTCCTTAGTAAGAATTGTTATACGCCATCGCTGTAGGCAGGAGCGCCATGCTCTGCGATATCAAGGCCTTCTTCTTCTTCCTGTGCATCAACACGCACACCCATGATTACTTTCAGGATGAGGAAGAGAGCAAGTGAAGTAATGAAGGCAAAAGCTGAGATCGAAATTGTGCCGATCAGCTGAGCTTTGAAGGAGATGATCTCACCTGCCAGCTCTTCTTTACCGAAGATACCAACTGCGAGGGTACCCCAGATACCGCACACACCGTGAACGGAAACAGCACCGACTGGATCGTCGATTTTGAGCTTATCAAAGAACAGAACGGACATCACTACGAGACCACCACCGATGGCACCGACGAGCACAGCACCCCAAGGAGTGATCGCTCCTGCACCAGCAGTAATAGCAACAAGACCGGCAAGCATACCGTTGAGCCCCATGGAGAGATCAGGCTTCTTGAGAACGATCCATGATGTGAAGATCGCTGCGAGGCCACCACCGAAACCAGCCATGCCGGTAGTAACGAATACGCGGGAAACGCTTTGTGGGTCAGCACTGAGGACGGAGCCGCCGTTAAAGCCGAACCAACCGAGGAAGAGGAGGAATACACCGATCGCTGCAAGCGGAAGGCTGTGCGGAAGGATTGGCTTAACGCCGTCCTTGGTGTATTTGCCACGGCGTGGGCCGAGAACGATGATCGCTGCAAGTGCTGCGAAACCACCGAAGGCGTGAACGAGGGATGAACCTGCAAAGTCGATGAACTGACCAGTGGTGTCAGCAGCATCGCCACCGAAGCCGTTGAGCCAGCCGCCGCCCCACTCCCATGAACCGGTGATAGGGTAGAGGAAAGTAACGAGGAGAGTCGCGTAGATCATGAACGATCCGAGTTTCACACGCTCAGCAACTGCACCGGAAACGATGGTTGCGGCAGTAGCTGCGAACATTGCTTGGAAGATGAAGTCTGCCCAGTAGGTGTAGTCAGCGTATTCACCGGTCATGTTCGCACCGATGTCTGCACCGGAGAAACTGTTGGTGAGCGGAGTTCCGAAAGCAAAGAAGCTGCCTGCAGCCTGTTCGAAGCCCGGATACATTGCGTTGAAGCCGTAGGCCATGTAGCCAAGGGCTCCGATACAGACGATGAACACGTTCTTGAAAAGAATGTTCACTGTGTTCTTCCGTTGGCAGAGGCCGGACTCAACTGCCGAGAAGCCGAGGTGCATGATGAAGACGAGTGCGGCAGAAATCAGGATCCACAAGTTGTTCACTGTGAACATGGCCGCGTCAGGGGAAGCCATGAAAGCTTCGTAGGAGCCCTCTGCAGGGGCTTCTTCTGCCTCAACAGCCTCTACGGCTACTACTTCCGCCTCCACAACCTCTACGGTCGGGGCGGCTTCGTCCTGACCGTAAACGGTCGCTGGCATGAGCGGGATTGCGAAACAAGCAGCGGCCGCAAGGGCGAGCGCTCGTAATGTTTTTGGATGTCGTCTGATCATATTGGTCGGGGTTGTCGGATATGTTGTTGCTTATTCGTGCCGACAGTTCGGCGCGGGATTGGCGAAGGCCAAAAAAGCAAACCCCGTGCCAAGAGTGTTTTACCAGAAAGGAATCTTTGTAAGCGTTGTATTATCAAGGCTTTGGGATCTCCAGGAGAACGCGAAAAATTTCTTGTAAGCAGACAGGAGCGCTACTAAAAGTCTCCTCACGCAGGGAAGCACTGTGTATCGATTTTAAAGCTGGACAGTTGGTAAGGATGTCTTAAGTATATCCCACCCACTGCACTGGTTAGGAATTTGATGCCCGGTGCTTAACTGCACCAACATCCTTTTCTGAGTCGCAACAGCTCAGGTGGGGACGCTACCAGCAACACAAACAACAACAACAACTACAATGCAAAACTACTGCAAAACAATCGGCGCCCTGGCGGCAGCCTCCGCCCTCGTGGCTGGCAACGCCTCGGCTGAAATCGAATACGAAATCCACACTGCTTACACGAGCCAGTACATCTTCCGCGGCATCGACCTCGGCACCGACCTCGTTGAGGCTGGTTTCGACATCGCCGGTGAACTGGACAATGGCCTCGGCTTCAGCGCAGGCGCATGGTACGGCAGCGTTAACGACGCTCCTTTCACACCAGGTGCTGACGTTTCATACGACGAGCTCGATGTATATGGTGAAGTTTCCTACAACGTTGGTCCTTTGACCCTCGCAACAGGTTACATCTTCTACCACTTCCCGAACAACATCGTTGACGACGCACAAGAAGCATACTTCTCCATCGCAGGTGAGTTCGCAGGTCTTGAGACCTCCCTTACTTACTTCCACGCTGTGGAAACCGACAACGACGGCTACACTGAGCTCTTCATCGGCAAAGGCTTCGAGCTTAGCCCATGCCTTACACTCAGCACAGGTGCAACCACAGGTTACCTCATCGAAGAAGGCGACCTCGTTCACGTAACTGCCAAGGTTTCCCTCGACTGGAACTTCGCAGGTGACGCAGTTGTCTCCCCGTTCGTGGCTCACTCATGGTCTCTCAGCGAAGGCGGCACTGTTGCCGGCGGCGCAGCTGGCGACTCCACTGCTCTTTACGGCGGTGCTAAGAACGAGCTCTTCGGTGGTGTTTCCCTCGCAGTAAGCTTCTAATCTAGAGTCTAACGACTATTGATTCCCAAGAGCGGTTGCTTCGGCAGCCGCTCTTTTCTTTTTGTGATTTCCATTGTCCCGGCATAAACCGATCTTATCAGCATGTATCTTGGCCTAGACTCCTCCACCCAATCGCTCAGCACGATCCTGATCTCGCCGGATTCTGACGAAGTCATAGCAAACATATCCGTGAACTTCGGCCAGGATCTCCCTGACTACAAAGCGCCGAGTGGTTTTATTCCCGGAGGGAAAAACGGCGAAGTCCATGCCGACCCTCGTATGTGGCTGGACGCCCTCGATCTACTTTTCAAAAAACTTTCTTCGGTAACAGACCTCTCGCACATCACCCACATCGCCGGCTCCGGCCAGCAACACGGCTCCGTCTACCTGAACGCGGCGTTCGAGCCAACAGTCTCCACCCTCAATCCGGAAGCCAACCTTTCCTCCCAGCTCTCCCCCACGTTTTCACGAAACACCTCTCCCATCTGGATGGACGCCTCCACTGGCGAAGAGTGCCGTGAGATCGAGAAATCTCTCGGCGGAGCTGGCGAAACCTGCTCACGGTCCGGCTCAGTAGCCATCGAGCGTTTCACCGGTCCGCAGATCCGGAAATTTTTCAAAACCGACCCGGCCGGATACGCGGATACCACCCGCATCCACCTCGTCAGCTCATTCATCGCATCAGTCCTGGCCGGGAAATCCGTTCCCATCGATTTCGGAGACGGCGCCGGGATGAATCTGCTGAACCTCGCGAATCTCAACTGGGATCACGAACTCATGGAGGCCACCGCACCCGGCCTTGCAGAAAAACTACTTCCGCCCACATCCTGCCTGAATAGCGCGGGAACGATTTCCAGCTATTTCGTCACGAAATACGGTCTGCCCAGTAGTTGCAAGGTCATACCATTCACAGGTGACAATCCCGCGTCCCTCGTCGGCATGGGCGCGACCACGCCCGGACAGGTCGTGATCTCACTCGGTACAAGTGACACCTTCTTCGCCGCCATGCCCGGGGCGAAAACCGACCCACAGGGCTTCGGCCACGTCTTCGGGAATCCGGCCGGTGGCTTCATGTCCTTGATCTGTTTCCGTAATGGCTCCCTCGCCCGTGAAGCCCTGCGCGATGAACTCGGGGTCGATTGGGCGGCGTTTGACAAGGAAGCCCTGGAAAAAACAAAAAACTCCGCCGGGAAAAACACCACCCTCCCCTTCTACGGCCCTGAGAGCACCCCGCGTCTCGAATCCAGCCAACCCGTCTCCAGTTTCACCGAGGAAGAGACCCCCGCCCTGCGCATCCGCTCTCTTCTGGAAGGACAGTTTCTCAACATGAAGCTCCACTCCGGCTGGATGGGCGTCGCCACCGAAAGCATACGCCTCACCGGTGGGGCCTCGAAAAACGACGGCATCGCCCAGCTCGTCGCGGACGTTTTCCAGGCACCCGTGGAGCGTCTCGACGTCGCGGACTCCGCCGCCTTGGGCGCCGCGCTCATCGCCGCGACCGCCGCGGGTCACGATCTCACCGAACTTCAGAAAACATTCTGCAAACCCTCCGCAGACTCCTTGTTACATCCCGACACGGATTGCGCAGGGAAATACTCGACCGCCCTCTTACAATTCGGAAAGCTCCTTTCAGAAACCCATCCCACATAATCCAAACATGACCTTCCAAGATAAAATCGTCGTCGTAACAGGTGCCGGACGCGGCATCGGCCAGGAAATCGCCCGCAGCTTCGCAGCCCAGGGAGCGAAAGTAGCCCTCATCAGCCGCAGCGAATCCAGCTGCGGAGGAGCCGCAGAGGAAATCAACAAAACACACCCCGGCACCTGCACCGCCTATGCCGTGGACGTCGCCGATCACGAAGCCGTCCAGGCAGTCGCCAAGAAAATCGGCGAAGAGCTTGGCCCGGTGAACATCCTCGTGAACAACGCCGGAGTCACCCGCGACGGCCTGCTCATGCGTATGAAGGAAGGCGACTGGGACACAGTGATCGACACCAATCTCAAAGGCTCCTTTAACACAGTCAAAGCCTTCATGCGTCCGCTGATGAAAGGCGAAAACTCCCGCATCATCAACATCGCCTCCGTCATCGGCATCATCGGAAACGCCGGCCAGGCAAACTACTCCGCCAGCAAGGCAGGCCTCATCGGTTTCACAAAAGCAATCGCCCGCGAGCTAGCGGGTCGTGCCGTCACCTGCAACGCCGTCGCCCCCGGATTCGTCACCACCGACATGACCGATGAACTGTCCGACAAAGTAAAAGAGGCAGTGATTGGACAAATCCCCCTCGCATCCTTCGGCACAACCAAAGACATCGCCGATACTGTATGCTATCTCGCAAGCCCATCCGCCCGCTACATCACCGGCCAGGTTCTTGCAGTGGATGGTGGTATGACAATGTAAATCGACTTGTATGCAACTGCTCATACTCCGCCACGGAAAGGCCTTCGACCAAGCGCCATCCGGCCAACGTGATTTCCATCGCGAGCTTGAGGAAAAAGGCCGCGAGCAGGCACGGAACGCCGCACGCATTCTCAAAGCTTCGGAAATGCTTCCGGACATCGTCCTGGCCAGCCCGCTCATCCGCACGAAACAGACCGCCGAGGCTTTCACCACCGAGGCCGGTATCCCGGAAGCGCTTGTCTGCGACTGGCTCGCCTGCGGCATGTCACCGGAGCTGGCTTTGTCAGAACTTAGCGCCTTCCCGGACTTCGAGCGCGTCATGATCGTCGGCCACGAGCCGGATCTTTCCAACCTCATCGAGCACACCCTCGGCACCGCCAGCGCAAGTATCGAGGTCAGAAAAGGCTCCCTCGCCTGCCTGCAAATCCGCCCCCCGTCCCCACGCGCCCTCCTTCGTTTTCTCGTTCCTTTCAAGCTCGCAAAGCACTTGGAATAATCATCACCCGGGCTACGATCCGGTATTCAGCGTTTCAAGCTTTCCAAAACAAATGTCTTCCACCTTCGGCGAAATTTTCCGCATCCACACCTACGGCGAGTCACACGGCGGAGGCGTAGGCGTCATTATCGACGGCTGCCCACCGCAAATTCCCGTTTCCCTTGAAAACATCCAGCACGAGCTGGATCGACGCCGCCCCGGCCAATCGGAAATCGTCACACCCCGCAAGGAGGCCGATACCGCCGAAGTCCTCTCCGGCCTGCACGATGGCGAAACTCTCGGCACACCCATTTCCATCATGGTGCGGAACACCGATCAGCGCCCTTCCGCCTACACGGACATGGCCGTGAAATACCGCCCTTCCCACGCGGACTACACCTACGATGCGAAGTACGGCATCCGCGCACCTTCCGGTGGTGGCCGTGCATCCGCCCGTGAAACGATAGGCCGTGTCGCCGCAGCCGCAGTCGCCAGACAGGTATTGGACACCTTCGCCCCTGGTATCGAAATCCTCGCCTGGGTAAGCACCATCCAACACCTCAAAGCCGAGGTCGATCCCGCCACAGTCACCGTGGATGACATCGAGTCGAACATCGTCCGCACCGGAGATCCCGCTTCCGTTGATGCCATGATCGGGCACATCAAAAAAATCCGCTCCGAGGGGAACTCCGTTGGCGGCGTGATCGAATGCGTTGTCAGAAACTGCCCTCCCGGCCTGGGCGAGCCGATCTTTGACAAGCTGGAAGCAGAACTCGCAAAAGCCATGCTCTCCATCCCCGCGACCAAAGGCTTCGAGATCGGCTCCGGCTTCCAAGGTACACTCCTCACCGGAAAGGAACACAACGACCCTTTCATCATGAAGGACGGAAAAGTCGCCACCACCACCAACCATTCGGGAGGAGTCCAGGGCGGTATTTCCAACGGGGAGAACATCGTCTTCCGCGTCGCCTTCAAGCCCACCGCGACGATCATTTCCGAGCAAGACACCATCACAGACACCGGTGAGACCACCAAACTCCAAGGCCGTGGCCGCCACGATGCCTGCGTCCTGCCCCGTGCGGTGCCTATCGTCGAGGCAATGGCCACACTCGTCCTCACAGACCACCTTCTCCGCCAGCGCGCCATCCAGAGAAACCCATAAACCATGGACGCACTGCCGGAAATTTCCCTGGGCACCGCAGCCCTGATTATTTTTGGAATCTGTGCCGGTTATATCTTTGTTCGCGGCTTACTGCGCACATTTCTCAGCACCGCGTTCCTACTGATCAGCGCGTGGGTCGGCTTCCGCGTCTGGCAACACTCCCCCGCCATCGCCTTCGATCTCACTGGCAAAAACTCCAATCTGATAACCACCGGACTGCCAGTCATCGCGGCAATCCTGACCTTCTTCATCCTGCGGAAGATCACAAAACTGATCCGGACTCCGGTTCCAGACAATGATGAGGAGTCTGCGCCCAGGAGACCCGGAAGGTTTCTTTTCCGTCTCGTGGCCGCGATCATTCCAGCGATTCTCATTTCTCTTACCATTGCCACTTTCATCCGTCACGGAAGCGCCGTCGCTGAAATCAGGAACTCCATCGAGACGAGCGAAACGCCCAGTCTGGCGACCCGCCTGAACAATTCCATCTCCGCAGCCATTCCCGAGTGGCTCATGGAAAAACTCGACCCGGTCGCCACCGCGCCACGTCTCCAGCTTGCAAAGTGGATAGTCTCAAATGGGAACCTGGAGCCAGTCATCAATCCGGAAACGGGAAAACCTTATCCCCGTGCGATCATCGTGGATGATCCCGAACTGAAAACCCTCGCTACCGAAGGTCAGTTCAGCACCCTTCTCCGCCACCCTATGATCACCGAAGCCCTGAAAGATCCAAGCGTCCGCAAGTCCCTGGGGCTGGAATGAATTTCACATCGATTTCAGCAGAGCCAACTGATTCCTTGCTCGCCGCAGGTTGTGATCCGGTGAGTTTATTTTGAAATACTGGTCTCCTAGTAGATAGTCCGTCAGGAAACGGATTGCCAGCTCGAAGGTTATGACCTTCACCGAGGTATCCAGCAAAGCAATCTCCCCCTCAGTCAGAAACGCCGATGCGGTCGAGAGATAACCAGCTTTCAAATTCTCGGTAAGAACGGGATCCAATCTGATGTTCGTCACATCATTTTCGCTCTCATCAGATACTGCCGCGGCGGAGCGGACGAGGTCGCCAAAGTCAAACAACGCCAGACCGGGCATCACCGTATCCAGATCGATCACAACGGGTGCTTCATCTTCGTTGAGTGGGAAAAGGATATTGGAAATCTTCGTGTCATTGTGGGTAATGCGCAGTGGCAAACCTGCATCGACGAGGATCGAGGCAAGCCCTTTCCGGGAAGTGATGAAATCAAACTCTTCCACACAATTGCCAAGCCGCATGCAGGAATCCTCCTTAGCGGTAGCAAAGAGCTTTTCCAAATACACCGGGGTATTGTGGAAATCAGGGATCGTCTCATGCAAAGCACTCGCATCAAGATCCGCCAGCTTCGCCTGGAACCCCCCAAAAGCAGCAGCCGCACGGAAGGCCAGATCCGGAGAGCTGATCTTCTCGAAGCTCCGGGTATTTTCCAGAAACGGAAAACAGCGCCAGACCGTTCCATCTTCCAGGCTAAGCCAACCTTCGCCGCCAACTGTGGAAACCAGTTCCAGCTGTCTCGTGGAAACAACTTTGGCGAGATGCCCCGTTACCAAAGCGATGTTTTCCATCACCTGATCCGGACGCTTGAACACATTCGTATTGAGAGACTGTAGAATAAAACGCTCCTCTCCACAGCTCACCAGATGTGTGGTGTTGATCAGGCCGGTGGGAATCTCCTCTTGCGAAGTAATTGTTCCGGGTAAGGCGAAATACGAGGCGATTTCCGTGAGAGTCATGATTGTCTAAGAGCCTGTGGCAGGCGAGAGTAGGCACGGATGAATGCGAAACCAAAACGGAAACTTTTCACGCGCAGACGGATATTAAGCCTGGGATTGGGCGGAACCGCTCTGATGGGATACACCGCACTGATTGAGCCCTTTTGGCTGGAATTCGTCGAACGAAAGCTACCCGTCAAAAACATTCCGGAAAGCCTCAAAGGGAAAACCCTTGTCCAGATTCAGCGACATCCATGTGGGTCGCACCTCGGTAGACTACCTCCTAGAAAGCTTCCAAAAAATATCCGATCTGAAGCCGGATATCGTGGTCTACACAGGAGACTTCATCTCACTGGACAATCATACCGAGGAAGAAATGAAGAAAGCCTTCCCCCGGCTGCCAAAAGGGACACTCGGAACGGCCGCGATACTGGGAAACCACGATTATGGCGTAAACTGGGCGGAAGAGCATTGGGCACAAAAAATCATTTCCCAGCTCGGAGCCATGGACATCCCAGTCCTCAGAAACGAAATCCTCGAGATAAACGGGCTGCAGATCATAGGCTTGGACGATCTATGGGCAGGACAGTTTGAACCGGAGAAAGCGTTTTCAAAAATGGACTTCGACAAGGCCGCGATAGCTTTGAGCCATAATCCCGACAGCCTCGATGAAACGGGCTGGGCGGGATACAAAGGCTGGGTGCTCGCCGGACATACACACGGAGGGCAGTGCAAGCCGCCTTTCCTGCCACCACCATTGCTACCTGTGAAAAACCGCCGATATACCAGCGGCCATATACCGCTGGCAGACGGGCGGGATCTGTATATCAACCGCGCCCTCGGCTACCTGCATCAGGTCCGTTTCAACATCCGCCCGGAAGTGACTGTATTCGAGCTTTGTTAGCCCTGGTCAAGTTCACTGAAAATCAAATGCCCACTGGCCGTCTGTAATGTCGTGACAACTACTACGTTCACCGTATTACCGATTTCTCCGGCTGCCTGGTTCACAACGATCATCGTCCCGTCCGGCAAATAGCCAACCGCCTGATGTTCTTCCTTTCCAGGTCTGACGAGCGCGATGTGAAGTTTCTCCCCCACGGCAACCGACGGCCTCAGAGCCAGATCCAGTTCGTTCAGGTTCAGAACCTGGACACCCTGTAGCTTGGCGATCTTCGTGAGGCCTTCATCAAGCGTGAACAACCTGGCGCTGAAGAATTTCGCAGCTTCGATCAGCTTCGCATCCAGTGTTTGCGCTTCAGGAGAGGTCTTTGCCTGTGTGATGGAAATCTGGATTTCCGGAGAGGCCTGGAGCTTTTCCAGATTCTCCAATCCCCGTTGCGCACGTTGCTTGCTGCCATTTCCGGATTGCTCCACCTGGGTCTGGATTTCCTCCAAGACAAACTGGGCGACAATCAGCCTGCCACTGAGAAACCCCGAAGCAAAAAGCCCGAGGATCCGCCCGTCCATGATCGTCTCCGCATCCAGCACGATGGGTTGCCCGCTGTTCGCATCCTGCCGGAAACGCACGTAAGGAATAATGAAGGCGAAGTCATCCCGGTCGCTTCGCAAAGCCAGAGCGGCTCCCAGAAAACCCAGACTCGCATAAAGCGTCACATCAAGAGCCAGACGCAGGGATTCAACCGCGGCCTCACTGTCCGAGTCGTCTCCCACGATATCGCGCAATGCCAGCTCAAGGAGTTTTGATATCTCCACCCGTGTGAGCAGCCATGCACAGAGCAACCCAACTCCGAGGCCGAAAGTAGCCGTGGAAAAACCGCGCAACGTAAAGCCCTCGATCAGCTTCTCAACACCGATAAAGCTCAACCCGATCACAAGGCCGATCACAAGGCCGATTGTCGCGGAAATCTCAATCGGCGTGCCACTCGTGCTAAGCGCGATGGCTACACCCGCCGCCTGGCAGACGATAAGATAAAGCAGCCTGGCGATATTGACTGATGGATTGTTCATTCGTTGCACGGAACCTTAACGATTCCTAACAGATGCTTGCAATCCAAAGGCAGCCCTTCAAGCTGAAAGCAGCTTACTGATTCTCTTCGGCTGTCGTCTGGATGTCGGTAAGCGCGGCGATGAAATCACCTAGAATTTCCGCAGGAACCATGATGGTGTCCCTGTTTCCACTCACGTCTTCCGTGATCTTGACGACCATCCCGCGCGAGTTCTGTTTCAAATCCAGGAAGAAAGTTTTCCTGTCCGATAAAATCTTTTCCGTATGCAACAAATCACTATCCACTATAATTACCTTGGTTGTTATTCCGGCCTCAGCATTGAGGACTAGAGTTGATTGTCAATGCAATTTCCCCGTTGAGCCTATTACTTGCCGGGTCGCTCTTGGTCTGGCAGCTTGGTTTCACAAATGGAAGGTGACGGAGAGCAGAGCGCGGGACGGGAGTCCGTGGACAAACCATGGGATGCTCTGAAGAAGAAGCAAGTCGATTGGCTGGCAAGAAACGCCCGCTATGGGAGGCTTGGCAAGCGCCTTGAGGGAAATGTCGGCGCGCTGATCGATGCGTTTGCCGCCTTTGCCACTCTCGATGACGTCCTCAGCGCCACGGAGGCGGATCTGATTCTCGACATGCTCCGCAGCGCTTTTCCGGAAGTGGATCACGGCTGGCTCACGCGCCGTCTCAGGCGCGCTGTGAAAACCCCCAAGCCCCTCCAGGGTCTCGCTACCGATTTGCGCAAAACCCTGGATGACGAAGGAAAACTCTCCGTAGGCTTGCAACTTTTCACCCTGGTCGACGCGGCGGGACGCTCGGAGCGCAGCCGGGCGAGCTTCGAGATCTTCATGCGGCGGCTCGGCAAGCCGGAGCTTGGAGCGGCCATACTCCTCGAGATGCGCGGCTCCGATGCTGAGCGGGAAGAGGCGGAGAATCTGCCCTTCGAGCGGCTGGTCTTTGGCACACGCGAAGCGGATGTGATTTTGCCCCCGGCCGCAGGAGCCCAGGAATTCCGAATCTATCGCGCCGGGGATCTCATGCTCCTTAGAAATACCGGCGACGCCCCTCTCTGGGTGCGCGGGAAATCTCTTGTGAAAGGTGCGTTCATGCGTTTCCGCGAACGTCAGGAGCTCGTTATCCCCGGATGGCTCATCACTTTCGACGACCTCCGGTTTTTCCTCGATGTACGGAAAATGGGCAGTATGCCCTCGCTCTATCTGAGTTCGGGCGATGAAGGTCTCATCGCAGAGCGCACCCGCTCCAGACACAGCAGCCTGCGGGTAAATTTCGGGCTCGATGCCGAGGTGATCGTGCTGGCGGATACGGAACTCCACGCCGGAAGCTCCGCAACCTTGAAAAAAGGCGACAAAGTCCGCTGCAAAAACCACGAACGCATCGGTGGCGCGTCCGGCTTCAGCCTTACTGTAAACGATCTTCGCAAGCGCGCCTTGCAGTCGAGCCGACGATTCCGCCTCGCTACCGAAAGACAGGAATACCTGGTCTCAAACGACGCCGCGGCACTGGGCAGTGGCGATCTTCTGCTGGGCGCAAAACTCGCCCCCCGCACCGTTCTTTTTATCCGCTACGATGATGAGTCGGCCACCGGGAAGCTGGAAGTCATGGAGGCAGGCGGAACCGTAATGGTAGATGGGCTCCCGATCCGCCAACGCGCCTCCCTGCGGGATGGGTCGCTCATTCGCCTTTCCGGAAGCCAGGCTGTGCGCTGCAGGTTTTCCGATGGATTCCTCGATGAAGAGCGCACCCAGATCGAGTCAATGGACATCGAGGGCCTGTTGCACAATTTCGGCAAAGACTCCCGTGCGTTGGACGAGGTGAACTTTGGCGTGAAGCGTGGCGAGATGCTTTGTATCATCGGACCCAGTGGCAGTGGAAAAAGCACCCTCCTTAACGTTCTTTCCGGCCAGCGAAAGCCCACCCGCGGCGAGGTGAAGCTCAACGGAATCTCGCTCTACAACCATCGCGAAAGCCTGGTTCCCTTCATCGCAAACATGCCTCAGGAAGAGGCGCTCAATCCACAACTCACCGTCCGCGAGCATCTCCGGCACGCGGTGATGGTCCGGCGGCCTGGCCTTGTCCTGGCAGAGCACGACCGCCGGGTGGACAGCATGCTTGCCGAGCTTGGCCTGCAGCGCATCGCCTCCCGAAAAGTTGGCTCACCGGGAGAGAAAACCATTTCAGGGGGCGAGCGCAGCCGTCTCAACCTCGGCCTGGATCTTGGTAGCCGCGCCGAAGTCTTCCTTTTTGACGAGCCCATTTCCGGTCTCTCTTCCAAGGACTCCGAGCATGTCGCCGAGACTCTCCGCGCGCTTGCCCGGGAAAAAATCGTCATCGCCTCGCTGCACCGCCCCGGTGCGAACGTCCTCAGACTTTTCGACAAGGTTCTGTTGCTGGACGGTGGCGGGAAAATGGCGTTTTTCGGAACGCCGGCCTCGATGGTCGCCTATTTCCGCGACGCATGCGGCGAGCTCGGTATTTCCCATCCCGCCATGGTCGCAAAGACACCGCTGGGCGCGGATTTCGTTTTCGATGTTCTTGAAACACCGCTCAACCCCATCGGTGACGGCGGCCACACCGGCGCGGCAAGGCGCTTTGCCCCCACCTTCTGGCAAGAACGTTACGAGAGCCTTTCACTCCTCAGGAGTCTGCAAAAGGATACCAACCCCGCCAGTAACTTGGGCGAAACAGGCAAGGGCGGCCGCTTCCCCCTCCCTCCCGCTCCTACGAGACGCTGGCGGGCGGTCATGCTCGTTTTCACGACTCACTTCGAGCGCTCCCTGCTTTCCAAAATCCGGAACCGTGGGACACTTTACAGCACTTTCCTGGAAGCTCCGGTTCTCGCCGCGCTGATCGCCATCACTCTCCGGTCTTCGCCCGAGGGGAAATACGAGTTTTCCACCGCCTTGCATATACCCGCCTATCTTTTCTTAAGTATCACGGTTGCGATGTTCCTTGGCCTGACGAACTCCGCCACCGAGATCCTCCGTGATCGCGCCATACTTCGCCGCGAAAGGAACTGCCAGCCCAGCGGCATATCGTATGTGGCTGCCAAGTTCCTGGCACTCGGGCTCGTCGCCGCCATGCAATGCTTCACCTACCTCCTGGTCGGAAATCACTTTTTGGAAATCGAAGGCGTCCTGCTCTATCATTGGGTCTGGATGACCCTCACGGCACTGACGGGCACTGGCATGGCCTTGCTCATTTCATCAATGGTGAAAACCGAGCGAGCCGCCCTCACCGCAGTGCCGCTTTTGCTGGTTCCGCAGATGCTTCTCGCCGGAGCCCTGGTTCCCTACAAGGAAATGAACCGGGGGCTGTTCAATGAATCAAGACTGGAGCGGGAACGCGGCGGCGTACCTGTGCCTGCGATGGTCATGCCGTTGCGCTATGCCTTCGAGGGTATCGTGGTTGCCCAGGCGACACGGAATCCCTTCGAGCTGGAGCGCATCCGGATGCAACGAAAGATCGAGCGTGTCAGGGACAAGGGCGGCTCGATGTCAGAGGCGGAGGTGGAGCGCTTCGAAATGGTAAAGGAGGGTCTCCGCCGCCTGCTGGCCTCCGGCGCGCGCAGTGAACCCGAGGCACGCGAACTGGTGGAACGAATCCGGCGCACGGTGAACGAGGGAACGCCCATCGAGGTTTCCACAATGAAGGTCTGGCCTGAGGGCAACGAGGAAGACATCAAACCGGCCTACACCTATTTTGTGAACGAACGAATCGATCTCCTCATTCGCGAGGCGGAAACGTTCCGGAACGATTACCGGAACAAGAAACCAAGGCATGTTTTCCTCGCCTTGGAAAAGCCGGTTCCCTTCTACCATACCCTCACCCACCTTGACGACAAGCTGCCGGACGATCTCAGTGACGATGAAGGATCCCCCTCTTTGGTCGAACTCAACGACGATACCGCCGTTTCAGGCCAGATCGAGACAATGAGATTCAATGGCTGGCTTCTTCTTGGCGTTACTTTGGGCTGCGGTGGTGCCACTGCCTGGGTTATCGGACGGCAAAACCGAAGAGTGGTTTAATTACTACGTCTATAGTAGAAAAGGGGTGTTTGAAATTTTCCGCAAAAAACAGGGCATTCGGTTTCCCGAATGCCCTGCGATTTGATTTATAATTTGTTCTGCTACCGGAGTCTTAGAATAACTTACTCGGCTGCTGGCATGATCACTTTGTCAATCGCGTGAATCACACCATTGGAGCCTTCTATGTCAGTTTTGATGACTTTCGCATCATCAATCATTACCGTTTCACCTTCGACAGTGATTGTCGCTTCACTTCCGTTTACAGTTCCAACCTCCATAGGTTTCACATCAGCTGCCATAACTTTTCCGGGAACGACATGGTATGTGAGAATCGCCACAAGCTTGTCTTTGTTCTCCGGCTTGAGCAATTCAGCAACCGTTCCTTCCGGAAGAGCTTCAAAAGCAGCGTTTGTAGGTGCGAACACTGTGAACGGGCCTTCGCCTGACAGTGTTTCAGCAAGCCCGGCAGCTTTGACTGCTGCTACTAAGGTTGAGAAGTCATCGGCCTCAGATGCGATTTCAACGATATTCTTTTTTTCGGCCATCGGAGTGACCGCTTGCTTCTTAGGAGTGATCGCCTGGCTTTCGGCAAAAAGGAGGCTACTTGTTCCCGAAAAAACGAGTGCTGTAGCGGCAAAGATCAATGGTGCTTTTGTGATGTATTTTTTCTTCATGACCACACACGACACCCGTATTCCAAGATGTCATCATAAAATCCCAAAGAAAAAATTATCGCTTGCGCACCGCGTAAACTACTGAACCTTAGTCGCTAGCAATTTCCCTTGAACGGTTTTCTTTCTCCAGCCAGACAACTAGAATTGCGACATCTGCAGGGGTAATGCCAGGTATACGTGCAGCTTGGCCGATGGTAGTCGGCCGAATCTCAGAGAACCGTATCTGTGCTTCCCTCTTCAGGGCTGGAACAGCTTCAAAGTCCACACCCTCTGGTATCAGCTTCTCCTCCTGCCTCGACATACGGTTGATTTGCTGCTGCTGGCGGTTGAGATGCCCCTCGTATTTAAAATCAGTCTCAATCAGCGGCCAGGTCTCTTTGGAAAATTCTTTGAGAAACTCATCAGGAAGGCTCTCCCAACCCTTGTCAGCACGGCGGAACCAATGATCCAGCTTCACACCCTCAAACGTCGTTTTCCTAATCCAGCGATCCGCACGCTTGAGCTCCTCTGCCTTTTTGGTTACCCGTTCGACTCTCTCCCCTCCAGCCAAGCCAATTTCGGCGGCCTTGGGGGTCAAGCGGAGATCCGCATTGTCTTGCCTGAGCAAGAGCCGGTATTCCGCTCTGCTGGTGAACATCCGGTAAGGTTCCGTACAGCCTCTGGTGACCAGATCATCAATCATCACGCCAAGGTATGCTTCGTCACGCCCAAGTATGAAGGCCGGCTTGCCTTGCACTTTCAAAGCGGCATTCGTCCCTGCGATCAACCCCTGCCCTGCCGCTTCCTCGTAGCCGGAGGTTCCGTTGATTTGTCCCGCAAAATACAATCCCTCCACACGCTTTGTTTCCAAGGTGGATTTCAGCTGGGTCGGAGGACAATAATCGTACTCCACCGCATATCCAGGCCGGAGGATCTCACACTTTTCCAGACCCGGTATGGTTCTTAGGAAATTCAGCTGAACCTCATAGGGAAGAGAGGTGGAAACACCGTTCACATAGTATTCCAAAGTGTGCCGGCCTTCAGGCTCAAGAAATACCTGGTGGCGCTCCTTTTCAGCAAAGCGAACCACTTTGTCCTCGATCGAAGGGCAATAACGCGGCCCTACTCCTTCAATCACGCCACAATACATTGGTGATTGGTCGAGATTGTTTGCTATAATCTCATGGGTTCGGGGGTTCGTGTAGGTGACCCAACACGGTATTTGTTCCACGTGGAACTCGGGATCACCCCAAGGATTCAAGGTAAAGAGGTCGTCGCGACCCTTTTCGATCCGATCTGCCATAAAACTAAACTTCGGAATTGGAGTATCTCCTGGCTGCTTCTCACATTTCGAAAGATCCAGCGATCGACCGTTAAGCCTGCATGGCGTGCCGGTTTTGAACCGTTCCACATCGAACCCAAGATGCTTGAGAGAATCAGAAACAGTGGAGATCGCATCCCCCATCCTCCCACCTTTCTCGTTCTTCAGCCCCACATGCATCAATCCGCGCATGAAGGTTCCGGCACTGAGGATCACGGTCTTTCCCGCGATCTCCATCCCGAGGGATGTCCTAATTCCGGTGATCCTACTCTCACCGTCGACCACTAGCTCCGCGACGTTACCTTGATGAAGATCGACACCCTCCGCCTTCTCCAGCTCTACCTTCAAGCGGAACTGGTAGGCTTTCTTGTCACACTGAGCCCTTGGGGCACGAACGGAAGGCCCCTTGGAGGCGTTCAGCATACGCCACTGGATGCCCGTAGCGTCAGTATTGATCCCCATGATCCCCCCAAGAGCATCGATTTCACGAACCATGTGACCTTTCGCCAAGCCGCCGATTGCTGGATTGCAGGACATCTGGCCTACCGTATCGATATTCTGGGTAAGAACCGCCACATCAGCCCCCATCCGGGCGGCCGCCAATGCCGCCTCCACACCGGCATGACCGGCGCCGATCACAATTACGTCATAATGCTTGGGATACTTGAACATGCTTGAAGGCGGAAAACCTACAGCATTCTTGCCCCGGCAAGCAATCACCGACTGGTTTGTCGAAAAAGTTCCATGTGGAACAATTTTGTTACGGCTTATCCAAAATGCCCGTGCTTGCCCTTGGCAGGAGTTCTTCCATCGAGAACTCAACAAGCTCGGATCTGTTTGCGAGAATTACAGTCTTTACCCCAAACTCCGCGAGTACTTGCCGACAGGCGCCGCATGGGGAAACCGGAGTGGATGTATCCGCTACGACCACCACCTTTTCGAATTCCCTTACGCCCGCAGTGACCGCAGCACCTATTGCAACCCGCTCCGCGCAGTTCGTAAGCCCGTAGGATATATTCTCCACATTACACCCTGGAAAAACCTGTCCGCTATTCGAAACAAGGGCGGCGCCCACCTTGAATTGCGAATAGGGCGCATAAGCATTCTCCCTCGCTTTCCAAGCGAGTTCGACAAGTTCATCCGTAGTCATAGAGTTGATATTATCACCCATGTGCCAAAGAAACCAGAACGGCTTTCTGGGCATGGAGACGGTTTTCCGCCTGCTGGAATATCGTGTCTGCATGGAGTTCCAGAATCTCCTCGCTGATCTCTTTCCCTCTGTATGCAGGCAAGCAATGCAACACGATATGGCCTTCAGCAGCGCCTGCCAGAAGCTCGGAATTCAGCTGGTAGCCGGAAAACTCCGCTTCTTTCTCTTTCTGATCCTCTTGTCCCATGGACAGCCAGACATCCGTATTGATAACGTCCGCTCCTGCCACAGCTTCTACTGGACTGTCACAGACTGTGATCAGATCCGTCCCTAGGCTCTCCAAAAACCCAGCAGGTGGCTGGCAGGAGACAGGGGAAGCAACTGCCAGCTCAAAGCCAAGCTTGCTGGCTGCCCACATCCACGAGCGAGTCATGTTCGAGAAACCATCGCCAATGAAGGCAAATTTCTTTCCCTTCCAGCCACCCAACTTTTCTTTCACAGTCAGTAAATCAGCCAAAATTTGGCAGGGGTGTTCATCATCCGTCAAAGCATTGATTGTAGGAATCTTGGAGAACTGGGAAAAGTCTACGAGATCCTGCTGCGCGTAAGTCCGGATCACAGCCCCGTGCACCATTCTGCCAAGCACGCGCGCCGTATCCTTGATCGGCTCGCCCCGGCCTAGCTGTATGTCGTTTTTCGAAAGGAAAATCGGGAAACCCCCAAGCTCGCGGATGCCGACCTCAAAAGAAACTCGAGTCCGTGTTGAGGATTTCGTGAAAATCATTGCCCAGGTCTGGCCGGCCAGTGGCTGGGAAGTATGATTGCCCCGCTCGGCCTTTAGCGTGCCTGCTTCGGAAATGAGCGTGCTGAGCTGACCGGCGGTGAGTTCTTCAATGGAAAGCAAATGGTTCATGGATTGGTTTCTTGGTTAAAATTCTTTCAATACCTCTTTGATCAGGGCAAGCGCCTCGTCAACTTCCGCATCCGTCACATTGAGCGGCGGTAGCAATCTGAGGGTCTCCGGACCTGCCGGAACGAGAAGCAGACCCTTGGACATTAGGATCTTGGTCAGTTTCAAGGCACAGGTCTCCGCTCCCCCGGTGGGGATCCGCCCGGCATCCAGCCCGATCCCGAGGAGCAGACCCAGTCCCCGGACTTCTGTGATCACTGGGAGATCCCAGGAAGAAATTTGCTCCCGGATCCGGCTCTCCTGCCGCACCGCATTCGCCCCCAGATCCTTTTCACGGATCTCCTTGAGAGTCGCCAGCGAGGCAGCGCATACCAGAGGATTCCCCCCATAAGTAGAGCCGTGCGAACCAGCGCCCATCAGCGATGAGAGCTTCGTACCCTTGTCATCCACCTCCCTGTCGCTAAACCAGAACGAGCCGATCGGAACTCCGCCACCCATCCCCTTCGCCCAGGAAATGCCGTCCGGCTCGATCCCGGGAGCATTCACCCGCCACGCCATCGCTTCGCCACAACGTCCGAAACCAGCCTGCACCTCATCAAACATCAGCAGCAAGTCATGCTTCTTGCAGAGCGCCGCAACTGCTTCGAGAAACTCTTTGGATGCCACGTGAATCCCGCCTTCCCCTTGCACAGGTTCCAACAGAAAGCCGACAGTCTCCTCATTCACCGCGTTTTCCAGAGCGGAAACATCATTGTATGGCAAATACCGGAAACCCGGCAGCATCGGATCGAAACCCTGCTGAATCTTCGCCTGTCCTGTGGCCGCCATGCTCCCAAGAGTCCGGCCATGGAAGGATTGCTGGAACGTGATGACCTCAAACCTTGGCTTTCCATCCTTCTGTGGCTTCAGATGCCCATAACGCCTTGCTGACTTGATCAGACCGTCGTTTGCCTCAGCACCGGAATTGGAAAAAAACAGCTTTCCGCCCAATCCGACGTGGTTCCGATTGATTTCTTCCGCCAGAAGTCCTTGATTATCAATGTAATACAGATTTGAAACATGGGTCAGTTTCTTCGCCTGGTCACAAATCGCCTCCGTCACGCGTGGATGGCAATGCCCCAGCGAGCAAACAGCAATCCCCATGCAAAAATCCAGATACTCTTTTCCCTGATCATCCCGAACACGCGTCCCGTTCCCCTCAACAAGAGTCAGAGGAAACCGGCCGTATGTCCCAAGGACATGCTCGTCGAAAAGTTCAGTAGTATTCATTGGGGAATCCGGCGCGTCACCGGGAAGGGCGGAGACTATCGACCCCGCGCAAAATTGCAAACGACTTTCGTGTGTCAACAAAGCCAAAGAACAATGACCGCCCATTTGGAAATTTCCTTGAAATTTCCCTCCGGAACCATCATATCCCTCCCCGCGACTAACGAAGCATCTTAACGGAGGGGTGGTAGAGTGGTCGATTGCGCTAGTCTTGAAAACTAGAGAGCTCGTAAGGGTTCCGTGGGTTCGAAT